>JASGGP010000365.1:0-4279 GCA_047604985.1 Lacrimispora sp.
ACATCTTGCAAAGGCCCTTGTGGATGTGGAAAAGCGGGCAGATGAGTGGGCACAGGAGTATGCTAAAAAGAAATACGCATACGTAAAGTCAAACCCGGACATGCCTCACTATTTTATCGGATGCGGGAACCAATGGGGAGCCACCTATTCCTATGCCATGTGTTACTGGGAGGAGCAGCTTTGGATCCGGACGAAATCCATAACCTGTGCAGAATTTTTCCATGGAATGCTGGAGGTTGTGGATGCAGAAACCCCGGTCACCCTCTTTATGGGAGAGGATGAACAGAGGCCCTTAGCCGTCCGTGTCAAGGAATTTTTGCCCAGAGTATGCAAGAATTATACGGTGATTGATTCTAAGGATTATCCCCTGGAGGGAATCCGGAAAGAGTTCCGGGGCTCCATATCCCATCTTGTCATGCACGCGGTAAATAACCGGGTGGATGTGTATATGGAAAAGGAATTCTGCCATCCAATGGTCATCCGCCGTTATTACCGCCAGTTTGAGTATTGATGACTGCAACCATAATAAAAGGCCGGAACGCTTTTCAAACTGCGTTCCGGCCAAATTTTTTACCGGCTTTATTACTGGCAGAGGGCCTTGGCAACCTCAGCCGCATTCTGAAAGTCCGCTTCTTCCGGATTCCAGAGGCACCTGGCTTCTGTCTCCACACGGAGAATCCGGCCTCAGTCAGTCGTTCCGAAGGACCTTTGTTCCCTCTCCGCTCCATCCGTAGCATCCGAACACAGCTGCCTTTTTGCCCTTATATTTTAATTCTTTCAGGAAATCAAGCCAACCTCCCACAGAAGAAAGGATACTTCCTCCCACAGTTGGGGAGCCCAGGGCGATTGCCTTCGATTTAAACACATCTGTCATAATATCATTCTTGTTTATCTTGGAAATATTATAGATCCTCACCCGGGTATCCGGTGAAATCCGTGATATTTCCGCGCTGATCTTATGGGCCAGCTGCTTGGTTCCATCCCACATGGTATCATAAACCACGGTGATCTGGTCCTCCTGATAGTTCTGAGACCATTCATAATATTTCTCCACGATCTGCAGCGGATTCTCTCTCCAGATGGAACCGTGGCTGGGGGCAATGATATCGATTGGCAGGTTCAGCCCCTGAATTTCCTCCACTTTCTTTTTCACAAGAGGAGAAAAAGGAGTTAAAATATTGGCGTAATACTTGAGGGCCTCTTCCCAGAGCCTGCACTGGTCAGCCTTGTCATTAAACAATTCCTCTACGGCAAAATGCTGTCCAAAGGCGTCATTGGAAAAGAGGATATTGTCTTCTGTTAAATAAGTAGCCATGCTGTCCGGCCAGTGAAGCATTTTCATTTCCACAAAGACCAGCTTCTTTCCATTGCCGATGTCAATGGAATCTCCTGTTTTTACCACCTGATACTTCCATTCCGGATGATGGTACTGTCCTGTAAGGGATTTCACCCCGTTTGCCGTGCAGTAAATAGGAGTGTTGGGGATTTTCTCCATCAGTGCGGGAAGAGAACCGCTGTGATCCACCTCCCCGTGGTTGGCGATAATAAAATCAATTTCCTTTAAATCAATCTCTTTTTCCAGGTTGTCGATAAATTCCGTGGAATGAGGCTTCCATACCGTATCAATGAGAACCGTCTTTTCTTCCTTAATTAAATAGGCGTTCTGGCTTGAGCCATGGTTGATGGAATAATCTGCTCCGTGGAAGGATTCCAGCTCCCAGTCCATAAAGCCCACCCAGTACACATTATTTTTCACAAGTTTTTTCATTGTTCCATTCCTCCTTCATATTTTTGAAATAGCAGTGAGTTTTCTGTAAATATATGAATATACACATCCTTAACCAGCTCCTGCAGCTTCTGGAAGACCAGGCGGTAGGAAGCGCAGCCGTCTTCCGGCGCAGTAAAGTCATTGGTGCAGGCTGTGATTTCCTTTATCAGATTCCCGGCCGCTTCATGTTCATCTTCCAGCTCTTTTACATATCCGGCATCCTTATTCGCCGCAAAGGTTTCTTTCATATAGGGGAAAATAAGCTTTTCTTCCTTTGCGAAGTGTTCCTGCAGCTCTTTTCTCAAGTCTGAAAAGAGTCCGTGTAAAGGAACCAGCTGCTCCTTATGGTGTTCATAATGAACCAGCAGGACCTTGTTGATCAGCTCATCAATTTCTGCCAGCAGGACTCTCTCCTTTGAATGGTGAGTATCAATAATATAGTCGATCAGGTCCGGAACCCCCATTTCCGTCAGCCGTTCCACGGCCAGCACTTGTCCCTTATTTGATTTATGAGCTTGATTCACAAGCTTTTTATTCAGAAGTTCGATGAAGCTCTTAGATTCGATTCCCAGCTCCTGTAAGGCATCTTCAAGGGCATCCTTTCCGCCGCAGCAATAGTCAATATGGAAATCATTGAAGATTTCAACTGCTTCCGGATAAGCCTTAACCACATCGGTCACTTTCATTTTACCTGTAATCATAATTTTCCTCCTCTTTCCCCAAATCCTGCTTTTTCAGCAGCGGCTGATCTGTTTGTAAGGCTAGTATAACCGGGAAAGAAGATAAAAAATGTGATTTAAATCATTATTTAAAAACTTTTTCAAAGGAATCCCTTAGAATATCTTTGTTCCGCACGTGGATCTTACGGTTCCCTTCCAGTGCAATCGCACCCTCCCGTTGGAGCTCTCCCAGCTTTCTGCTGATGGTCTCTCTTCTGACATTGATATAGGCGGATATGTCGTCTCTGGTGAGTTCAATGGTTTCTCCCTTGATCCGGCTGCTTCTGAATAAGAGAAAGCCGGCAACCCGGGCCTTGGCATCATTTACGGACAGCAGCTGCACCAGCTCATTTGCCGCCGACAGCTTCTGCCCCACCACGTTTAATATTTTAACTCCGATTTCAGGTTTTCTTAATATCAGCTCATGGATGTCTGTCAGGGAGATGAGACAGACCCCGCATTCTCCCAGGGCAACGGCATTTGCCTCAAAGGCCTTTCCGCCGAAGATATTCTGTTCTCCGTATATGTCGCCTTCCGTCAGTATATCAAGAACGTATTCCTTTCCTTCCAGGGAATAGCGGTTGATCTTGACCTTGCCGTAACGGATAACCATTATTTTATCCGCCGGGTCATATTCCCAGAAAACCGTTTCCCCTCTTTTGTAGTCCAGATGGCGGGTCTTTGAAACCAGTTCCATCTGTTCTTCTAAGGAGAGGGGCTCAAAAAGAGGGATTTTCGAGGTGCACAGCTTGCTGCAATGGTTACACTTAAGCTCCATGCCATTCTCCTTTCAGGCGTTTTACCGCTTTATGGATAATTGTATTATATCAAATAGGAAGAAGATGGCAAGGGGGATTCTCGTTTCCCCGGTTTTTCTGCTTTCTGCAGAGGAACGGACTATGAAATATGGTAACGGATGATCCTGTAAAATGGATGTTCCGGGGTGGTAAGCTGATAATTGTCAGGAAGTAAGTGCATTATATTGGGTATATCCTGGGCTTCCAGCGCAACGGCGCAGGAGGCAAAAGAGGAAGCACCGCCCTGCAAAGCCATTCCCTGAGGTAAGAATCCACCAGAATATAACACCAGGGCAGGCGCATCTGTCATCATTTTCAAGGTCCGGCCGGTCTTTTTATCCCGCAGGATGCAGGCTTTTTTTAGCTCTCCCGGCCGTTTGGCAAAACGCAGCGGCCGGAAAGTCTGATTTTTATTAAGAATGTAAGCGTTGTTGTATCCCTGTCCAATGGAAAGCTGCTCCTTGCAGACAGGGCCTTTTGCAGACCGGATTCGGGAAAGGAGCTGTCCGGGAGAACGGAAATCAAAGACCGTATCTGCTGCTGGAATAATATCTGCCGGGACATGATTCTCATTATTTATGCACACACTATTGGAAAAAATCTGAATCTCCTGTTCCAGCCCGGAGACGGAAAAATCCCCGGAAAGATTCCAGTAGGTGTGGTTGGACATATTAATATAGGTAGGAAGGTCTGTGGAGGCAGTGTATTCTACGGTAAGCCAGTTAGTGTCCTCCAGGGTATATCTGGCATGATAGGTTCTGTTGCCCGGATATCCCTCCAGGCCGTCAGGCTGGCTGGCGGACAGCAGAATGGAGGCTGATTCCAGACCGGAAGCTGCAGATACAATTTTCCAGAGCTGGGAAGATAAATTCACTGCCCCGCCGTGAAGCTGGTTTTCTCCGTCATTTTTTGAAAGCCGGTATATCCGGGAGCCTACAGGAAGCAGGGCGTCCCCAATTCTTCCGGCATTGGGTCCAAGAGTGGCTCCTGCATAG
>JASGGP010000366.1:0-4265 GCA_047604985.1 Lacrimispora sp.
GAAGGCATAGATGTATTACCTCCGGATCATACTGAAGTGCGGAATCCAAATCCGTGGAGAAATGGCAATTGAATTTCTCTGCAAAGTTCCTGGCCCGCTCCTCGTCAATATCAATGGCGCACACCGGCTCCACGTAATCCGATAGCCTGCGAAAGGCATCCTCATAACAGGCGGAGATCCTTCCGCATCCCATGATTGCGGCTCTTAATTTTCTCATTGAAGCTACCCCCTTTTAAGATTCTTTCAAGATTATATAATCGCCATGGTCAAATGCCCTGTTCAGCCGATGAAAAAGGCCCCGGCCATATCCTGTGTAAAATTGAAGTGAATGTCAAAGAAATATTTCATGGCCCCGTTATATAAGGCATCGGAATCCAGAAGGCTGTACCTGACGCTGACAGAATCCACCATACGGCGAAATCCCGTGGTGCGCAGGCAGTCCTGTATGTTCTGCAGAAACAAAGGCCCCAGATTCTTTCCCTTGCCGCCGATAATAATCAGCTTCGGGTGAACCATGCAGATCAGATTGCATAAGGCCATGGAAAACTCTTCTGCTATGTCATGCATGACCTTGCAGGCAACCACATCCCCATACACGCTGGCCTGCCCAAGGTTTCCATAGGTAACGGCCGGTAATTTCCTCAATGCAGGGCTGTCTCCCGCCTTGGAAATCCTTTCCTTTAAGGAATCCTCTCCGATCATCAGCTCCAGACATCCCCGGTTTCCGCAGGAACAGAGCTTCCCCTTTGGATCAATGGAGTAATGGCCGAACTGGGTATGGGAAGCACAGGCCCGGCCCAGCATCTCATCCCGGATAAAAAGAGTGGCTCCGATGCCCTTGCCGAAATTAATAAAAGCGAAATCCCTTTCCGCAACCTGCGCATAAACCTTTTCCGCATAGGCGAAGCAGGCCGTATCATTTAAAAGAGCTACGGAAACATCAGGAAACGCGCGCTTAAGCTCACCGACAAAGTCCTTTCCAGGAAGGTTTAAGGTGGTGGCAAATATCTCTTTCCTGTCAGGATCAATCATGGCAGGGACCACCATACAGATGCCAAGAAGCTGTTCCTTCTGTATCTGCTGCAGCACAGTGTTTTGGACGTATTCCCTGCATAAGGGAAGGTAGCTTTCCGGAGAGGGCGCATCCAACTGTTCATAAAAGGACGTGGTTCCGGTAATATCCACAAGAGCCGCGTTCAGCCTGTTCTCCTCCAGGCAGAACACTGCCACATAATATTGCTCCGCGCGAAGCAGCAGGCTGTTGGGCTTGCGCCCCACATTGGTGCTCCCGCTGGCCCCGGAATCATAAACAAACTTACGCGCGATCAGCTCATCCACCAGAGAGGAAACCGCGGTTTTACTTAAGTGGGAATCCTTAGAAAGCTGGGCCCTTGAGATTCCGGGATTACGGTATATGGAATTATACAACTGTTTTAAATTGGTATTTTTAATTAACTGCTGATTTACAAGCTTCATCACATCCTGCTGTCCTTTCCAAAATATCCACAGCTCCATGGGCAGCAGTTCACCGGGACAACCCTGGCTTATGCTGCATTTAGTAAGGTGGAATTATTAATGTTATGTTATCACAAAGCATAGATTGTTGCAATCATTCCCCAAAAATTACAGAAAAAAGTTATTATCAATGAAAAACACCCATTTTCAATAAAATCAGATTTATTATGTTAAATTAAATTACTAAATCAAGTGTAATTTGTTAATATAATTTGTAATACCAATTAATAAATAATATCAAATGGTATAAATACACAAATTATCACAGCTTTATACAGTTAAATATTACAAATCAGTTTATAATATTAATAACTTTCAAAATAAATATTGACATATTCACCACACAATGCTATTGTACCCTTAATAAATAAATGAAATTTACCTTTACAAAAAGCCAGAATCAAATACTTTGACCTTTATGGCTTATATTTTAAATCTAATTAGTAAGGTCACTGTACAAACTAAAGGAAAGAGGATGATAAAATGAAAGTTGGACTGATCGGATGCGGCGGAATGGGGACTACACATAACCTGACATTGAAAGCCTTATCGACTGCTATTGATGTGGAGGTAACAGCCCTGGCAGACTGCAGGCCGGAATTTCTGGAAAAGGCGGCAATTCACTGGCCCAAAGCCAGGCTGTACAGCACCGGCATGCGCAGCTTTTGGAGACGGAAGACTTAGACAGTGTACATATTTGTCTTCCCAGCTATCTTCATACGGACCATGGAGTAGCGGCAATGAACCGGGGAATCCATGTATTTATAGAAAAACCCGTGTGCCTGACAGAGGAAGAAGCCCAAAGGCTTCTCGATGCAAAAGCGAAAAATAATGTTCAGGTAATGGTGGGGCAGGTGGTGAGATCCTTTGACGAGTACCGTTACTTAAAGGAATGCTATGACACCGGCAGATTCGGAGAATTAAAATCAATTACCATGCAGAGAGTCAGCGGGGATGCGGCATGGGGATATGAGGACTGGTTTCACAAGGAGGAGGAAAGCGGTTCCGTAGTGCTGGACCTGCATGTCCACGATCTGGACTTTCTCCGATATATGCTGGGGGAACCGGATTCCTTTGACGTAAAAGCCACCGCTTTCAGCAGCGGCATGATTAACCAGATTTTTACCGCCTATGAATTCGGGAAAATTTTTGCCGTGACAGAGGGCATATGGGATATAAGCTCCTCACTTCCCTTTGAGGCCAGCTTCCACGCGTGCTTTGAGGAAGCCAGCGTCATATTCCGGGGACGGGAAAAGAATCCTCTGGCCGTCTATAAAAATGACGGCACAATCGAGTACCCCAAGCTTCACCGGGAGTATGACATAGAGGATACTTCAGCGGGAATCAACATTTCCAATTTAGGACCCTATTATACGGAAATTAAATACTTTATCCAATGCCTTCAGGAAGGAAAAGAGGTTAAAGTCGCTCCTTTGGAGGAGGGCATTAAATCCGTGCAGCAAGCCATTAAAGAGTGGAAGCTGGCAAAAAAGTATGTAAGCAGAACATAAAAACCATATATTTTTTAGGAGGGAAAATTATGATTAAGAAAGCAATGGCAGCTCTGATGATGACGGCAATGGCAACAGCCTGTCTTACGGCGTGCAGCAAAACCAGCACCGAAAGCAGTACAGGCGGAAAGGAGGAAATCACATTAAAAGTGTTCGACGCCCATGCCTACGGCCTCGAGGAATATGGGCAGATGGCAAAAAAATTTGAAGAAGCCCATCCCGGCGTAAAAATCGAGGTACAGCATGCGGCAAACGACAGCAGCACACTTCTCCAATCCCGGGTAAATTCAGGAGATATTCCGGACGTGTTTGACGTGGAATCAGGCACAGCTGCCCAGAAATATTATGAATACGCTTACAACTGGTCAAATGACAAGGATGTATTGGATAAATTCAACGAAGCTGCCTTAAAAACCGGGATGGATGGGGATGGAAATATCATGTCCCTGCCCTGGACCTATGAAAACCTGGGTCTGCTTTACAACAAGGACTTATTTGAAAAGGCAGGCATTACAAAGCTTCCGGCCACTATGGATGAGCTGGAGGACGCCTGTAAAAAGCTGGAAGCGGCAGGCATTACGGCCTTTGCCCTGGCCGGTAAGGAAACCTGGGTTTTACAGCAGCTTGCCACTCATTTTATGATGGATAAATCCATAGATGCCTCAGGAGTCGTGGAGAAATTAAACAGCGGCCAGCTGAAATTCCAGGATATGAAGAATTTCCAGAATCTTTTCCGTTTCCTGGACCTGGCTGTGAAATACGGACCCAGCAAGCCCCTGGAGGTAGACTGGGAGGCCAGCGAAAATATGCTGGCAAACGGGGAGGCAGCCATCATTCACATGGGAGACTGGTGCCAGTCCACCTTGGATTCCTTTAATCCTGACGCCAACTTAGCATTTCTTCCATGTCCCGTAAGCGATGATCCTAAGGAGGCTACACTTCTCTCCTCCTGCAACTGGACCTATATTGTAAACAAGGATTCCAAGCATCTGGATCTGGCAAAGGAATATCTGGAATATATCTTAACATCAGAAGAAGGCCAGAAATGGATGTGTGAAGGCGTGGGGGCTGTTCCGGGAGCCAAGACAACGCTGGAGGTAAAAGGAAGCCTTGCCAAGGACGCGGCAGCCTATGTAGCAAAGGGAGAAACCAACGGCTGGATCCACACCATTGAGCCCAACGGATACGCCGATATTGTAGGGCCTGCAATCCAGGCATATATGATCGGTGATAGGACCG
>JASGGP010000367.1:0-4256 GCA_047604985.1 Lacrimispora sp.
CGAAAGCTTAAATGAAATTCTGGAAGAGACTAAGGATGAGCCCGCTCCCTTTACACTGTATACCTATCAGAAGAAAAAGCTTATGGAAACCAAATGAGCCAGCCAGGAAAAGCTGGAAGAGTTTGAGCAGCGTTACGCAGAGGCTCAGGAAGGCCCTCAGCCCAGCTTTGTGGCTGCCAATGTGGTCAATACCAGAAGCTTTGAGATAAAGACTACAGATGTGAGCATAAAGGTGGCGCCTGATAAAACCTATCTGGTGGAAAACCGTATGATTGACGGCCGTCCCTGTATTGTAATCGGAATCAGCGAACATGTGGAGATCAATGGAATTACTGTAAGGCCAATTTCCGCCCAAAAGGCCGGAGGTCAGGGAACGGAGGGGGAGGAGAACCAGACCCTGGGTTTTACGGCTCTTTAATGAGTGAAGATAATGAGTGAAGAGGGGCGGTGGACAGAACTCTGCCGGGAAATATGAGGGAATGAATTGGAGGTGAAAGGATATGGTGCTGGAAGAATATCTTCCTTTCTGGAACAGGCTGACGGAAAGGCAGAAGGCTCTCTTAAAAGAGAAGGCCAAGGAAGCCGGCTTTGAAAAGGGAATGCTGGTCCACGGGGGAGCAGATGGCTGCAGCGGGCTGCTGCTGGTGACATCAGGACAGCTTCGGGTTTATATGATATCGGATGAGGGAAGAGAGATGACGCTTTACCGCCTGCTGGACCGGGATATCTGTCTCTTTACAGGGCCCTGTATGGTGAGGAATCTCCAGTTTGACGTGATGGTGGAAGCGGAGCAGGATTCCAGGGTCTGCATGATTCCGCCGGAGGTTTATAAGGGGCTGATGGAAGAGTCGGCTGCAGTATCAAATTTTACCAATGAGCTGATGGCTTCCCGGTTTTCTGATGTGATGTGGCTGATGGACCAGGTTCTCAGCAAAAAAATGGATGGCCGACTGGCAGCTTTCCTTTTGGAGGAATCAGACTTACGGGGGCCAGAGAGCTTTCCATCACCCATGAACAAATTGCCCGCCATTTAGGAACGGCCAGGGAAGTGGTGACCCGCCTGCTGCGGCTGTTCCAGACGGACCGGCTGGTAAAGCTCACCAGGGGAAGCGTGGAGCTTCTGGATGAGAAAGGATTGGAGGCCCTGGCGGCGGCCAGTTTGAGGTAGGAAACTGTATTATTTATAAAACATTAGAAATTTGCTTGCATTCCGGCCTTTTCAAAGTTATATTATAAAATGTTTAGAAAAATTTTATAATATACAAAGGATCAGGAAAAATGAAAGATACGATACCTCAGTTTTTTTTATCAATGAAGAATTACACCAGAGAGCAGTTTGTAAAGGATTTTATTTCCGGAATTATCGTGGCGATCATTGCCCTGCCTCTTTCCATCGCCCTTGCCCTGGCTTCCGGCGTGACTCCAGAGCAGGGGCTTTACACGGCCATTGTCGCTGGCCTTGTGATTTCCTTTTTAGGCGGCAGCAAGGTGCAGATTGCAGGTCCTACGGCGGCCTTTGCCTCCATTGTGGCCGGGATTGTGGTGAAGAACGGACTGGACGGCCTGGCTGTGGCCACCATTATGGCAGGAATCATTCTGATTGTCATGGGACTTTTGCGGCTTGGCAGTCTGATCCGTTTTATCCCGTATACCATTACCACCGGTTTTACCACGGGAATTGCGGTGACCATCTTTATCGGACAGATCAAGGACTTTTTAGGGCTCACCTTTAAAAAGTCTCCTGTGGATACTATGGGCAAGCTGGGAGAGGTATTCGGCAGCATTGGTACCATTAATTTCATGGCATTTGCGGTGGGGATGATTGCCCTTGCCGTACTTATTATATGGCCGAAATATTTTAAGAAAGTGCCGCCGTCTTTGATTGCGGTAATCCTGACGGCAGTATTGGTAAAGGTATTGGACTTGCCGGTAAATACCATCGGGGATCTGTACACCATTTCTCCCAGCCTTCCGGCTTTTCATATGCCGGAACTGTCTGTGGCTTCCATAGGTAAGGTCATGCCTGATGCCATGACCATTGCCCTTCTGGCGGCCATTGAATCACTGCTTTCCTGTGTGGTGGCTGACGGGATGGTGGGCAGCAGGCATAATTCCAATATGGAGCTGATTGCCCAGGGAATTGGAAATACCTGCTCCGCTTTATTCGGTGGAATTCCTGCTACAGGAGCCATTGCGCGAACGGCTGCAAATATTAAAAACGGAGGCAGGACCCCGGTTGCGGGAATGGTCCATGCAGCAGTTCTTCTGCTCATATTGATCTTTCTCATGCCTTATGCGGCCCTGATTCCCATGCCTGCCATTGCGGCCATTCTCTTTATGGTTGCCTATAACATGAGCGAGTGGAGAGAGTTTGTTTCCATTGTAAAAACAGCCCCTAAAAGCGACTGGTCGGTGCTTCTCATCGCCTTTGTCCTGACCGTTGCCTTTGATCTGGTCATGGCTATCGGCGTGGGTCTGGTGATCGCCTCCCTTCTGTTTATGAAGCGCATGGCAGATGTGGCGGATGTAAGCGGCTGGCGGTATCTGGAGGATGAAGAAAAGGACGGGGACTCCATTGATTTAAGACCGGTCCCAGGTCATGTGGCCGTATTTGAAGTAAATGGTCCCATGTTTTTCGGAGCTGCCGACAAGATTTCCCAGGTGATCCTGGAAGAGGGCAAAAGAGTCCTGATCCTCCGCATGCGGAGCGTTCCAGCCATGGATGCCACGGCTTTGAAAAGCTTAAAAAAGCTTTACCAGAATTTACAGAGAAAAAACGTGGTGCTGGTATTGTCCCATGTCAATGAACAGCCCATGTCGATTATGGAAAAGGCCGGCTTTTTGGATACTGTGGGAAGAGAGAACATTGCGGGCTGTATTGATGAGGCGTTGATGCGGGCTTCGGGACTGTAATATTTTAAGAAAGAATATGAAATAAATACAAAACGGGATAGGCTTTTAAGAAAAGCTTATCCCGTTTTTGAAGATTTTCAGTTAAATGGAAAGTCTGTCCGCACTTTACTATATGATATCGATGGTATCAATATTTTCCATATTCAATACTACCACAGCCTTGTCAAATTTGATTTCAAAAAGAATCAGGTGTTTTCCTGCCTGTTCAATGGTAGTTCTGTATTCCGGTATTTTATTGATAAATCCGTCAGCCACATCGAAAATGGTGAGATCGCTTTTCTTTACGGTTCCCTTTGCCTTTACGTGTTCATTGCCATGAGGCGGAATTGATGTAAAAGCGATTTGCGGATTGGTCTCAAGTTCCCTGACCTTATGGTTTTTCTCAAAGCTTGCAAAGTACATCGTATTTGTGATGGCGTCAAAGTAAAAATTGACAATCCGCACATTGGGCTGATTCTCTGTGCAGGTAGCCAGGGCAATCTGGGTTTGTGTATCCATAATCCGTAAAAATTCCTGTTTGGTGTTCATAAATATTTCTCCTTTTCTTTTTTTAATAATTATAATATACTATAAAAAGGTGTCATATTGTGATACCTTTTATTTGAATTTAATTTTGAGGAATGGGGTTTGTTATGAATAAATCGGAACGATTAAATGATATGATGATATTTTTAAATGATAAAAATTCCTTTCACTTAAAAGACTTAATGGATAAATATTCTATTTCAAAAAGTACGGCCTTAAGGGATATACAGTCCTTGGAAGAAATCGGCATGCCTTTATACTCCCAGCCTGGGAGAAACGGATTTTACGGGGTCCTCCGGAACCGTCTGTTATCCCCCATTGTGTTTACTGTTGATGAGGTATTTGCATTGTATTTTTCAATGCTTACCTTGAGGGCCTATGAAACCACCCCTTTTCATTTAAGTGTGGAAAAGCTGAAGCAAAAATTTGAAAACTGCCTGTCCAATGAAAAAATTGATATGCTTCGCAAAATTGAAAAGGTATTTCGTTTAGGCGCTGTTCCCCATAACAATCATTGCCGTTTTTTAAAGGATATTTTACAATTTGCCATTGAGGAAAGGGTATGTGAGGTCAGATATGAAAGGAAAGAAGTTGAAAAATGGTACAGCATACAGTTTTTCGATATTTCTTCTGCTTATGGCCAATGGTATGCTACAGGATATAATTTTGAATCACACAGCATGCAGGTGTTTCGCTGCGACAGAATTTCGGAGGTCAGAGAAAGCCGCAAATATGAACCAAGGCCCTTATCTGATTTCTTAAAACCCGGGGATAAGCTGTTTAAGGCCGCGGATGCAACGGATTTTGAAATTGAAGTA
>JASGGP010000368.1:0-4231 GCA_047604985.1 Lacrimispora sp.
CTCTGCGTTCTCCTGCCATCTCTCCGGCAGCTATCTTGAAATTAGCGATGCAATAGGTCGGCAGAGCCTCCTTCTGACGATCGTTCAACACTTCCCACTGATATTCCAAAATCTTATCAGCCACCTGTTTCGTATAGCTTCCAAAAAGCGAATCCGTTATCTTAATATTTCTTAATTTTATTTTTTCCAATCATTATCCAGCCTTTCTGTTATATTTTTCCATATTTTTCTTTCATTTTTTCTCTTTTTCACTGCTTTCTGCTTTATTTTTTCATTTTACTATGCGCTTTTTTCTTTATTAAACGTTTACCATTTTATAATAATAAAACTGAATTTTCTCATTATTTAAGCCATTAAATCAATATATTGTCTTATGGTAAACGTTTACCTTTCCGTTGATTCATTCTAACATTCGCATTATTATTTGTAAATACTGTTTGTTATTTTTGTTAAATATATAAGATTTTATCTTTCCATTTTTGTACAAATTGAACATGCAATTCCTTTGTCTCGCTTTTCATCTTGTAAAACGTTTATCCTGCATATATAATATAAACAAACGTATTTATCGAGGTGGAAATTTTATGGCAAACATGAAAGACATTGCGGACAAGGCGAATGTTTCTATCGCGACCGTTTCCAAAGTCTTAAACGGAATTGGCGGAATAAGCAGTGAGACGACGGAGCTGGTGCTTTCTATCGCAGAAGAATTGAATTACCGGCCGAATCTTTATGCAAGAAATTTAAAAAAAGGCCAGAGCCATTCTCTTGGCATCATATCGGAAGACATTACCGTCTTCAATACCCCGCCCATCATCGATGGAATAGGTGCCTGCTGTGAAGAACGGAATTATCATTATCTCCTGGAAAATCTCCGTCTTCACAAATTGAATATCGATCCGATTCTCCACGCCGGCAAATATAATCAACTGACCGATGAAGCCATTGATCTGATGCTTTCCATGCAGGTGGACGGAATTATTTATTTGAGCTGCCACAGCCATAAAGTTCTCGCGCATCCCCTGAACCAAAACATCCCTTTTGTCTGTGCCTACTGCAGCAGTCCAAGCCTTTCTATTCCGTCCCTGCTTTACGATGACAGAAAGGCAGCATATGAAGCTACCGGTCTGCTCATCCGCCAGGGACATGAACGTATTGGCTGCGTGACAGGTTCTTCGGACAGTATTCATATGAGAAACCGGCTGACCGGATATCAGGAGGCGCTTTTTGAAAATGACATTCCCTATAATCCTCATCTGACCATACAGGGAGACTGGAACAGGGACAGCGGATATCAGGCAGCAGAAAAGCTGCTGAAACAAAATGTTACCGCGATTTTCTGTCACAATGATATAATGGCAATGGGAATTATAGATTATTGCACAAAACAGGGAATCGAGATAGGCCGTGATCTGGCGCTGATCGGTTTTGATAACCTGGAGATCAGTACGGTATGCCGCCCCACACTTTCTACGGTAGAGCTGCCGCTTTTCGATATCGGTCATGGTTCTGCCCGCATCCTGATCGACAAGATCGAAGGCACGAAAGAGCCTGCTATAGGAGAAATATATTTGGATTGCCAGATTATCGAAAGGGAATCGACACAGCTTTACCGAAAAAAAAGGGCGTAGGAATCTCTTCCTATGCCCAAAGCTTTCTTAAGCTTCTTCCAATCTTCTGTCCCGTATTTCACCCCCTGTTCAGCGTTCCTTTATAACCGGAGATTCCGCCGATATTTTCTGCCTGATAGCCTTGCTTCTTAAGCCACGCGCAAGCCTGTGTGCTTCGCGCTCCGCTTTGGCAGTATACGAATAAGGGGATTTTTTTATCCAGCCTTATGGATTCGATTTTATTCAACGGAATATTTTTGCTCCGGGGAATATTTCCACATGCGAATTCCTCAGGGGTTCTTACGTCCAGCAGGACTGCACCCTCCGTTTTTTTGAAGCGTTCTACGCCTTCGTTAATGGTGGCTGTTGTACGTAGCAGGTCAAAAAGTCCCATTTTTATCATCCCTTTCTTTTGTTTTTTTATATAGGTTCCCAGTAATTATTCTTGTCGTCATATGATTCATATAATGAAAATGTTTTTGCCGGGTATAGGCGAAATGTATCATGTCTGGCTTGGATTTTCTGTGACTGTGTCACATATATAGGTTATTTATGGTAAGAAAGGTTACATTTAGAAAATTAAGAAATTTACGGTTTATATTATGGGTTAATTAAGTTATAATACAAGGGTCGTAGTTTTTTATTGATAAAAATTGGTATGAAATAAGGAGTAAGTTATGGAAAATTGGTTTTTGCGTTTTGTAAAGGGAATGTTTATCGGTTCCGGTTTTATTCTTCCTGGTGTCAGCGGCGGTGCGCTTGCGGCAGTTTTTGGAATTTATGAACGGATCATTTCCTTTCTGGCACACATTACAAAGGATTTTAAGAATAACGTGCTATTCTTTATCCCGGTAGGACTTGGCGGCTTGACTGGGGTGTTTGTGTTATCATTTGCTGTTAGCTTTTTACTTGGAACGTTTGAATCATATATACTTTGGTTCTTTGTCGGCTGTATTGTAGGAACGGTACCCGCCCTGTGGGAACAGGCCGGTAAGAAGGGACGAAGCAGCAAACATATCGTTATTCTCGTTATTACATTTATTATTGGCCTGGTATTCTTGTTTTACGGTGAAGAGCTGTTCAGTACCGGTGTTCCGCAGAACTTCGGCACATGGATGTTAGCAGGTGCACTGATCGGACTCGGTGTTATCGTTCCGGGACTCAGCCCGTCTAATTTCTTAGTTTACATGGGAATGTACAAGGCCATGGCTGACGGCATTAAGACTATAGACATGGGCGTTCTCATTCCTCTGGCAATCGGCGGACTCGCCTGTGTACTTCTTCTTGCGAAATTGATGGATTATATTTTCTCCAGAGCATATGCGGGTCTGTTCCATTTTATCTTGGGCATAGTCTTTGCCTCTACTGTGATGATCATACCGAGGGACTTCAACTATCTCAGTGCCGGTACGATAATATGTGTCATTATGTGTGCTGCCGGAGCCGCACTGGGCTACTGGATGAGCATGCTGGAAAAGAGATATAAGCCGGAGGATTAATCAAATACCCTCGCGGGAATAAATTATCAGCCGGGAAAAGGACCGCCGCACTATTCTATCGCTCGTGCGGCGGTCCCTTTCTTAATTCCTGACACAAAGTTTTATAATAATTTAGATGTTACTCCTTAGCATTGGCTGCAGCCTTCTCGCTGTACTCCTCCACCCACTTATCGAAGTTGCCGTTTTCAACGTTTTCTGCAATCACCTTATTGATGATAGCAATCAAGTCTTCATTCCCCTTGTCCAATGCGACCGCGGAGGTCTTGCTCCTCTCCATGTCCGCATCGCTGAACACAATATTGTCATATGCGAATACATACTGTTCTCCAACTATGCCTTCCACCACTACACCGGCAACCTTGCCATTCTGCAATTCCATAAGGCAGTCAGGTACTTTTTCTAAGGAAACCAACGGTGAATCCGCCATTAATTCCTGTGCAACCGCTTCCTGAGTCGTCGATTTTTCCGCTGCTACCGCTTCCCCGGAGAACGATTCCAATGTATTATACTTCTCTGCATTTTCCTTCAAAATCAAAATCTTCTGAGCAGCCTCCAGATAAGGCTCCGAGAAATCCATGGTCTCTTTTCTCTCTTCTGTAATAGAGATACCGGCAATTGCCATATCGACCTTGTGCGTGGGGATAGACGATATTAAAGAAGTAAAGGTCATATCCTGGATCTCCAGTTCTACTCCTAACTCTTCCGCAATTTTTTTAGCAAGCTCCATATCGATTCCAACTACTGCCTGATCGGGAGATGTAATGTCAATAAATTCATATGGGGGATAACCAGAAGCTGTTCCCACAACTAACTTTCCGGCTTCCTTAATGGATGAGAGCACCGGTCCGTCCGCCTGTGCCGTTTCCTCTGTATCCGCTGCTTCCGTAACCGTTTTGTCTGTCTCTGCCGCTTCTTCGACGGAAGCCTCCTCGCTGCTTTCTGCCGCAGGCTGAGTGCTCGCCTCGTCCGTCGCCTCACTTTGAGAACTGCCGCAGCCTGTAAAAAGCATGGCTCCCATAATAGCGGACATAATCAATGCTGTCAATTTTCTTTTCTTCATAAACTTCTCCTCCTTATTATGATGAAACTTATCTTAAAATTTCCACCCTTTCCGGGCAGTCC
>JASGGP010000369.1:0-4196 GCA_047604985.1 Lacrimispora sp.
GCGAACGCCGCGTCGTGTAACGGTAGAGCGCGGCATAGCTCACCGTCCGAAGCGAGGTGGTTCCCCCTGCTGAAGAAATTAAATCTCCTTCTAGTTTCAGTAAAATCGGGTCCTTTAAAAAATCGTGTCCGCTGTCACTGTTCTTTTCGCAGACCATGTCCATATGGGCCTGGAGCATGACCGTCTCGGACTGTTCGTAACCCGGAGCAGCTGGTTTTTTGATGATTACATTCAGTGCACGATCCTGATAAGCTTCCAGCCCTTTTTCTCTGGCCCAGCCGTATATGTAATCGCTGACAGCCTTTTCGTTTCCGCTTCCTCGGGGAATCTGAGATATTCGTTCAAAGTGAGTCAGAACCCCTTCCGGTTCCAGCCCTTTCAAGACTTGTTCCATTGCCATCCTTTTCCCTTCTTTCTATACTCATTCCTGCATAGCTGTAATCAGCTGCGGGATAACCTGCTTCTTTCTGGAGACAATATTTTTCATCGTCAGAGAAGCTTCCTCTGCCTCTGCGCCAAAGGCTCGCTCCACCACAGCTTTAGCATTTTCTCCCACAAACAACAGCTCTGTGGATTCCTGTATCACATCGGTAAGCATGAAAAATAGCATATCGGCACTGGAAGTCTTGCAAGCGTTTTCCATAAAAGGCAGCAGCTTCGGCTTTAAGGCCGCCAGCTCCTGACCGTCTAGCGAAGTAATCTGACCAGCGCCAAACTTAATATTATTGCTGACAAATTTCTTATAGTCTTGATAAAAAATTTCTTCTGTAGATTTATCTTGAAGCGAACTGCCTGCCCGGAACATCTTCTCCGCGTGATCTTGTATGTCAACGCCCGCAATCTCCGCCAGCTTTTCCGCTGCCCCTTTGTCCGGCTCCATGCAAGTTGGAGAACGGAACATCAGGGTATCCGATAAAATAGCAGAACATAACAACCCGGCCATTTTAGGATCAATTTCTACCCCCAGTTCCAGATACATCTGGTAGACAATTGTAGCCGTGCAGCCTAAAGGCTGGTTTCGGAAGTAGACAGGAGCCAAGGTCTCTAAATTACCAATTCGGTGGTGGTCGATAATCTCCAGAATTTCTGCTTCGTCAATACCATCTACTGCCTGAGATTTTTCGTTGTGATCCACTAGAATAAGCTGTTTGCGATTCATGTTAATCAGAGAGCGCCTGGAAAGCATGCCGCAGTAGTTTCCAAACTTATCTACAACCGGAAAATCCCGGTATCGAATTTTGGTAAGAGTTTCCCGCATATCGCTGATGTAATCATCTTCCTCAAAGCTGACGATTTTTTCTTTCCGCATAAAGTAGCGGATGGGTGTGCTCTGACTGATGAGCCGAGCGGCCACATAAGTCTCATAAGGCGTGCTGATAATCCGGCAGCCGCTTTGGCTGGCTAACTTTTTAATGGTCTTAGATACTGGCGCATCCATGCAGACCACAATGCAGCCAGCATTCATTTCGATAGCACAAAGATGAGATTCAAAACGATTTCCTGTAATAAGGATATCCCCTTTTTCGATATAATCTTCCATCAAATCTGGGTTGGCCGCTCCGATGAGAATTTTGCCGCTTTCCACCATGCCTTCTTCATCACCTACCACCATGGTTCCTTCTAAGGTATCAAGAATATTCCGGTATGGAGTCTTCGATAACGCTAAAATTCCTGTCTCGTAGATGTCCATGTTGGCTGTGGCAATATCGTTGACGGAAATAATCCCCTCCAGCTTGCCCGCCAAGGTTACCGGCAATGTAGAATTAGAGGTATCTTTCATCATATTCCAAGCTTTTTTCAGGGAAATTCCACTAGGTATACCCTCAATCTTCTTGATGGCCACATCTCGAATCTGGGTGCCGACATCATCAATTAATTCCGGCGTATCCATCTGGAAATATTCCAGCACATATTTTGTTTCGTTGTTAACCTGTCCAGCCCGCCGAGCTTCATAGGGCCTGTCTGAAATTTTATTCTTCAAGGCCGCATAAGCCATGGCCGAACAGATGGAATCCGTGTCCGGATTTTTATGTCCAATCACGTAAACTGGTTTGTTCAACTGTAGTTCCTCCATTAATCTTTCCTCTATGTTTTCGTCCGGCTATGCCGCCGATTTTTTTCTTCTGAATACATACTTATTTTATTTATCTTATACTGATTGAAAATAAACTGCAAGTCTTTGATTTTTTCTTGACAAATTTCCAAAGAGGGGATAGACTAAATAAGTCCGAAATCGGACTATTGTTTATTGAGGAGGTAGAATATGAAAGACTGTCCAGAGGATTCAGCAGATATTCGGGAAATGTTAGAATCTTATTACGACGTATACTTTGGTGTAGATGCGGTTTATGAGCAGTTTGCCAAGCTTCACGGGCTGACCAGCAGTTCCCTCTTTATCTTAACCATGATTTATCAGCATCCCAAGGAATGCACGCAGCATTTTATCTGCGACAAGCTGTTTTATCCGAAACAGACAGTTAATACGATTCTGGATTCCTTTGAAAAAAAAGGATATATATTTAAGGAAAAAAATGTTCAGGATAAACGCAATAAGAATGTGTATCTAACCGAGGCCGGTCAGCAGTATGCAGATGTCATCCTCTCTGATATGCGTTATCTGGAAGAGACGGCCCTGACGAACATGAGACCGGAAGAACGAACTGCCATGCTCCAAGGGGAGCAGGCCTTTTTAATTCAGCTGACGCAAGCCCTTAGCACATTGAACAAACAAGGAGATCTTCCATGAAATATTTATTGCAATATTTTAAAACTAGAAAAGGCATTTTGGCTTTGATTTTTTTCACTTGCCTGGCGGAAGCCTTTGGAACCCTGCTGGTTCCCTATTTTGTAGCAGAAATTATCGATGTGGGCATTGCCCAGCAAAGCGTTTCCACCATCATTACCTTGGGCTTTCAAATGCTGGTTGCTGCCTGTGCTGCCGCTTTGATTTCCCTGATAAGCAGCTATTTTAGTGCCGAATTATCCGCCTCTACCGGCCGATATCTGCGAGAAAAGCTTTTCAATCAGGCTCAACTGCTTACCCTAAAGGAATTCAACGGCTTTGGCACAGCCTCGATGATTACCCGTACCACTGGGGATATCACAGTCATTCAGCAGACCATTATTATGGCTGCTCAGATGATTTTACCCACGCCGCTGATCGCCGTAGCCGCCATCGTCATGACCGCTATTATTCACCCCTCCCTGATATACATTCCCCTGACCGCTTTAGCCGTATTTTTGGTGGTAGTCTTTATCCTCTTAAAAAAATCGGCTGCCATTTCTTTCACCATTCAGGGGCGAGTAGACTCCGTTAACCGCGTTGTTCGGGAGGCCCTGACAGGCATTCGGGTTATTCGCGCTTTTGACAACACAGAATATGAAAAAGACCGAATGGATACGGCGTTTTCAGCTTATGCGGACAATGTAATCCGGCTGAATAAAATCTTTGCCTACTTCAATCCGCTGGTTTGGATGATTATGGGCCTCGTTATGGTTGCGGTTGCGTGGTTCGGCGGTCATTTGGTCCTTCTAGGCAAAATTCAGATTGGCAGTATATTAGCTGTCACCGAATATGTCATCCTTATGTTGACTTATTTTATTATGACAGCTATGGTGCTGGTCATGCTCCCACGAATGACGGCCTGCTTGAGGCGGGTGGCAGAAGTGTTAGATACCGTGCCGGAAATCACGGACGAAAAAGCTGAAACGGCAGGAACCACAGGTGAAGAATCGACGGCACGGTCTGTTCAAGCGGATAGCAAATCCCTGACCGGTCTCCAGTTCCGCCATGTGACCTTCGCCTACCGCGGTGCAGAAGAGCCTGTTTTAAATGACCTGAATTTCAGCTGTCAACCAGGAAAGACCACGGCTATTATCGGCGGCACTGGCTCCGGCAAAAGCACCGTAGCAGGCCTTATGCTTCGGCTATATGATATTCAACAAGGTCAAATCCTCTTAGACGGACAAGATATCCGCCACATGACTCAACACCGGCTTCGGGAGCACATGGGTTACGTCCCTCAGAAATCTGTTCTCTTTGGTGGAACCATTGCTCACAACCTGCGGATGGGGGCACCTGAGGCCAGCGAAGGCGACCTGCGTCAAGCCGCCCGCATTGCCCAAGCGGACACCTTTATTGAAAGTCTGGAAGACGGTTACCACAGCCATGTGGCTCAGGGAGGCACCAACTTCTC
>JASGGP010000370.1:0-4191 GCA_047604985.1 Lacrimispora sp.
GTAGATGCGGTCTCAGATACTTAATATTTCCTGATATTCGCAGGTGGCATATATTATTCCCTTTCCCCTGGCCGCCAGCCTCTCGATCAGCTCATACATATCCTGTTTTGCGCCCACGTCGATTCCCTTGGTGGGCTCATCGAAAATATAAATCTCCGAATTCTTGTTCAGCCATTTCCCAACAACTACTTTCTGCTGGTTTCCTCCTGATAAAAGGGCCACGGTCTGATTTTCAGAGGGGGTCTTGATGCCCAGATCCCGTATCATGTTTCTGGCGTCGTCCCTCTCCTTTTTCTTGTTGACTACGGAAAGCCGGTTGGTGTATTTCTCCATGGCTGCCACGGAAATATTCGATACCACGGGATCGCTGATTAAAACCCCTTCCCTTCTCCGTTCTTCCGGGACAAGGGCCAGGCCGCTTCTTACTGCCTGGGTGGGACCCTTGGCTTTTATTACCTTTCCCCTCAGTTTCATCAAACCGCTTCCGTGCTGATATGCAGAAAACAGGGTCTTGCAAAGCTCTGTCTTGCCTGCGCCTACCAGTCCTGCCACACCGACGATTTCTCCCTCGCAGACGGTCATGGTAATGTTTTTTACTCTGCCTTCCTTTTCCGTAAGGTCTTCTATCTCAAGCAAAGGTCCGCCGATGGCGCATTCCTTCCTGCTGTAGTTATCGTCGTAGCTGCGGCCCAACATGTATTCTACAAGAGTATTTATTTCCAGTTCTCTGGTCAGCGGCAGATTGGTCACCAGCTTTCCATCCCTCATAATGGTAATAAATTCACAAATTTCGTAAAGCTCGTTTAAACGGTGGGAAATAAAGACCACACCCACATTCTCCTTTGCCAGCTCCCTGACCACCCGGAACAATTCCAGGGTTTCGGAATTGGAAAGGGGTGCGGTGGGCTCATCTAAAATGAGAAAACGGCACTTTTCCACCACACATCTGGCGATTAAGACCATCTGCTTCTGAGCCAGAGTCAGATCCGACACCCGTTTGTTTATATCTACATTTACATTTAATTTCTTTAATACAGCCATTGCTGACTGACGGATCTCTTTCCAGTGGACAATCTGCTTCCGGCCCATTTTGTTCACAAGAGTGTTGAACATAACATTCTCGGCCACCGTAAGGTATGGTATTAACGCTGTATCGACCTCCTGGAATACAATTTCTATTCCAAGGTTTTTCGCGTCTTTGGGGCACCGGATTTCCACCGGTTCCCCTCCAACGTAAATTTGTCCTGTATAATGGGCGTTGACACCGGCAAGTGCTTTCATCAGGGTGGACTTGCCGGCGCCGTTGGCGCCCACCAGCGCATGAATCGTACCACTTGTCAGACTAAAATCGACTCCATCCAGGGCCTTTACCCCGGGAAATTCGATGGATATATCTTTCATTTCAAGTTTCACTTCATTCATGGCATCTTTTCCTTAACTATGTAATGGACATGGAATACTTACGGTTATTGTACATAGGCTCCCTTGATCAAGTCATTATATAAAGCGTTGGGATCCTCTGCATCGCCCCAGCCGTCGATAATGCTTCCCAGATCGGTCATGGTGGTCTTGTCTGTGAGCTGAGTGGTTAAAATGTTGCACGCATCCAGATTGAAATAATCCGGTGTTTTCTCGTTCATAAATTTCAGAGCAAGAAGACGGGTATCCACAATGCCGATCAGCTTGGGATCAACCGCTGCGGTAGATCTCCAGACCTCAGGATTTTTGACCATCAGCTGGATGTCATCATTGGATACGTCAATGGTATACATGGGAATGTCTGTGCGTCCCGCATCGTTAAGGGCCTGCAATACGCCTTTTGCCAGCTCATCATAGCAGCCCCAGATGGCGTCTACGGAGCCTTCCGGATACTTGGGCAGAATGGCTGCCGTCTTATTGGTCATATCGCCCCGGGCATTGGCGGAATCAGAGGGAGCAATTACCTCCAAAGTCTGTATCTTGCCTTCCGCTTCAAGCTTGGTATAGATTTCGTTACGCCGATCCAGAGGAGGAACGCCAGGGCCCATGAAAGTCTTTAATACTTTCATCGGATATTTTCCGCCCTTTGCTTCAAATTCCTGCATCATGTAGCCAAGGGAAAGCTCTGCCAGTGCCTGGTCGTTCTGAGCCGTGGAGGTAACTCCTTCCAAAAGCTCGGCAGTTGCGTCTCCGCCCTTAAATGGCATGGTATCAAAGGTTACCACTGCCATACCCTTGTCTCTTGCGGGCTTCAGCATATCATAGGAATAGGATAACTGTCCGTGGGATACGATCAGTCCGTCATATCCCTTGGCAATAACCTGGGCAACGGTTTCCTGTGTCTTTGCATCGTCCCCGTCGGTAACAAAGGTATCTACGGTCCAGCCGAATTTCTTGCCTTCCGACACGCAGCCGTCTAAGAACTGCTGGGTATGGTCGCCTGCCGCCAGGTTTCTTACTACCGCAACCTTCTTTCCCGCCAGAGAAACGGGGGACTTTGCCTCTGCCGCTGTGGTCGCCGCTGTTGTGGCTGCTTCCGTCTTGGCCGCTTCTGTTTTCGCCTCTGTGGCTGCTGTCGTCGCCGAAGCAGTTTGGCCGCCGCTGCAGGCAGTTACGGACAATACCATTGCTGCCGCCATAATCATTGCTAATCCTTTTTTCATAAATGAAACCTCCTTACAAAATAGTAAAATATAGTTTTCTATTCCGGACACACCCCGCTATGTCCTTCCTGTAGAAATTGTAGCATATTATATCCGGTTTTTCAATATTTTTATTTGTTTTTATTTATTTATTTTGTTTTCACCTGTATATTGTTGTGGTTTATGTTGTTTTATCTTTGTTTATCGGTCATGATACCTAATACTTTCCATATTAATATAAATTTTCTTTTTTGAAACCATATAAATCAATAATAATGATCAACAACAAAAGTATTATTTGTTTGTTTTCTTATTTTAGGCAAAACAAAAAGGCTGTGCTTTTCTATCTCAGAAAAACACAGCCTTTTTCATTTGTTATCTCGGCCCTTTAAGCCTGTGGGAGACGGTCTGCCCTGCCGATCCATATAACAAGGGACTTCACCATTCCATCTCTCAGCTTCATGGCAGGAGCACCAAAGAGCCCCGCTTCTTCTATTTCCTCCTTCTCTCCATCCCAATATTCCAGCTCCATCTGTTCCACACGGCTGGAACCCGGGATAATATCCTGTTTTTCAAAAAAGCGGTAAACCACTCTCGTCTTTCCTAAAAACCGGACTTCCACGGTTTTGTTTTCCGGTATGAGATACTCGGGGACCGCCGGTTCAAAAAAGCAGCAAAGCTGTCCCCCCATCATGCGGAAAGGCCTTTCTCCGAACATCATAATCTGCCACATCTGTAAGAATTCTGCCGTGGAACCGCTCAGCCTGGCCACATAGCCTCTTCCGTGAAGCTTTTCATCGGAATTGGCGCTGCTCACAAGAAAGGAGGAATTCTCCAGCGGACTTCTTCCGTATGATTCCTCATCCAAAAACGGAATACAGGCATTGCGAAAATCCCGGAAGAATTCATCATATAATTTTGATTTGAGCAGTTCCAGCAGATACTTATATTCCATGTGGAGCCAGATGGACTCATTTTCCAGCCAGCCCGGGGAAAATGCTTTCGCCCTTCCAATTTCAAAGGGGGCGTTTTCCAGGGATTCGTTGACCTTGTACATTTTTAACTTGGAATCGTATAACCCGGTCTGCCTGACCTTTTGATATAAGTTTAATTTTTCTTCCCTTGATACCGGGAGCTTCATGTAACGGACGAAGCCTTCCAGGAATAAGGGAAGCTCCGTAACCCGGAGATTTTCAGGGATGATATGATCCCCATCCATTTTATAGCTGTCAAAGAGATGCGCATAATAGGTGGAAATCCTGCCGTCTTTCCCGCAGGCCGATTTTATGCCGTCTTCCACATAGGAGAGCCACTTTCTGAGAACCTCTTTAAATTCCCTGCCGGACATGGATACCTGGTCTCCCCGGACCCCTTTGGCCGTAAGCGCCCTGTAGCGCTCCTTGCAGCCATTGCACTCATTCCATACCCACAGCTTGCTTTTGCCCGTTTCTTCATAGCTGGTAAAAATTTTATCCAGACCTTTGATAAAATCGTACAACTCGGCAGGCACCGTAACCCCTTCCTCAAACCGTTTCAAAGCGCTTTCCATAAATTTCAGCAGCCGATACAG
>JASGGP010000371.1:0-4126 GCA_047604985.1 Lacrimispora sp.
AACTGATCTAAGGTGGCCTGGTGCGCATCGGCTGTTCCCACCTTGGCGATCTGGTTCCGGTACTGGACGTCCAGGAATGGGTCCCGGATCTGGGAAATCCCTGTGACTTCAACGCCATAGCCGATTTTGGAACTGGCGCTTGTGGCGATGGTGCTGCCGCCCCTTAAGTTTAAGCTGACAAGATCCACCTGCTGTCTGGTATAGCCTGCCGTGTTGATGTTAGTTATATTCTGTCCGGTTACTTCAAGGGCCCGCTGGCTGGCATTCATACCCAGCTGGGCAATGGTGAAACCGGAGAAAGTAGACCGTGTCATAATAATCCCTCCCATTTGGCTTTGCCTGCAACCGTTCCGTTCTGGGAATTGTTGATGGCTTTGTTGATCATGTGAAGATTTATCTCAATCATAGAGCGGGCGCTCTCATTGGTATCCTGAAACTGCCGGACCTGACGGGAAAGAGTGTCAAAAAGCTTTCTCAGCTGGTCCTGGTCCTCGCCTGTGGTTTCGGAAAGGATCTGCTGAAAGGTATAACCTTTGAAACCCAGCTTCTCCTGAACGGTTTCCCGCTTTTTTTCAAGTCCCCGAAGCTTTAAGATAGCAGCCTGTTCCTTGTTCATGCAGTCTTCTACATAAGTAACCCGGTTCTTGCTTGCGGCCTCCAGCTTTGTCTCTTCAACCTGAATCAGATCCTTGAATAACAGGATGAGATCCTCAATCACGGATATAAAATCATTCATTGGACTCTGCTCCTTTGTATAAAAGAATCCGCTCGGCGATCTTGTTGGCATCCACCTGATAAGTTCCGTCAGCGATCCTTTGCTTTAAGGTATCAAGCTTTTCTTCAGATGCCGGCTGCTTTACCTCTTTTATAACAAGATTTTTAATGGTAGAGGCAAACTTGGAATCCATTTCCTCCTGTGAAGCGGAGCGGATGGTAATTGCATCATAATTTGTCTTCCCGCTTTCAGAAGCGGTAACACCCGTGGAATCCTGATTCTGTCTGATTTGGGATGTATTATACAGCGTATTAAAATAATTCGATGAGATACGCATAGAATTACTCCTTTCTGCGGGGTGAAAATAGTGCTGTTTTTATACTACATTTATAATATCGTCAGTTTGATTAAAATAATAACTTTAAAAAGCGCAATTTCTCAAAATTAAAGAGAATATAAATGCTTTAAAAGCACATTGGATATATTGGAGCAGGAAACCTGGGTGGTGACGGCCCCAATGTTGTAGGCTACCATGGGCATACCGTAGACGACACAGCTTTCCGCATCCTGTCCGATGGTGAATGCTCCCTTTTTCTTCATGTTTAAAAGCCCCTCGGCCCCATCCCGTCCCATGCCAGTCATAATGATTCCGACGGAGGAAGCTCCGGCCGTGTCAGCCACAGACTGGAACAGCACATCCACGGAAGGCCGGTGTCCGCTGACCTTTTCCCCGCAATAGCAGTTGACGGAGTAACGGCTTCCTATGCGCACCACTTTCATCTGGAAGTCGCCGGGGGCGATGAGGACCTGCCCTCGTTCAATGGGATCTCCGTTCCTGGCTTCCTTTACGCTCATATGGCATAAGGTATTTAAGCGGTCCGCATACATCTTCGTAAACCCCTCCGGCATGTGCTGAGTGACTACGATTCCCGGAGTGTCCGCAGGAAGATCCCTTAGTACCTGGAGTGTGGCCTCGGTTCCTCCGGTGGAAGCGCCGATGGCGATCACCGTATTACAGGCATTGAGGCTGAATGACCCATGGCTTAAGATCTGCTTTTGGGGAACGACGGGAGCCGAAGCCGCGCCGGGCACCCGGATCTTTGCCCGTGAAGCGATAAATATTTTGCTGTTTAATGTGTTGAGAAAGGTGCTGGCAGTATTGCGTTCGGACATGTCCGGCTTTCTGACAAAGTCCACGGCGCCTGCGGAAAGGGCCTCAAATACGTTTAAATCAAGGGAAGAAACTAAAATCACCGGTACCGGATATTTGGGCAGAAGCTTTTTTACAAATTCAATACCGTTCATTCTCGGCATTTCTACATCCACAGTTACCACATCAGGCTTAAGGACAGGGATCTTACGCTCTGCATCAAAGGCGTCAACGGCATAACCGACTACCTCTATATTGGGATTCTTAGAGAGATGATCGATTAACACCTTACGGAAAAGCATGGAATCATCTACTATAAAAACTCGGATTTTTTCATTCATAAATTCATTCACTCCATTCTGAGAGTCGGTTTATTTCCTATATCCGTGTAATATAAAATCCATTTACCGGTTGTTAAACAGTAAATAGATTTTATATTAGGCAGATTATTCTTTTCGGTATGTTGCCGGCATCAGATACTTATAAGGAGTTTTTTCCTTATTAATGGTTTCCGAATGGCCGATCAGCAGATAACCGCCGGGGGCAGTCGCATCATAGAATCGCTGGATCAGTCCGTCCTTTGTATTCTGATCGAAATATATCATAACATTTCTGCAAAAAATAACATCGAATTTTAACCGGAACCGGATAGGGTCCATAAGGTTAAAGGTCTGGAAGATCACATTTGATTTAATTGCCGGCGCTACGGAATATACGCCCTCCTGGGCTGTTTTTACAAAGTACTTGGACTTCCAGGCAGAGGATAAATTCTTTAGGGAATCCTCGTCGTAAACGGCTTCCTTTGCAGCCCTTAAGGCGTTCTGGGAAATGTCCGTGGCCAGGACCCGGGTATCCCAGAGGGCGGCCTGCGCCCCCAGGGTTTCCTTAATGATCATGGATATGGTATAGGGCTCTTCGCCGGAAGAGCAGCCTGCGCTCCATATGCTTAAAACCTTGTTCTTTTTTGTGCTTAGCAAATAAGGGAGAATGGTATCTCGGAAAAAATTAAAGTGGGCTTCTTCCCTCATAAAATAAGTGTAGTTTGTCGTTAGCTTGTTTAACATTACTTCCAGGTCCGCCGGATTCTTTGACGAGAGGATATGGTCTATATAATCCGTAAAGGAAGTGTATCCCATGGAAATGATGGTGTTTGATAATCTTCCCATGATCAGCTGCATCTTTTTTGACAAGTCTATTCCGTAATTCTTTTTGACGAACTGGACCAGACGCAGGAAGTCCTGCTGTGAAAGTGTTAACATAGTGAAGCCGTCCTTTATGAGTTATTGACCAGGGTTTCACAATCCAGAAGCAGTACCACGTGATTGTCCGGCAGGGATATCATACCGCTTACCAGCTCCTCACGGTTGCTGGAAGGAACCGGGGAAATTCTGGAATAATCGATATCCAGGACCTGATCTACGGCATCCACAATGATTCCGATGAAAACAGAATCTACATTTATGACAATAACGCAGCTGGCATTGGTGTATTCAATGGCCGGTTTGCCAAGCTTTGCCCGGATGTCGATGATGGGTACGATCTGTCCCCTTAAGTTAATGATGCCCTTTACATAGCTCGGCATCATGGGGATGGATGTGATCACATGGTTGGTAATGATTTCTATGATGTAGTTGGTGCTCACGCCGAAGATCAGATTATCGGTGTGAAAGGTTAAATAGCGCTCCATGGCCTCTGATCCGGTGAAAGTCAGATCGTCGTCCATAATATTATCTGCATCAGTCATAGCTGTCTGCGTTCTCTCTGCTGACATATGTATTCCTCCAATTCCTGAATTTAATGTTAATTATGTGCTGCAGCATACAGATTTAAAACATCTAATATGATGCTGATATTGCCGTCGCCTAAAATGGTACAGCCGCTGATTCCCGAATCCTTGATGTTGAAGTTGTTTAAATATACGGGAAGCGGTTTTACTACTACCTGCTGTTCTCCTAAAAGGTCGTCGACGAAGAGGCAGTAGGACTTGTCCCCGGATTCCACCCAGACCAGGATTCCGTCTTCAATGCTGGTGATCTCGGTATCAATGTTAAAGAGCCTGTGAATGCGGATGATAGGATAGAACTGGTTCATACATTTGATGATCTCATTTCCTTCCGTATCGTAAATCACTTCTTCATTCTTTACCTTAAAGGACTGGCGGATATTTGCAATAGGAATTGTAAAGACGGATTTTCCTACGGAAATTTCCATACCGTCCACAATGGCCATGGTCAGCGGGATTTTTAAGGTGGTGCACATTC
>JASGGP010000372.1:0-4124 GCA_047604985.1 Lacrimispora sp.
TAAACCGGACCATTGATTGATAGTCTGCGGGCTTTAGCAGGCTTTTAAAAATTAATTTTCCTCTATGGCATATAATACCGCCATTATCGCTGATAAAGGTCATCTTATGCCTGAGCTTTGAAAAAGTACTTTCCAGTGTGTATAAGGGGCGCCCGCTTGCAATCACAAAATTAATTCCAAGCTTGTCTAATTCCAAAATATAACGGTCAAAGTCTGGGGGCAGTTCCCCCTTTTCCGTAAGCAGTGTATGATCCATATCCGAGGCAATTAATTTTACGGTATCCATCAAATAGCGTCTCCTTAAATTTTCTGGTGTTTTCAATAAGGTTTTTATGCTATTAAAATTGTATCCGATCATCCTTGGAATATCTATTAAAATCAGGTACAATTATATCAAAATCGTATATTATTTCAGGAGGTGATGCTATGGATTCGCCATTAGAAGTGTTTTCTGATTTATCAGAGCGGTTGAATTATAATCTGCCGGATTTTCCTTTATATGTCCGTAAGGACAAGCTGTTCCGGTATCGGTATGCCGCCGCATGCCATTGGCACCCGGATTTGGAGTTTATTCTTGTACTTGACGGATCAATGGAATTTTTCGTGAATGGAAAGACTGTACATATAGATGCGCATAATGGTATTTTCGTCAACAGCAAGCGCCTGCACTACGGATTTTCTGCGGATAAAACCAACTGTTCTTTTATTGCCGCAGTTATTCATCCTGCATTGCTTTTTGAAAATTCCCAGGCAGTCAAGGTATATCTGAATCGGAAATTTGGATCAGATACTGACGATTTTATATTGCTGAGTCCTCAGATTGAATGGCAGCAGGAAACCCTGATTTTACTGAGACAGATTTATGATGAGATGTATGGAGATGCCCGTAATCCGCTGCGTTTATTGTCCCAGGCGGTGGGGCTTTGCGGGAATATAGGGGACCATGTTCAGCAGAGCCCAGGGTATCCTATGGATGAGCAGCTGAGAACAATTGTCTGGAACATGACAGGATTTATTCATCTGCATTATGATGCGAAGATAACACTTGATAATATTGCGGCTTCCGGCGCTGTTTGCAGAAGTAAATGCTGTGAATTGTTCAGTAAGTACCTGGGACAGACACCTAATACCTATTTGATGAGGTACCGCATTACACAATGCTGTGATATGCTGCGTGAAACAAACAGAACTGTTTGTGATATAGGGATTGCATGCGGCTTTCAAAGCGCCAGCTATTTTTCATTTGTTTTTCGCAGGGAAACAGGATTGACGCCCCAGGATTACCGGAAGCAGACGGCGCATTCCTGATTCCCCGTAATTGTTGAATGAAATGTATTGTTACTGCTTTTTCTCTGCAATCAGGCACAGGCAGCCGTTCTTTTCGTCCGTTTCAATCCGGGAAAATCCTGCGTCTGTTAAAAGCTGTTCCAGCTCCTTACGGCCATAGACCCGCATGCCTTCGATGATCTTTGTCCATTTGTCATCAGACGGGTCGCACATTTCATTGCAGATGAGGAACACTCCGCCGGATCGCAGAACCCTGTGGATTTGCCGGAAAGAGGATGGGAGATCCGGCCAGAAGTAGATGGTCTCAAATGCGGTTATTAAGTCAAAGGAACTTTGGAGAAAGGAAGTTCGGAAACATTTCCCTGGAGGACCCGGCAGCGGCCTTTGCTGATTTCTGCCTGGTTTAAACGGGTGCTTTGAGCTACGCTTACAGCAGAGTAATCCATTCCGGCAGCGGTTCCTGACGGAAACATGTTAAGGAGAGATGCCAGGTTGGCTCCGCCGCCGCAGCCAATATCCAGAGCATCGATTTTTCCTTTCATAGTGACATGGGAAAGTCCCCATTTTGCCAGCCGGGCATGGCCCCTGTTCATCATCTGCACCATGATTTTTCCTGTGAAGCCTTTTGGTTTACGGGTATTTTGAAGAAAGTTTTTAAACATATTCATTGCCTCCCCATCTCAAGATGATATAGTAAAAAGTATTCAATATCATGTACATATCATTTCCAAAAGGAAAATGCAATAGGACGGAATGAAAGCAGGTGAGAAAATATCGCAGTTAGGGCATGGGAAAGGGCAGTTGAAAAATAAAGTCATTTTTCAGCCCAGTATTTATCAGGGTTTTATCAGTATCAGAGAAAAGGCTGCAGGGTAGGTCATTGAACAGCCGGGGAGGCAGAAAAAGGCCTTTATGAACCGGTGTAATTGAATAATGGATGAATAAAGCTGTCCGGCGGTTTTGAGATAAAACTCAAAGCCGCCGTTTTTTTCGTAAGAAAGAGATTGTAAAAGCACTTGCATTTCTTTGGATTTAGGCATATAATATAATAAAGTTTAGGTATACCTAAATTTAAAAAATAAATACGAATATACAGGGAGGCAATTATGGACGATTATGTGAAGCGGCTTTTCTGCCGCAAGATCCCTGTTTTAGCCGCAATGGTCCTCGTCCTGCTGATCGGAACGCTTGAGACATTTGCATAAAACGGAGGAAGATAAAATGACACCAAACAAAGAAGATTATTTAAAGGCCATCTATAAACTGGGAGGCATGGAACAACTGGTCAGCAATAAGCGGATTGCCGAGACTTTGCAAATCGCCCCTGCCTCTGTTACGGAGATGCTGGGGAAGATGAGCCGGGAAGGGCTTATTCATTATGAACCCTACAAGGGATCCCGCCTGACCAATGAGGGAATGGGCGCCGCCATCTCCCTGGTGCGGGGACACCGCCTTTGGGAAGTATTTCTGATGCGTCATCTCGGCTACTCGTGGAGCGAGGCCCACGAAGACGCGGAACTGCTGGAGCATATCACTCCGCCGCGTCTGACCGACCGGCTGGATAAATTTTTGAATTTTCCGGCCTACTGTCCTCACGGCAGCGCCATTCCCCACTCGGACGGTCAGATCGACAACACTCCTTTGCAGACCTTGAATTTACTTCCCGCGGGCGTTACCTCCCACATCCGGCGTGTAACAGAAGGAATTGCTGGACTATCTGCAGGAGAGCGGAATCACTATTGGAAGCTCTGTCCGCATTGTGGATGCGGCGGCATATGAAGGCCCCCTTACCCTTGAGCTGGGAAAAGAACGTGTCCAGATAAGCTACAAAGCCGCCTGCCAGATCTATGTAGACGTGACGGAGAGGCTGTAATACAAAATATTTTATCAGGAGGTTTTTATGAAGCATAAAATCAAAGCCCTTTTGGGCGCAATTATGAGTTTTACATTATTGCTTGCCGGCTGTTCTGCTCCGGCGGCAAATACAAATTCTGCAAAGGATAAATTGAATGTGGTGGCTACAACCACCATGCTGGCGGATTTATCCTCAATCATCGGCGGAGAACGGGTCACGGTCAATGGACTGATGGGACCCGGCATTGATCCCCACTTATATCAGGCCAGCGCGGGAGACGTTTCCCTGATGCAGAAAGCGGACGTGGTAGTTTATAACGGTCTTCATCTGGAAGGAAAGATGGGGGAAATATTCGAAAACTTATCCAGGCAGGGCCCGGCCGTTATCTGCATTGAAAATGGCCTGGACGAATCCAAGCTTCTGGCCTGGGAGGCGGACAGCTCCGTCCATGATCCTCATATCTGGTTCGATGTTTCCTTATGGAAAGAAGCCGCAAAAACGGTAGCCGGCGGCTTATCCCAGGCTGATCCTGACGGAAAGGCAGCTTATGAATCCAACCTGGCGGACTACTTAAAAAAGCTGGATGAGACAGACACATACATCCGGAACCGGGCGGCAGAACTGCCGGAATCACAGCGGGTGCTGGTTACAGCACACGATGCGTTCCAATACTTTGGCAAGGCCTACGGCTTTGAGGTGCGGGGGCTGCAGGGCATCAGCACTGATGCGGAAGCCGGCACAGCCGATGTAAGCGATCTGGCTGCTTTCATTGTGGAAAGGCAGATCAAGGCCATATTTGTGGAGTCTTCCGTACCGCCCAAAACCATTGAAGCTCTGCAGGCTGCAGTAAAAGCCAAAGGCTTTGATGTTGCAATCGGCGGTCAGCTTTACTCCGACTCCCTGGGCGACGCAAGCTCCGGAGCCGATACCTATATCCTGACCGTCAAAGCTAATATTGACACAATTGTGGATGCTTTAAAGT
>JASGGP010000373.1:0-4108 GCA_047604985.1 Lacrimispora sp.
CGCCGCCCTGATGCCGTCCTCATCGGTGAAATCTTCCTTCATGTAAATGGCATCTTTTTCTTTCATGATTTCATAAAGCCGGATATTTCCCATAATGACCGTATCCAGAACCTGAAAATCGTCATATTTAAAACGGTCCTGCTTTAAGAAAGAAAGCCTCTGCCCCGGCGTTATAATGATATCGCCGTTGGTCGGTTCCAATTCACCGGAAAGAATCCTAAGAAACGTGGATTTTCCGGCACCGTTGGCCCCGATCATGCCATAGCAGTTGCCTTCAGTAAATTTAATATTTACATCTTCAAACAATGCCTTTTTTCCGATTCTTAATGTTACATTACTTGCACTAATCATCTTGATTCCCTCTCTCTATATCTTCCTATATTTCACTTTGTCTGTTTTTCTGCCAATGCTTCCGCCTGTTATGAAACAGCTGCCATCAGAGTCAAGCGCCTGCATTGCAGGCTCTCACGCCGGAGCCCAGCCGCCTCAGCAGTCCTACGTCCTCCGCGCAGAGCGCACATTCATAGCGGAGCGATTTTATATACCGGGAAATTCCCTGATACATGAAAACAGGGGTCTACTGGCCCCTTCCTCTGTTATTGTACATGAAAATCCCGAATTTGCAAGCTTTTTATCAAAAAAGCCCTGCACATCCGGGATTTTCATCTCTGTTTATTCCGCAGCTTCCACCCTTAAAGGGAAATTGGACTTGCTGTCCGCGTCATAGGTGACAGTCACATATGTTACCTTTACCATAGCTCCGCTTCCGTTGCTGTCATTCACCGCTTTTCCCAGCACTCCCTCTTCCAGCCCTTCGCAGTTATCCTTTATAAATGTCTGCTCTTCGCCTGAATCTGTTTTAATAACGAAAGTGCTCATGGCCTGATCCACAACGCTTCCCGTCGCTTCCAGGACTTTCATATTTTCCTGGGCATCCAGCACCAGCACTACTTTTGCATTGGAGGTGTCAGCGCCGGAAATCTCCCCTTTATAAATAATAGAAACCTCCGCATCAGGCTCTAAGGCATAGGATGTTTCCACCACAACGTCCTTTAAATCAAATACTGCCTTTGCATCGCCGTTTAACACGGTCACGCTTTCTAAGTTGTCAGCGACTTCCGCTACCTTTGCCACCAATATCTTAAACTCCTTGGCATTGCCCGGCGCCTCCTGACTTGCTCCTGCCGTGGTCTCTGCACTTGAGGAGGTCTGGACCGTGGTTTCCGCCGTTGTGCCCGCCCCGCTTTCCGAACTCTTCGCCGGTTTTCCACAGGCTGTAAACAAAGCTGCCGTACAGACGGCCAATGCTATGATCCATATTTTTTTCATAAGCATCCTCTTCTTTCTTTCCTGTATTACCTATAAGTTTGTCTATAGTATACCATCTGTTTGTGAAAAATCTTTTTCTTTTTTCTTAAATTTTCCAATTTTATTAAATATTCTTTATCAGATATCCTGAAAACCCGTTTATGAGCAAACAGAAAATACAAAAGAAAAAGCAGCGGCTCAATCAGATTTTGCCGCTGCCTAACTCCCGGTTCCTATAGGATCTCCCCGTACCTCCCCAAAAAGCTCTGAGTCCTCACATTGCTGGACGCGAAAACCTCCTCCGGCGTCCCTTCCTCAATGATGACGCCGTCAGCCATAAAAATGACCCTGTCTGAAATATCCTTTGCAAAAGCCATTTCATGGGTCACAATGACCATGGTGATCTGCATGTCCGCCAGGGACTTGATGACCTTTAACACCTCTCCCGTCAGCTCCGGGTCCAGAGCTGATGTGGGCTCGTCAAAAAACAGAATCCTGGGATTTAAAGCCAGGGCCCTTGCAATGGCCACCCGCTGGCACTGGCCGCCGGAAAGCTGGCAGGGATAGGCAGAGGCCTTGTCCTCAAGCCCCATTTTCCGAAGCAGCTCCATGGCCTCCGAATGCACCTCTTCCTTACTCCTCTTCTGCACGTGGACGGGCGCATCCGTAACATTATTCAAAACCGTCATATGGGGAAATAAGTGAAAGTTCTGGAATACCAGACCGTAATTCTTCCGAATCTCTTTCAGCTCTTCCTTCTTTGCGTAAACAGAGGCTCCGTTCTTCCCGTTCCACGCCGCCTTTTCACCCAGGTAGCAAAGCTCGCCGCTGTCCATCTCCTCCAGCATGGTGGCACACCGGAGCAGCGTGGACTTGCCCGAACCGGATGGACCGATGATGGATACGATCTCACCTTCTTCAACCGACAGGGAAATATCGCGAAGCACGCCCTGGCCGTCAAATGCTTTCTGAACATGGTTCATTTCCAGTAAGTACATCTCTCATCCTCCTCTATTGATAATAGTTCATCCGTTTCTCTATGTATTCCATTCCTACCGCTACAATCAGGTTAAAGATATAGTAAAACAACCCTGCTGCCATAAAGGGAATCAGGCTGGTCTGGGAAGAGGCCAGAGCCTTTGCAACCGCAAACATCTCCAGAACGCTGATGGTAAATGCCAGGGAGGTATCCTTCACCAGGGTAATGACCTCGTTGGTCACAGACGGCAGGATCCGTTTTACCACCTGGGGGAAAATGATCCGGAAAAAGGTCTGTGATCTGGAATACCCCAAAAGCCTTGCAGCCTCATACTGGCCTGCGGGCATGGACTGTATACCGCTTCTGTATATTTCCGCAAAATATGCTGCGTAATTAATGACAAAACCAATAAATGCAGCTATCAGGCGGTATCCGTTCCCCACTTTTATGCCAAATAAATAGTAGGGGCCGAAATACACCACCATCAGTTGAAGCATCAGCGGAGTTCCTCTCATGATTGAAATATAGAATTTAACAATGGCTCGTATGACGGGGTTTTTTGACATCCGCCCAAAGGATATGAGAAGCCCCAGGGGCAGTGAAAAGACCAGCGTTACCACAAAAATCTGGATGCTGACCCACATCCCCGCCGCCAATTGTGAAAATATCTTCGTTATAATCATGATTTCCTCCGCTTTATTTCCATTATTTTCCGATTGTTGTTACATCTTTGCCGAACCATTTTTCAGAAATCTTTTTCAGAGTACCGTCGGCTGCCATGGCCTCCAGCTGCTCCTGAACCTGATCCCTTAAGGCTTCATTTCCTTTCTTAAAGCCTACACCATATTCTTCCGCAGCCAGAGCTTCATCTAAAATTACGAAATCTGCTTTTCTCTGCTCAATCTGATAGCCGGCCACGATAACGTCCATGGCGATGGCATCAACTGCGCCCATTTCCAGATCCATAAATGCCGTATTATAATCAGGTGTGGTCTGAAGAGTTCCAAAGGTCTTGGAAAGAGCCTCATCCGCCTGCAGGGCCTTTTCCGCAGAGGAATCCGCCTGGACCTCCACAACCTTTCCTGCAAGGTCGGAAAGGGCCTTTATACCGGAGTCCTTTCCCACTACAAACACCTGGCTGTTTTCCATGTAAGGCTCTGTCCAGGTATAGCCGTCCTCCCGGCCTGTAATGGTAAATCCATTCCAGATACAGTCAATATTTCCTGACTCCAGCTCCATATCCTTTGCATCCCATCCGATTGGCTGGGGAACGAACTTTTTGCCGAGACGGTTTGCCACTTCCTGAGCCAGCTCTAAGTCAAAGCCGGTGTATTCCCCGTTATCTCCCACAAAGCCCATAGGCGGGAAATCCTGGTCAAAACCAACAGTAAATGTACTGGAATCCGCTGTTTTCCCAGCGCTCTCTGCTTTTGCACTTTCCTCTGTTTTCGTCTCTTCTGTTCCTGCAGCAGTGGCCACCGCCTCTGCCGCCTTAGTTTCTCCATTATCTGCTGCGGTTGTCCCAGCATTCTTCTGGCCGGAACAGCCGCCCAGCAAAACTGCCGCCGCCAAAACTGCTGCTGCTTTCCAAACTTTCTTTTTCATAATTACATCCTCCTCTGTGTTTTCATGTGCTACCATGGTAGCATAGTAAAGCGTTTCTGTAAAGAAGAAGTTTCTGTTAAGAAGAAATTTGTAATTATGAAATTCTGAATGCGAATCTAGATTCGAATGAAAAAGAAAACTGCAATTAATAGAAGAACTGCTGCCGCAGCTCCTATAAGAAAAATCGGGCTTCCCCCGCTTCCTTTGGGAGAAGCA
>JASGGP010000374.1:0-4084 GCA_047604985.1 Lacrimispora sp.
GCGATGTGGCACTTGGAAAACAGATGGCGGAGCAGATGATTGACAACGGAGCGGACACCCTGTTCGTATATGCCAATGAAGTAGGCCTGGGAAGCATTGAGGCCGCAAAGGCAAAGGGCGTGAAGTTCATCGGCTTTTCCAGCGACCAGACCACCATTGATCCCAATACGGTTGTGGCTTCTGTAAACTTTGACTTTAAGAATTTCTATACCTGGGCATTAGGCCTTTATATGGACGGAAAGCTTTCCGGCAACATGGTCCATGAGGCAGGAATCAGCGAAGATATCTTTGTTCCGGTTTATACGGATAACATTTCCCAGGAGATCAAGGATGCGGTGGATCAGGGAATCAAGGATTTTAAGGACGGAAAAGTAGACTTACAGGCAATGTTTGAGAAGTAGGGAAACAAAGGAGGGCTGCCGCAGAATAAAACAAATTGTTTAAGCTGTGGCAGCCTTTTTCATTTCCAAAAGGAGGGGCTTTGTGGATACGCCATTTTTTGAATTAAAAGATGTGTCGAAATATTTTGCCAGAGTGGTGGCAAACAAGGACATTTCCTTTTCCATAGAGAGAGGTCAGGTGCTGGCCCTTTTAGGAGAAAACGGAGCGGGAAAGAGCACGGTCATGAAGATTCTTTACGGCCTTTACAAGGCTGATGAAGGACAGGTTTTTAAGGATGGGAAAGAAGTGAAGATCACTTCCCCAAAGGATGCCATGGCTCTTGGAATTTCCATGATCCAGCAGCACTTTTCCCTGGTGCCGGCTCATACGGTCACGGAAAATATTATTTTGGGCAATGTAAAGGGCGTCATTGATTACGAGAAATGCAGGAAAGAAGTGGAGGAGCTGGCGTCCCGGTACGGCTTTGAAATCCCGGTGGAGGCAAAGGTGGGGGATCTGGCAGTAGGCGTCCAGCAGAAAGTGGAAATTTTAAAGGCCCTGTACTTAAAGACAAGCCTGCTCATCATGGATGAGCCTACGGCAGTGCTGACGCCTCAGGAAGCGGACACACTTATGGCCTTTGTAAAGGAGTATACGGCCGGAGGAAATTCCGTTATCTTTATCACCCATAAGATGAAAGAGGTTATGGAGGTGGCGGACCGGATCATTGTCATGAGAAACGGCCGCCTCACAGGAAATCTGGGGGCAAAGGATACGGATGAGGTGGAGCTTGCAAGGCTGATGATGGGAAAGGAAATGGCTGCTCCCAAAAGACAGCAGTCAGAGGCCGAAGGAGAGAGAAAGGTCTGCCTGGAGCTGTCGGGCGTCACCGTTCAGGAAAAAGGCCATATGCCCCTCTTAAGCGACTTATCCTTTCAGATCATGGAAGGGGAGATCTTCGGCGTGGCCGGGGTCAGCGGAAACGGACAGGAGGAGCTGTGCGAGGTCATCTGCGGAGCGCTTCCCCTTACCTCAGGAAAGGTGCTTTTAAACGGAACAGACATTACGGGCGAATCCATAAGGGAACGCATAAGACTGGGAATCGGTTACGTTCCGGTGGACCGCTACAGGGATGCCATGGTGGGAGAGATGACCCTGGCCGAAAACATGATGTTAAAAACCAGCTTTGATAAAAAGTGGACGGTTCACGGTTTTTTAAACAGGAAAAAGCTGCAAAAGGAAACCCAGAAGGCCATTGAAGAATTTGATATTAAGGCCCCGGGGCCCGATGCCCAGATTAAAGGGCTGTCGGGAGGCAACCAGCAGAAGGTCATCCTTGCAAGAGAAGTGGGCAATGCAGGCAAGGTGCTGGTCATGGACCAGCCTACCAGAGGCCTGGATTTAGGAGCCATTAACAACATTCACAACAACATCCTGGCAGAGCGGAAAAACGGAAAAGGAATTCTTCTGGTTTCCACGGAATTGTCGGAAATATTCCAGCTCTGTGACAGGATTGCCGTGATTTACAAGGGCTCTTTCATGGGGATTTTTGACCACGGCCAGCTGACCACGGAACGGATCGGTCTTTTAATGGCCGGATATAAAGAGGAAAGGAGGCAGGAGGCATGAATGCAAAAGTCAGGGATATGATCGTTACAAATGCCGCTGCCATAATTGCCGGACTGTTTTTAAGCGGCCTTATGCTTTTGCTGCTTCATATTGACCCAATAGAAGTGTTTCTCTATTCCACCAGGGTCATGTTTACGGATAAGTATACCATGGGAGAGGTGTTTTTAAAGGCAACCCCCCTTATGTTCACGGCTCTGGCCTTTGCTTTTACCTATAAGGCCAATTTGTTTAATATCGGAGCCCAGGGCCAGTTTTACATGGGTTCTGTCGCTGCCATTGCCCTTTCCCTGCAGCTGGACGGAAAGGTGCCGAACGCCCTGCTGCTGATCCTTGTCTGCCTGGCCTCGGCTCTTGCAGGAGGGCTTATGGGCGCTCTCATCGGATTTTTAAAGGCCCGGTATAAGGCCAATGAATTTCTGGTGAGCATGATGTCCACCTACGTGGCCCTTGCGGTCATGAATTATCTGCTCCGTACCTTTTTAAAGGAGTCAAAGGGAGAATATCCCCAGACAGACGCTTTAACAAGGGCGGCATGGCTTCCTACCATTGTGAAAGGGACCAGGCTTCATGTGGGCTTTCTGCTGGCGGTTTTGGTGGCTGTTGGAATCTGGGTGCTGCTTTACAAGACGCCTCTGGGCTACCGGATCCGTGCGGTGGGAAGCAATGCCTCTGCGGCACGGATGTCAGGAATCAATTCCAATAAGCTGTTTGTGACCGCATTTTTTATCAGCGGAGGGCTGGCCGGCATGGCTGGATTCACAGAGGTAAACGGGGTCCAGCATATGCTCATCCAGGATTTTAACAGCGGAGTGGGGTCTGCAGGGCTGGGAATCGCCATTCTGGCAAATGCCAATCCCATAGGAATCATTTTTGCTTCCTTTCTCTTCGGAGCTCTTGGAGTCATGGGCAATTTAATGGGGCGCATGCCCGGAGTCAACGTTCCTGCCAGCGTTGTGGATCTGATGCAGGGATTTGTCATGCTGTTCGTTATCATTTCCTATTTCTATAGAGGTTATCTGGAAAACAGGAGAGAAAAACGGAAGCTGCAGAAAGGAGTGTGACACCTGTTATGATCGAAAGCTTATTAAAACGGGCACTGATGATGAGCACGCCTCTGCTTTTCGGTTCTATTGCAGAGGTAATCGCAGAGCGGTCCGGCATGATGGTGACAGCCATCGAAGGCATTTTTCTCATGGGGGCCTGGGGCGGATTTGTGGGTACTTATCTGTCGGGAAGCGCATTTATCGGCATTCTTGCAGCCATTCTGTCCGGCCTTGCGGCGGCAGCCGTATACGGAGTTGTGTGCATTTACTTAAAGCAGCACCAGGTAGTGACAGGCACGGCCATCAATGTGCTGGCGGCGGGAATCTGCACCTATCTCCAGCGTGTCCTGTTCGGAGTCCCCACCACTCCCTTAAAAATCACCCCTCTGCCGGAACTTCCCATTCCATTTTTAAGCAAAATCCCCTTTGTCGGGCCAATTGTGTTCCAGCAGAACATCCTCACCTATGTGGTGTATTTAATCATCCCGGCTTCTTATTTTCTGCTGTTTAAGACCTCCTGGGGCCTTATGATCCGGTCTACAGGGGAAAATCCTGAGGCAACGGATGTGGCGGGAATCAGCGTGAACAAGGTCCGTTTTCTGACCGTGCTCCTGGCGGGCATGATGGGAGGCGTTGCAGGAGCCTTTTATTCCGTAGGATATTTGGGCATGTTCACCACAAATATCATCGGCGGACGGGGCTGGATCGCATTTGCCATCTGCTTTTTAGGTAACTGGAACCCAAAGGGCGCGTTTGCGGGCACAATCATCTTCGGACTGACAGAGGCGGTGGCCATTTATATGCAGTCTGTGGGCGGGGGGGGCTATTTCCCCAACGAGCTGTTTATCGCCCTTCCTTATATCCTCACCATTGTGCTGACAGTTTCCAGAAAGAACTTCGCTGTCCCGGCAAAGCTGGGCGTCGCATACAGAAAAGAAAACTGAAAATAATCTTTTAAAAAAAAGGGCATCCTCATGATAAAGAGGGTGCCTTTTTTGGATGGAATTGGAAGATGCTGGAAAAGGCCAAAT
>JASGGP010000375.1:0-4080 GCA_047604985.1 Lacrimispora sp.
CTTTAAAACTGATTTTGGGGAGAGAATACCTGTGACAGGGGTGAAGTACTTTGACGGCTCGGATACGGTTAAAATGCACAATTATTATGCCTATCTCTATAATAAGACTGTTTTTGAGCTGCTGGAAAATAAGCTGGGAAAGGATAAGGCTCTGGTTTTTGCAAGGTCAACGGCAGCAGGAGGACAGAAGTTTCCGGTTCACTGGGGTGGCGACTGTACGGCAACCTATCCCTCCATGGCCGAGGATTTAAGGGGCGGGCTGTCCCTGTCCCTCAGCGGGTATGGATTCTGGAGCCATGATATGGGCGGATTCGAGCAGACGGCCTCTGCAGATGTGTATAAGCGGTGGTGTACATTTGGGCTTTTAAGCTCCCACAGCAGGCTTCATGGGTCTGAATCCTACCGGGTTCCCTGGCTGTTTGATGAGGAAGCTTCCGATGTGCTGAGAAAGTTTGTGAAGCTTAAATGCTCCCTAATGCCTTATCTTTACGGGCAGGCGGTGAAAGCACATAAAGAAGGAATTCCCATGATGCGCCCCATGTTTCTTGAATTCCCCGAGGATCTTACCTGTGAGACTTTAGATAAGCAGTATATGCTGGGAGATTCCCTGCTGGTGGCCCCAATATTTAAGGAAAGCGGAGAGGTCTCTTATTATCTGCCGGAGGGAATGTGGACCAATTATTTTACAGGGGAAGTAAAACCCGGAGGAAAATGGTATAAGGAAACCTTTGACTACTTCCATCTTCCGCTGATGGTCAGGGAAAATACGGTTCTTGCAGTGGGAAGTTGTGACAATAAGCCGGATTATGATTATACGGACGGGACTGTGCTGAAGCTTTATCAGATGAAAGAAGGAACGGAAACCCGGACAGTGATACCGGATGAGGCCGGGCATGAGGCTATGTTCGTTGAAGCTTTGAGAACGGCTGACAGTGTTGTGGTGAAAGTAAAAGGGGGCAAGGCCTGGAAAATAGAGACAGCCGGATGCGCTGAGGCGCAGATTTCCTATAAAGACAAGTGGGCTGAGATTCTTTTATAGGGGTTGCTTTGACGGCATGGTCTTCCCGCTTGTGAGGTGTACATATTTCTGCCATTTTGACAGGACCGGATCTTTATGTTGAAGTACGTGCGCTGGCATCGTATAATATTCCTTATAAAAAGAGACGGGAGAAAAACCATGATATTAAGTGCCAGCAGGCGTACAGATATCCCCCAGTTTTATTCGGACTGGTTTTTTAACCGTCTGAAAGAGGGATATGCCTACGTCAGGAATCCAATGAACAGCCATCAGATCAGCAGAATTGATCTTTCACCGGAGCAGGTGGAGCTCATCGTATTCTGGACAAAAAATCCGGGGCCCATGCTGAAACATCTTCTTGAGCTTAAGGGGATTCCTTATTACATCCATTTCACCCTGACCGGATACGGCAGAGATGTGGAGCCATGGGTGCCGGATAAAAAGCATCTGATAGAGGTGTTTCAAAAGACTTCGGACCAGGCGGGAAAGGACCGTATGGTCTGGAGATATGATCCCATATTTTTAAATGACCGGTATACCGAGGAATACCATCTCCATGCTTTCGAGGAAATTGCCAGGGGTGTAGGCGGCTATGCGGAAAAGGTGATGATCAGCTTTCTGGATATGTACGGAAAGACCGTCCGCAACATGAGGGGAATTCAGACAGAGGAGCCGGAAGAAGAGCGGATGCTTGAAATAAGCGGAAAGCTGGCTGCCATTGCAGGCGCTTACGGGTTAAGGATTGAGGCCTGTGCGGAAAAGGTTGATTTAGGTCCTGCCGGAGTTGCCCGGGGAAGCTGTATTGACCCCTCTGTGGTGGAGCGCCTGCTGGAGAGTCCTGTAAAGAAAAAGAAAGATAAGAACCAGCGGGCGGAATGCGGCTGCATGGAAAGCGTTGAGATCGGGACCTATGACACCTGTATGTCAGGGTGTAAATATTGTTACGCCAACGACAGCTTATCCGCAGTAGAAAGACAGCGGCTTCTCTATGATGTGAACAGCCCTCTCCTCTGCGGAAAGGTGGAAGAGGGAGACCGGATTACGGAACGGAAGGCCGGACTTATAAGGGAAGCGCAGATATCACTGTTCCGGTGATTTCTGCGCTTTTCGCTGTTTTAAATGTTACATGGCTTTGCTTTTTCCCATATAATAGGCCGGGTACCAGCTTTGGAACCGTTTCGTAAAGACGCCCAGCAATGCCGGTATGACCGTGTTTATAAACCACAGGCCCGGGGCGAAATGGGATTGTATAAGAAAATAGGTCCATATGGGTGTCACCAGGTAAAGTGCGCCCCAGCACCCGGTTAAAATCCGGTTGGTTCTCATAAAAAGGGGATTGCTGTATGCTTTTTCTTCTCCATATTCATACATGGAGTAATAGGCGGTCAGAGGAATCCTTAAAAATACGGTGGTGCTCCACATAATGCCGAAAAGCAGGTAGGAGAGGGGCGTAAGGGTGGAAGCCGGAAAACCGGCCAGGGCCAGCACGCCGATACACGATACCAGAAAATCGGAAATATATTCAAAAACCGTTGCCTGATATTTGAAAAATGCAAAGGGCAAAGCAGCACCGGCCAAAATTCCCAGAACCCCTCCCAGGACCGGATCCTGGATCATAAAAAACCAGATGGGAAACCATGGAAACAGCATAAGCGCCATGTTGCTTTTCTTTGGAGAGGCTTTTTTATCTTCTGTCTTTTCCTTGCTTGCTTTATAGCCGAAAAAGTCATTCCATCGCATCATCAGGCCCAAATCTCCATCCACCCGGTATTGATGTTCCATCAAGGCCTTTTGGGGATCTGTTTCCCCTTTGGAAATGCTTATCCACAGAGACAGGGGAGTTTCTATTTTCGTGGTGAAGGGAAGAAAGTTTTCTGTTAAAACTTCCTTTCCGCTTTTCCCCATCAGAATCTGATAAGTACGGTTCACGTCGGTGTAGTGCATTTCCAAAACCTTATCGGCTCCGTCCCAGGCGGACGGATTATAGAAGACAGCCATTTGTCTTGTAAAGGACAGGGAATTGTCATTCCCCGGATCTGCATTTTTTTCACCGTGATTTTCTATGTTCCAGCTTGCATTGGCCATTTCTTCAAAAATTTCTCTTGGATATAAAAGCTCTGTCAGTGCTTCCCTTGTTTCCGGTGTGATTCCCCCGGAAATAAATTCTGCTCCGGCGTCCTTTACAGCTTTTAAATATTCGTCAGTGCGGCCTCGCAGCTCCTGTACGTGAAAAAGCTCCCCCTCTCCACAGTAAAGGGTCTCATAATTCCCCTTTCCAAAACAGTGGTCGAATTGCAGATTGACGGAATCATAGTTTCCCTCCGGGGTATAAAACCCGCAGGTGGAAATTAAGAGGTACCGCTTGCCGGACATATCGTACCTGGACGGATGAAACCCGCTGTCAGTGCCGCCCCCTGTCCTTTTTTCCATGGTGGGGAGGATCATGGGAAGCTGCCGGTCCATAAGGGCCTTTAAGTGGGAAGGCAGACCGTAGTAATAAAGGGGAAAGCTCCAGATAATCATGTCAGCAGCCAGCATCTTTTCAATGACAGAAGCCATATCATCCTGGAGGCAGCACTTACCGGGAGTTTTGCTCCAGCAACGGAAACAGCCGGTGCAGGGCTTAATGTCCATTTTAGAAACCGTCAGGACCTCTGTGTTTAAGGCAGTCCGCTCTGCCATTCCCTCTAAAAATGCGTTTGTCAGCCTCATGGTATTGCTTTTTGCACCTTTAGGACTGCCGTTTAATACAAGGATATTCATTTGATGTCCTCCAATTTTTTGATGCACCGGTCGGCCCAGTCCATACACATCCGTATATGGCTGTAACCGAAATCCGCAGCCAGTTCCCAGTAGATCTTTGTATAAGGGTCAACAAGCTTGCCGTACTGCTCAATGCTGCCGGGGATGGTATCCATTTCGCTTAAATATTTCTGGCAGTCAAGGGAAAAGGACTGAAGCATGGAAATACATTGCTCCGGCGGCCTGCAGCCGGAAAAAAACAGTTTCATCAAAAATGCGCTTTTGGTTCCTTTAGAAAACTCGTTGTTTTCACCGGAAAG
>JASGGP010000376.1:0-4064 GCA_047604985.1 Lacrimispora sp.
CTGCAAATACCGTTGGAATCTGGAGCTGTTGGAAAAGCATACTGGAAAAACATTTACCGGCATCCATATTGTGGGCGGAGGCGCTCAAAGCAAGCTGATGTGCCAATTGACTGCAAACGCCTGCGGTCTTCCCGTATATGCAGGTCCGGCAGAAGCCACTGCCATCGGCAATATCATGATGCAGCTGATGGCCGACGGACAGATCGGGTCCGTAGAGGAAGGACGGGCACTGGTCAAAGAGGCTTTCCCCAGCAGCGTATATCTGCCTCAGGAGCCTGATCTGTGGAAAGATTATTATGATGGCTTTTTATTCACAATCCAATAAAGAAAGAAGGAATCGAAATGAAAATTTACAGAATGGGAGTCGTTGGAACCGGCTTTATCGGACGGGTTCACATTGAAACCGTAAGACGTCTTGGAAATGTTGAAGTTGTGGCGCTGGCTGATACAATCAGCGCAAAAGAAGCGGCTGAGTCCTTAAATGTTCCCCAGTATTTTACCGACTATAAGCAGATGATTGATACCATGAAGCTGGACGTGTTACATATCTGCACTCCCAACAACACTCATTTTGAAATAGCCATGTATGCCATGGACCACGGGGTCAACATTATCTGCGAAAAGCCCATGTGCGTATCCATAGAGGAAGCCGAAGCACTGGTTGCAAAATCCCGGGAAACCGGATTAATCGCCGCCATTAATTTTCACAATCGCTTCTATCCTATGAACAACCATTTAAAAAATGTAATCCAAGACGGTGAATTAGGGGACATTTTCTCTATTACCGGAAGCTATACCCAGGACTGGCTTTTGTTTAAGACCGATTACAGCTGGCGTCTGAATTCTTCCGAATCCGGAAGCACACGGGCCGTTGCCGACATCGGGTCCCACTGGATGGATCTGGCTGAATATGTGACCGGTCAGAAAATTGTCGCAGTAAATGCAGACTTTTCAACCATTCATCCCATCCGAAAAAAACCAAAGGGACATGTAATTGCCTTTTCAAAGGACAAATTTGCAGAGGAAGATTATGAAGATATCGCCATTGATACGGAGGACAGCGCCAGTGTTATGTTCCGTTTCAGCAACGGGGCAAAGGGCAGCGCATTCTTCTCTCAGGTAATTGCCGGCAAATCCGTGGCAATCGACTTGTTGGTGGGCGGCTACGAAAAATCCGCAGAGTGGAACAGCGAGGTCTGCAACCAGCTGACCATCGGCCAGCGGGACAGCTACAATCAGGTCATGGAAAAAGGCATTGCTACGGTTCATCCCAATACAAGGCCGCTGATCGCCTATCCTTTCGGCCATCTGGAGGGCTTTCCAGACGCCTTTAAGCAGTGCTTTGCAAATGTCTATAACAGCATTGACAATCCTGAAGTGATCCGTGAGTATGCAACCTTTGAGGATGGGCTTCATGAGATGGTGCTGTGCAGTAAAATCTTCGAAAGCAACCAGAAGCAGCAATGGGTGGAGATTCCAGAATAATAAGGAAGAAAAAGCCATACTTTGATGTACTTTTTCAGGAAATTAAAGCCGCAGGCTCTCATGCCTGCGGCCTGATAGAGCCTGCGTCATGCCCCAGACCAAGTCCTGGGGCTTTCATATTTTCCTCCAAACATATAAAAATTTTTCCTGGCCACTTTTGTTGTAAAACATATGGCCTTTTAACAGTATATCTTTCCTTCTTCCATTACATTGAATTTCCCCTGTTTACAGCAAAGTGTGGTGACCGCACAGTTCCTCTGCGGAATTCCTTTCCAGAACTCCTCCCTGGGAATGTTGTTTATTATACAAATCATTTCCCGTATCAGAGCACCATGGGCGGTAACAAGGACATGATCCAGCATTCCTTCCAGAGGACATATTTCCTTCTCCAGAAAGTCTCTGCACCTCTCTCTCAGCTGTTCGTAAGTTTCCCCTCCCCTGGGCGGCACATATACACAAGGATTTGCAAAATAGCGGTGAAGGCGGAGAAAAGGAAGCATCTGTATCAGATACAGCGACTGTCCTTCCCCTTTTCCATAGCTGATTTCCATCAGTCTGTCATCCTCCACAATGGGAATTTCTCTCCCAGCTACCACGATTTGCGCCGTTTTTCTGGCACGTTCAAGGGGACTGGTATACACCAGGTCAAACGGTATCCCCCTCATTCCCCTTGCCGCGCCTCTTGCGGCGGACTCCCCACTTTCATTGAGGGGGATATCCGCCTGTCCCTGTATTTTCTTTTTACGGTTCCACTCCGTCTCTCCGTGCCTCATCAGATAAATCTTCAGCATGGCCCCACCGTCACATTTTAATAACTGCCTTTATAACCTCATCCTTGTGCTTCAGGTTAAAATCAACCCCTTCAATTACATCCTTGAAATCATAGATATGGGATACGATTTCTTTCAACGGAATTAATCCGGTGCTTACTGCGCTGATTGCCGACGGATAAAGATTCCGGTAACGATAAACAGAATAAACGGTGCCTTCCATTGCATTCAATGTGGCAATATCCAGTTCCAGCACTGGCTCCGGTGAAACGCCCACCAGGGTTACTTTTCCCGCCCGTTTGATTAGGCGGCAGCTCTGAAGAGTTGTAATCCGGTTTCCTGCACATTCATATACTTGGTCCACGCCCCCTCCCGGAAGCTGCTTCACAAACTCCTCAATACTCTCCGTTTTACTGTTAAAAACCCTGGTCGCCCCTAATTCCTCCGCCTTTTTCAGCCTCTTATCCAGAATATCCGCAACATAAATCTCGCTGACGCCTCTTGCTTTCAGCGCCATCAGAGTTACAAGACCGATACAGCCTGCCCCGAGAATGACAGCTGTCTCCCCGAGCTTGGCATTGGAAAGCTCACACGCATGCATCCCGACTGCCAGCGGTTCTATCAGTCCGCCTTCCATGGTCGATACATTGTCAGGCAGCTTAAATGACATACTGGCGGCATGGGTACAGTACTCGGAAAATACACCGTCTTTTTCGTTTGGAATGGCCATGAATTTTACTTCTTTGCACAGGTTGTAATGACCTTTCAGGCAGTCCTCACAATGACCGCAGGGAACGCCGGGCTCAAGCGCAACACGGTCTCCTGTCTCAAAGCCGGTTACCCCTTCCCCGATGGCAGTCACCACACCGCCCGGCTCGTGCCCCAGCACCAGAGGTCCGTCCGGCACCCAGTTTGCAAGCCGTCCTTCAGAATAGAAGTGCAGGTCGGAGCCGCATACTCCCACATATTCCAGCTTAATCTGCAGCTCTCCTTTCTGTGGCTGCGGAATTGGTCTTTCCGCCCATTCCATCTTCATCGGTCCTGTCATAACAGCTACTTTCATTGTTCCTTCCATAGCTAAGCCCTTCTTTCTTATATTTTGGTTCCAGTAGACAGCGCTTTTCCTACCGCTGCTTTCCACCCATTGTACTTTGTATCCCTTACCTGTTCTTCCATGCCTGGCTCAAACTCTTTTCTTTGCATGTTCGAGAAAATACTCCTGTCATAGATTCCCAACGCCAGACCGGCTGCATAAGCCGCTCCAATACCGGACAATTCCTCTGCATCCGGCACCAGCACCCGAATATTTAAAATATCGCTCTGGAACTGCATCAGATACTGGTTTCTGGTCGGGCCTCCGTCCACCCGAAGCTCCTCAATCGGAATTTCTGCGTCCTGACTCATTGCATTTACAATATCCGCTATCTGATAAGCAATGCATTCCAGACCGGCTCTTACAATCTCTTCCCTCTTTGTTCTTCTCGTCACTCCCGTTATAACAGCCGTGGCCTCGCTGTCCCAATATGGTGCTCCCATTCCTGTAAATGCCGGCACCAGATAAGTTGTATCCTCCGGATTTGCCGATTTTGCAAGTCCCTCCGTCTCCGAGGCAGCTGCAATCAGTTTCAAATCATCTTTCAGCCAGGTGATAACCGCGCCCGTATAATTGATATTGCCCTCCAGCACATAATTTACTTTTCCATCCATGCCCCAGGCCAGGGAAGTGACCACCCCGTGGGTGCTGATTACCGGTATCTCTCCGATATTCATCATGATAGAGGAGCCGGTTCCATAGGTGGCCTTTATCAT
>JASGGP010000377.1:0-4061 GCA_047604985.1 Lacrimispora sp.
TGTTTCCTAATCATTAATTACGATTCCAAAGACCATTCGGCATTATCCTGCTGTATGCCAAATAATCTTGCGTAAAGCCCTCCGGTCTTTAAAAGCTCTGCCCCGGCACCCTGTTGAACTACTTTCCCATTTTCCAATACCACAATGTTGTCCGCTCCCGCTATGGTACGAAGCCTGTGGGCAATCACAACTACTGTTTTGTTCTTGATTAACTGTGAAAGAGCCTCTTGTATTTCCAGTTCATTTTCGGGGTCAAGGGAAGCTGTCGCCTCATCCAGCAGTATGATCGGAGCATCTTTTAAAAGGGCGCGGGCAATTGAAATACGCTGCCGTTCGCCTCCTGACAGAGTATTACCGTTTTCTCCAACAAGCGTGTCGTATCTATCCGGCAGTCGTGACACAAATTCATGGCAATTGGCTCGTCTGGCTGCCTCTTCAACTTCTTCCTTAGAAGCCCCTGCCTTACCAATAGCGATGTTGTTATATATGGTATCGTTAAATAAGACCACATCCTGAAATACAAAAGAAATCCACGTAAGCAGATGTTCAGGATCAATGTCCCGGATATCTGTCCCGCCAATGCGGATACTGCCCGCATTTATATCCCAAAACCGGGCAATAAGCTTGGATATAGTGCTTTTTCCGCTACCTGAAGGTCCCACCAAAGCCGTAACCTTTCCTTGTGGAATACAGAAACTTACGTCCTTTATCACTAATTTATTCTGATATCCGAAGCTGACATTATCCAATTCAATTGTATAATGTGTCAAGGTAAGCGTATCGCTTCCTCCCATGGTCTTTTCCTCATAGACAGAATGAAGCCTTCTAATGGAAAGCATGGCATAAAGTAAGTCTCCCCATAAGGCAAGGGGCGTGGAAAGACTTGAATAGATTCGGCTTGAAAAAATGAGGAACATTAAAAAATAGGGAAGTGCCAGGCTCTCCGATACTACAAGATTTAATCCCGCAAAAATAGTAAGCGGAATACCAAAGCGAAGCATCATCATAGAAACAGTAGTAAGTGCACCATTCACCGTTTCCGTCTTAGTGCTTATTTTCATCAGATTTCGGTAGGCATTTTCAAGGCTTTTAAACTTGTCACCACCCAGCCCGAATGCCTTGATTACCTTAATCCCTTCCAGATACTCCTGCATCTGCTCAGATGCATCAAGCTTACTTTGCAGATGCATTTTCCCAATATAATCGTGTGTTTTACGGCAAAGCAACAAAAAGCCAAAGGAAACAGGGACACTGATAAAAATAGCCAAAGCCATTCGCCAATCAAAAACAGCCAGTAATATGCAGGTCAGAAGCAGATTGAGCATGGTTCCGCCAAATGCAGGGATAATGGAGGAGAAGCTTTGTTCTATGGTTCCGCAGTCACTCATCATGTTTATGGTGATTTCCGTTAGATCCTTTTTACCAAAGTAAGAAAGAGGCAGTTTCCGCAAGTATTCGGCGAGAGTTGTACGCTTTTCTTCGGCTGCTTCGTAGGCAGTGACGTAGGTTTTTCCGTACTCATAGCGATGCGCCACGAACACGAGGGCAACAACTGCAATAGAAGAAAACGCCAATACCCAAAGTTTCCACCAGCCAACCTCTTTTCCCCAGAAAGGCTGCAAAATTTCCATAAAAGTCATCATTAAAATCATAACTGGCAGCGATAAGCTGAGTTGCGCGAGAAAAGACGCAAGTATTGATTTTTTTAGTTCTTTATCTGATTGATCTGTTAAAATAAGTACCTTTTTCAGCATTTGATTCTCTCCTTATGCAAGACTCCATGTGAGTGCTCTGTTGTAAACATCCCACATATGCTTGTATTTTGCACCATACTTTATAAGTTCTTCGTGAGTCCCTTCTTCCGCTATTTTCCCATCGTCTACAACGATGATCTTATCTGCATTTTTAATAGTAGAAAGGCGATGAGCGATTACAATGACGGTTTTATTTTCCATCAATTTTTCCAGCGCGAGCTGAATCTTCCGTTCATTCTCCGGGTCAGCAAAGGCTGTTGCTTCATCCAGAATGACAATAGGCGCATTTTTTAGTATGGCCCGTGCGATTATAATCCGCTGTCGTTCTCCACCCGAAAGATACGTCCCACGACTTCCCAGCACGGAGTGATATCCATTTGGCAGAGACTCGATAAACTCGTGGCACATGGCAAATTTTGCAGCCTCAATGGCTTGCGCATCAGTAGCATTTTCGTTGCCAATCTTAATATTTTCCAAAATACTTTTCTTAAAAAGAAAAACATCCTGAAACACAAAACTTACCGCACCCATCAGATCAGAGGGCTTTATATCCGTAATATTTACTCCTCCGACGGATATCTTTCCGCTGTCAATATCCCAGAAACGGGGAATCAATTGTGCGATAGTACTTTTGCCGCTGCCGGAGGGACCCACCAATGCGGTAACCTGCCCCGGTTCTGCCGTAAAACTTACGTCATGAAGAGTCTCATTTTCATCGTCTTTATTGTAAGAAAAGAAAACATGTTCAAAAGAAATGTCATTTCCTTTTGGTTCTTCGCCTTTCACAGTACTTTTTAAAACAGGCGTATCAAACACAGCTCTCACTCGTTTGATACTGGATAATACCATGAAACTTTGCACAAATACATACATCAGCTTTGACACTGGTCCGGCAACGCCCATACTAAAAATCAGATAGAATAAGAAAGATATTGCAAATACCTGATAATCCCGTTCATGGCTTCCAATTAGTATTCCCACAGGAAGGAGAAACAGAAACACGGAATTGAGAAGCACAAGAAAGGCACAGTACGTATTTTTTACCGAGTGGGTATAACGGATAGCACTGTCTTTGTATTCCAGGATTGTATCGTGGAATTTACGAAAAGAGTACACGGTTTGGTTAAATGCCTTTACCACATAGATACCTCGTACATACTCCACGGCCGAGCTGTTCATTTTATCCTGTAAATCCTGAAAACTATCCATAAATTCTTTGGACTTTGGATTGGATAAGTTTCCGGCTTGTGCAACAAAGCTAAGAACGATAGGAAGAAGACAGGCAAGACCCATTCTCCAGTCGAACAGAAATAAAACAATCAGCATAACAACAGGCGATGCCAGAGCACCTACCGCGTCAGGAAGCTGATGGGCAATAAATAATTCTATTTTTTCGACATTTTCGTCCATAAGTTTTCGTAATTTTCCGGTTGAGTTGCTTGTATGAAACCCCATCGGCAGTTCGCTTATGTGTTCAGCAAACTTCATGCGCAGCTCAAATAGAATTTTATATGCGGCTCCATGAGATAGAACCGAAGATATAAACGAGAACAAAAGTCCAAGGCCTACTGCACCAAGTGCAAGCCATGCATAAATACCAGCAGTACCAAATGATATTTCCACAGGATTATTTGGCGTTTTTAATATTTCTCTGAGAATAAAATACACACAAATATACGGTACAAAAGAAAGTATAGCACTGGACACAGAAAACAGGCAGGCAAGCAGTATATTCACCTTTTTCTTGCCTGCCAGCTGTAACAGCCAGCTAATATTGCCGGTCTTTTTATTTGTATGATTGTACATAACACTTTGCTCCTCCGTTAGTTGATATTTTGATTGCAATCATGTAAAATATAGTTAGCTATATCTAACCCAATATCAGTATAGAAAGACAATATAAACTTTTCAATACGATCGGAGCAAGGATTCCCGCATGTTCGCAAAAGGCTCCTTTTGGTTCAAATAAAAATGGGAGGTGGATTGTTATTATGGAAATTTGCGGAATTAAACAGTATATGACCTATTTAGAGCATTACTTCGGTATAAAAGAATCTATGGAATCCGATTATATCCGGTACACATTGCCGCAGGAAATTGGTGAAGGTTTTTTTGAATTGTTTCACTCACCGGGTAAATATCAGGTCTGGATTACCAATGCCCAAACAAAACTGGATATTGATATGTCCTATACACAAGATGAGAATACTTATATTGGTATGTCCTATGTGGAAATTGACTCATGCCGTGAAAACATGTTTGATAGATCAGATTCAGATATACATTCTTGGAGGACAAGTTGTTCAC
>JASGGP010000378.1:0-4032 GCA_047604985.1 Lacrimispora sp.
GGCAATGATGGTTCCCTTTGCGGCTACCATGATTCCGCTGTATCAGCTGTTTTCAAAGGCGAGGCTGTTAAACAGCACCTTAGGATTCATTCTTCCAACCATCTCCACCCCGTTTCTGATCATGATGTTCCGCCAGAGCGCCAGGTCCTTTCCCTCTGATATCATGGAGGCAGCCAGACTTGACGGGCTCAGTGAATTCCAGATTTTCTACCGGATGTTCCTGCCCACCATGCGCTCCACCTATGCGGCAGCCATGACCATTACGTTTATGAATGCCTGGAACAGCTACTTATGGCCAAAGGTTATCATGTCCAGTGCGGACAGCATAACCATGCCCATGCTGGTGGCGAATTTGACGGAGGGGTATGTGACGGATTACGGGATGCTGATGCTTGCTGTACTGGTCTGTACCATTCCTACCGTGATCATTTTCTTCCTGCTGCAGAGGAGCTTTGCAGAGGGCATTACGGGTGCGGTAAAATAAATAACTGAATAAGCAGGCGCTGCGGCCGTGCTTCCGGATGAGGAAACGGCGGCAGCGCTTTTTAGAGATGAAAATAAGAAGAAAGGGAAATAAGATATGAAGAACATTGGCATATGGCACGGAGGGGATTATTACCCGGAACAATGGCTGGACGAGCCGGATATATTAAAGCAGGATCTGGAATACATGAAGGAGGCCGGCATCAATACGGTGACCATGGGGATGTTTTCCTGGTCCTTTTTAGAGCCGCAGGAGGGAAGCTTCCGGCTGGAGTGGCTTAGGGAGCAGGTGGATAGGCTGTATGAAAACGGCATTTTCACCATCCTTGGCACTCCCTCCGGCGCCCGGCCTAAATGGCTGTCCGACCGTTATCCGGAGGTGCTGCGGGTGGATGAGCCAGAAGACGGCAGCTTTTCGGAGGAAGGCAGAATCACTGTTATACCTCAGCCCTATACCGGGAAAAGGTAAAGCGGATAGATGAGGAGCTGGGAAAAGCGTTTAAGGATCATCCCGGAGTTCTCATGTGGCATATTTCCAATGAGCTTGGGGGCGAGTGCCACTGTCCCCTGTGCCAGAGGGCATTCCGCAAATGGCTGGAAAGGAAATACGGTTCCGTTGAAAAGTTAAACAGCAGCTGGTGCACCTCTTTCTGGAGCCACGTTTATCAGTCCTTTGACCAGGTGGAAAGCCCGTCTTCCATAGGAGAAAATATGGTCCACGGCTTGAAACTGGACTGGAAGCGTTTTGTTACGGAGCAGACCACGGATTTTGTCCTTTGGGAAGCAAAGGCTTTAAAAGAGGCGGGAGCCTTACAGCCCACCACCACCAACCTTATGTATGATTACCAGGGCCTTAATTATCAGGAGCTGGCCCGGGCGGTGGATGTGGTTTCCTGGGATTCCTACCCCCTGTGGCACAAGGAAGAGGAGATTCTTACGGCCAGGGACAATGGGATGCAGCACGATTTCATGAGAAGCTTAAAAAAGGGCCCGTTTCTCCTCATGGAATCCAGCCCTACAAGCACCAACTGGCAGGGCGTCAGCAAGCTGAAACGGCCGGGCGTTTTAAATCTGGCCTCCTGGCAGGCGGTGGCCCACGGCTCGGACAGCGTGATGTATTTTCAGATACGCCAGAGCAGGGGCAGCTCGGAGAAATTCCACGGGGCGGTGATTGACCACTACGGAGGAAAGGATACCAGGGTGTTTGAAGAGGTTGAAAAGACGGGAAAAGAGCTGGCGCTTTTGAAAGAACTGGCAGGAACGGCTGTCAGGGCAAGGGCGGCGGTCATTTATGACATGGAAAACCGCTGGGCCATGGAAGACGCCCAGGGGCCCAGAAATAAAGGGCTGTATTACCATGAAACCTGCGTGAAAATTTACAGCGCCATAAAAAAGCTGGGGTATAATGTGGATGTGATCACCATGGATGGGGAACTGGAAGAGTATGAGCTGGTGGCAGCCCCCATGCTGTATTTATACCGCAGCGGTATACAGGAGAAGCTTAAGGACTATGTAAGGGCAGGCGGGTGTCTGGTTATGACATACTGGTCCGGCATTGTGGATGAGGCGGATAAGTGCTTTCTGGGCGGTTCCCCTCACGGGCTCACGGAGGTCCTGGGGCTTCGCAGCATGGAAATTGACGGTCTGTATGACGGAGAGAACAATTTTATGGTTTCTCCGGCGGAAAAGGGAGAAAAGGAAGGGTATGAGTGCCGCAATCTCTGCGATCTTGTAAAGCTTTTGGGGGCGGAACCCCTTCTCGTCTTTGAAAATGATTTTTACCGGGGATATCCGGCTCTTACAAGAAACCGTTTCGGAGAGGGAACAGCCTATTATGTGTGCGCCGATGGAGGACAGGATTTTTATGACAGCCTGTTTCAGAAAGTGACGGTGGAAGCAGGGATGAAGCCTCTTGTAGAGGGAGAGATCCCGGAAAGGCTGGAGGTGACCTCCAGAAAGGGAAAGGGCTGTGAGTATCTGTTTTTGCAGAATTTCAGTCAGGAGCCGGTGATGCTGGGAGAGGAACTGGCGGACAGCCTTAAAGGCGGTAAGGTGCTTCTGGGAGATATTCCGGCAGAAAGAGAGCTTCCCGGCTTTGGGACGGTGATCGTTAAAAAAGACGTGTCATAGTGTTTTGAGCGGTATTCCTTTTTTGGACGAAGAATAAAAATTTTTTTTTGCTAAAATTTTGACAAAAGTTGTCGATATACAATATAAATAAAAAAACCAAACAAGGGGTGTAGCTCAAATGGAAAGACAGGAAAAACAGAATTCAATTGCTCTCGGTAAAAGGATGGCGATTGGATTCGGCATAGTGGATATTATAACGGTTTTAATTTCCTTGGTAAGTATTTTTACCGTTTACCGATTATATTCCGCAAACAATGTTTCGTCGAAAGGTTTTGTTCTTTTTTTTATTGCAATGCTGCTGCTGACCGTCATATCCGTTGCTGCAAGCATAATAATATGCAGGGTCTTGAACGGAAGCATTGTGCGTCCTCTTAAAATTCTCAGCAGTGTTGCTCAGCAGCTGTCTGTGGGAGATGCAAGTGCAAACGTCCTGGTTCTCACAACCGACGAAATAGGAGAACTGATGCAATCTTTCAAGGCCATGGTGGAAAACACCAGAAGCCAGGCTCAGACAGCCGAGGCAATAGCCGAAGGGGACTTAACCGTTCATGTAAAAATAAACTCGGAGAAAGATGTCCTCGGCATTGCCTTAAGCAAGATCGTAGAGAAAAATAACCACGTTCTGTCTCAAATATGCAGCACTTCAGGGCAGCTTGCAGGCGGTGCCGGCCAGATATCGGAAGCGAGCATACGCCTTTCGGAAGGGGCAAGCCGCCAGGCAGGCTCCCTTCAAGAGCTGGCCGCAGCCGTATCGGAGGTAAAAAACCGGATCAGCTCAAGCGCAGATCATGCGCAAATGGCCAGGACATGTGCAAATGATGTCAGGCACGGAGCCGTGGACGGCAATAAGCACATGGAGGAAATGCTCAGAGCCATGGATGAAATCAACATATCCTCGTCAAATATCTCGAAGGTAATAAAGGCGATTGAGGACATTGCTTTCCAGACAAACATCCTGTCATTAAACGCCTCTGTAGAGGCCGCAAGGGCGGGCCAGTACGGAAAAGGTTTTGCGGTTGTAGCGGATGAGGTAAGGAGCCTGGCGGCCCGTTCTGCAGAAGCCGTAAAGGAAACTGCAGACATGATAGAAAACTCCATACAGAGAGCCGAATACGGAACCAGGATTGCAAAGACCACCGCAGATGCGTTTAACAAAATCGTGGGAGGGATAGAGCAGGTGGCCGGATTGGCGGAAAAAATTGCCGGAGCATCGTCAGAGCAGGCCTCCGGTATTGCCAGGATAAACGAGGAAATCAGCCAGGTGTCAGCCGTGGTTCAGGCGAATTCGGCAGCGTCCGAGGAAAGCACTGCCGCAACGGCCCAGCTGTACAAGCAGGCGGAAACACTGAAGGACATGGTGAATACGTTTAAGCTGAAAACGCCCTGCTAAAGAGAATGGGCCGTTGGAAAAAGGGTGAG
>JASGGP010000379.1:0-4022 GCA_047604985.1 Lacrimispora sp.
CAAACACCGGGCATCGACGACAATCTGAATCGCTGCGTGCAGACAGTTTGTCAGCGCACGTTGTATCAGAAGCCGCCCGGTTCCTGGGTAAGCAATAATTACATAGCCGAGCAGCCGGGGCGGGGAATTATAATACTGTTTCCCTAAAACCAGAATTTATCACTGATTCCGGTGAGGTGAGGCAGCCGATGTTGTGGTTGTCCAGTTCAGCTGAAGTGCACCCCGTTGCCATTGTCTTGCTTTACTCAGCTCATTACTTCCCGGCACTCGTATCAGCGATATTCTCTGATACTTCTTTTTTTACCTGAACGAAACATTCACTACATATGTACTTGCCGGTGAGAGAGTGCCGGATCAATTTTTCCTTCTTCGTGCAAAAAGCACAGTGCTTCGCATCATAGCACTTGAGATAAATTCCACCTTCATCGTACATGATTTCCATTGCGTCCTCCTCCATAATTCCCAGATGATTACGGACCTCGACAGGCAACGTAATCCTCCCGAGTTCATCGACCTTTCTTACAATACCTGTTGACTTCATTTTTTTGACCTCCCATATTTTTTAATATTTGCCGCCTGCGCTGACCAGCAGCATTTTCGCCTTTGTTCAAAGCTTTATGCAAAGCCGTATCCTCAGCATAGGCATTATCATCCTTCTGCCAGATCCCCGCCCCAACAAACAACGATGAACTATTTGCCTACAGACTGACAGTACTAACCGGCTCCTGTTCGTCCGTGTAAAAAACCACTTTATTTCTCCCGCTTTTTTTGGCCACATACAGCGCCGAATCAGCAAGCTTTATTCCTACATCAAAATCATCTACCGCAGAAACATCAACAACTCCAAAGCTTGCGGAAATATCGATATAGTTTCCCTCAATTTCCATTGGGTCTTCACAAATACTTAGCCGAATGCGCTCTACAACATTTAGTAAAGCTTGCTTATCTAAATCCGAAATAAGCATGATAAATTCTTCGCCGCCATATCGGCCAATTAAATCATAGGGTCTGATTATATTTCTCATCCGCTGCGCAACGTTTTCTAAAACTTTATCGCCTGTTGTATGGCCGTAAGTATCGTTTGTTTTTTTGAAATGATCAATATCCATCATGACAATGAAACAGCTATTATTCAGTCTCATGGACCTCTGTACTTGTACGGCGGCAAGGTCCATAAAGTAACCTCTGTTATAAACCTGGGTCAATGCGTCAATCCTTACCATGTTTTCCAATTCGGTTCTCATCAGTTTTAGCTCTATGTTTTTTTTCGAGGTAAGCGATACTAAAAAGCTGATGCTGATTCCGGCAACAATCATCAGCCATGTTTCCGGATATCCGTACCATTGGCGAGCCGGCGCGATACGAAAATACCATCCTGCATTCAGAATAGGCACATATTCCTCAATATAAGAGATGTGTGCACCAATGTTCCTCTCGCTCTTGGCGATGGTTTGCTTATCATTGGTATCCGGGCTGATTCTCCAGATTTCATACAAAAAGCCCGCTGATTCAAACTCACTTAAACGAACGTCGTCCAATACCTGGGGATATTCCAGGGTAACGGATACAAGTCCCCAAAAACGTTTGTTGCCGTCAGGTTCATCCAAATAGACCGGTAGCCTGCCCACCAAAGCCTGTCCTCCCTGCATGAGATGAAATGGTCCGCCAAAGATAAGCTTTCCGCTCTCTTTTGCCATAATGGCTTCGATATTGCCCTCTCCCTCTCCCAACAGGTTGTAACCAATCACGGCTTCGTTTCCCTGTTTTGGATACACATCGCTTACGATGCCATCCGGGGCCAGCAAGACGTTTGCAAGCGCCGGACTGTCAAAAATGATAGCTGCAACCTTATCAAAATTTTGAGTGTTGCCATCACTTCGAACAACCAAGGCCGAAAGTGTTTCTGTTTTGTATAATAGTCCTGATATGACCGCATTTAGCTGGCTGCTCTTTTCCTTTATTAGCTGGTCCATTAACATTTTGTCGGCGTTATACCGGTTGTTGATCGAGATAATGATAATGATCGAACAAAGTGTTAAGGTGAGAAAGAACATCATCAGTACCTGTTTGGATATTTTTTTCAGCTTCAGTCCATTGCTCAATATAACTACCCCTCCTTTTCTTCACTGGACGCCTCGAAGCTGTCAATAATAAAAGTATAATAGCGCATCAAACATTTAAACAAACGGTCCCTTGATATGGGCCTTTGAAAGTAGTAGCCCTGGATGCAATCAATCATCAGGTCCTTACAGCAGGCCAGCTGCACCGCATCCTCGATACCCTCGGCGCAAACCTGTAGATTCAGAATATGGCTAAGTTCTGTAATCAGCCTGACAAAATGCTGGGAATATGCGTCGGTTGTCAGATCCTTGATAAAGGAACGGTCTATTTTCACAATATCTACAGGCATGGTTCGCAGCATGTTCAAAGAGGAATAACCTGTGCCCAGATCATCCAAAGCGATTCTGATACCGACCTTGCGCAGCTCGACACAGGTGTTTCGGATCTGTACCATATTCACCGCAGCCAAACCCTCCGTAATTTCCAGAATAATGTTTTGGAAGCTTACGCCTACGTCACTCAGAAGCGTTTGGACCCTGTTCACATAGTCCAGCTGCTGGAACTGCCGAACGGACACATTGACGCTCACGGAAAACTCGGAATCGATTGTAAAATTTATCGTTTTACAAAATATGGCCGCATTCTGCAAAACATACTCGCCTATCGGCATGATCAGACCGCTGGATTCTGCCAGGGGGATGAAATGGTCCGGGGGGATCACAATGCCCTTGTCACTGGTAAATCGCACCAACGCTTCCGCACCAATCGGTTTATTTGTTTTGGCGTTGTAAATAGGCTGGTACTCCACATGAAAGCCCCGATATTGATTGGAAATAGAGTCCCGCAGCATTTTTTCAATCTCCTGATACTGCAAAATCACATCGTTTGAGATTCGTTCCACTATCTCATCACAGAACAGGATGCTGTTTTTACCGGAATTTTTGACCTGAAACATCGCACCCGATAAAATCTTATAGATTTCGTCCACGCTGCTTCCATGGCCGGGGTATCGGATGGCAGTTATGCTCAATGTGCAGTACAGAGCATGCTTGTCTACCTGCCACAGCAACTGGCAGCGGTTGTAAATAGTTCTTGTCACCTGCTTCAATTGCTCGTCGCCGCCGCAGGTATTTACCAGGGAAAAGGAGTCCGGCCCGATCCGAAACAGCATATGATCCTTGGAAAAGGTACTTGCCAAATAATCTGCAATCACGGAAATAAGACGGTCGCCTGTTTTAAAGCTGTATTCCCAGTTAATCAGCTTGAAATCATCCACGTCAATCATGATGACATAGCCTTTTTGTCCAAGTCGCTCCGCATCAGAAAGAACCGTTTCCAGATAGCATTCAAACTGATACCGGTCCGGCAGCGTTTTCAGCCAATCATAGCCGATTGAGGTGCTCTCCCTCGGGGATAGCGGCTGTGGAATACTCTGCGACCTGTATAATCCATCTACGTCCAATCCAGCATTCCCTTTCATGTACTCCCCCCACTGTCTATACAGTCAGATAAGTGCCTATTTATAACATAAAAAACTATAAAGTAGTCAGATAACGGTGGTGCAGGCGTTGGGCGCATACACCACCGTCATCTCGCTGATGCTTTTAGCCCTGTACTGCCTGTGACAAAGCCAAAAACTCGTCATCGCTGAATATCGCAGACAAATTCAAAAGCAAGACAATCTTCTCTCCTGTGTTCTCTCCCGCTTGCAGTCGCCCGATTCCAGTCAGGTAATCTGAGGTTCCACCGCCGGACAGCCGGGGCGCGAAAGATATTTGCTCTGGTGAAATGTCCAGAACCTCTTCAACTTCATCCACAATAAACCCGAACAAGGCTCCTTGAATGTTTGCAATGATGGTGCAGGAGCGCTGGGTATAGGACGTTTCGGAATTTCCCATGCGCAAACGGATGTCAATGACCGGCACAATACTGCTGCGCAGGTTCATAACGCCTTTGAAATA
>JASGGP010000380.1:0-4019 GCA_047604985.1 Lacrimispora sp.
CCCCCTGATAATTCATTAGGATAACGCGTCAGCCATTGTTTTTCAATTCCCATTTCTGTTAAGAAAGCTTCATCAGGTATCCATGCCTCATTCAGGGTTTTTTGCAGTTTCCATCTTGGATTAATCGCTTTTTCCGGGTGCTGATAGATCAACTGCACAGGACAGTAGCCCTCTTTCGGAAGCAGTTTTCCATTAAAAAACACACTGCCGGAACGCGGCGTTAAATAGCCCGATAAAATCTGGGATAGAGTACTTTTCCCGCAGCCGGAGGGGCCGATCAGTGCTACCCGCTCTCCGGCATTAATTCCAAAATTGACATGATTTAATATCATATTGTTTTTTGTATATCCAAAGCTGATATCTTTTGCTTCAAGTAGCATGAGTACAGCACACCTCCCCTCCTCGTAATGGGCGCATGGAAATCCTTTGTTCACAGGCTTTCGTTCTTTGAGGGCACCTGGGAGCAAAAAGGCACCCATCCGGAAGCTCTCCCGCATATGGCTGTAAGCCTTTAATAGGCTGAAACCCGTTTTGCGGCATGGCTCGCCATAATGCTTTGGTATATGGATGCCGCAGGGCCTCCTCTCCTGCTTTAAAATCTTCTGCAGTGGCTATCTCTACCGTCGTACCCGCATAAAAAACGGCAATCCGGTCTGCATAAGCCAGTGCAAGATCAAGATCATGGGTGATCAGCATGACTCCCCGTCCTTCATCAGCAAGTGCGCGGAAATGGCTCATGGCTGTTTGCGCAATCTCTTTGCTCAACCCCGGTGTCGGTTCGTCCGCAATGATCAGCTTTGCATCACTGATTACGGCAGTTGAAACCAGGACACGTCTCGCCATCCCTCCGGAAACTGAAACGGATACATCCTTTTCACAAAATCTGCTAATCCATACTTCTTAAATACTGCTTCTTGCTTTTCCTTGCTGCCGCCGACACCTCTCACCTGCCGGCCTACCTGCATCAATGGATCTAAGTATTCAACAGACTGGGGCACAAGTGCGATTTCTTTTCCACGGACCATTTGCTGCTGCTCACCAGTGAGTTTTTTGCCACAATACAGCATTTCTCCATCCACGCGTGCATTGTTGGGTAAAATACCCAATATGGCATGAGCCAGCAGACTTTTTCCGGATCCGGAGGAACCGGCAACGGCGAGAATTTCTCCTTTTTTTACAGTTACATTCAAATTACTGATTACATTAATTTCCTTTTGTTCTAATCCCTGTCCGTACATCAGAAAAGAAACCGATAAATTCCGAACATCAAGCATATTGGTACTATCCATCTTAATTCTCCCTTATTCCTGTGCGCTGCCGGGATCCATCAGCAGCTTAATGTGCTCACCCAGTTTGTCAAACAGCATTACAACTGCAACCAGCATTATTCCGGGGAAAAAGACCAGCCACCACATTCCGGTTGCAATGTGTTTGAGTGCCTCCGATAAAATAATACCGATGGCCGGCGCATCGATGGGGAGGCCGAAGCCCAGAAAGGTCAATCCTGCTTCGTGAAGGATAGCATGAGGAAACAGTAAAATTAATCCGATTATAAATTGAGGCAGAACGTGGGGAACAATATGATGAAAGGCAACCTGCATCTTACCGGTGCCAAATTTCCGGGAAGCTTTTACATATTGTGAGTTCCTGACCTGCATAACTTCACCACGGATTACCCGGGTCAGGTTCGGCCAGTGTGTTAAGGCAACGCCTATGACGACCCCCTTAAGACCACCTCCCAGCATAAAGGAAATCAGCATAAGAAGAACCATATGGGGGATTCCCATAAACAGATCCACAAAATAAGAGACCACCGTATCTACCCATCCCCCTGCAGTTGCCGCAAGCAGGCCAAGAGTTAGCGCCATAAAAGCACTTACCGTTGCAGCCAGTGTACCGATAAGAATACTGGTGGACAGACCTTTTACAGAGCGAAAAAACATATCCCGCCCCAAATAGTCCGTACCAAAGGGATGTATTATAGAAGGAACCAGCTTTTTTGCCGAATAATCAGGCGCATAGAGCTCTGGGCTCATGACAATTCCGGATATGGAAATTATTACAAGCAATAATGCAATTACACACGCCAAAACCACTGTTCTTGTTCTTCGGTTCATTTTACACTTAATTCCGAAATATTTCATCCGAGCTTTCCTCCCTCCCGAATCTGGGGATTCAGTATTCCGTAGAGCAGATTTGCAGTTAAATTCCCGGCAAATACAAATATGACGGAGCATAGGGCGATACCCAGCAGTAAAGGAACATCGCCCTTTAAGCCGGCGGCGCTTGCAGCACTGCCCAATCCAGGGTAGGAAAAGACATTCTCTGCCAGAACACTGCCGCCAAACAATTCACTAAAAGATGCAAACTGCAGCGTTATGGCCGGAATGGCGATATTTCTCAACCCATGCCTTTTTATTAATGTCCATTTACTTTCCCCCCGTGCTTTGGCAAACAAAACATAATCGGTATTCAAAGCATCGATGATTTTTTGGCGGGTATGCAGTGCTATACCGGAGATTCCGGTAATACTCAGGGTAAAAGCAGGCAGTATGAGATGGTGAACCCTTTCAAGAAAAGTCACCTCACTGGAAAGCTTTCCGATAGGTGCCGACAATCCGATTGGAAACCATCCCAGCTTTATGGAGAACAGCATCAGCATAAGCAGACCGATCCAGAATGTGGGCGTAGAAGACAACACAAAGCAAAAGGTTTTCACACATTTATCAAAAATGCTCCCCTGCATTGCCCCGGACAAAACGCCCAGAAAAAAACCAAGTATGCCGGATAGCAGCCAGGCCACTGCCATCAGAGTAAGTGAGGCAAGAAAACGGCTTTCCAAAATCTCTGTCACCTGCTTCTGATAGGTAATAGAGGTTCCCATGTCGCCGTGCATCAGGTTGAAAAGCCATGTACAGTAGCGTTCGATTGGCGGCTTATTCAAGCCCCAATGCTCTGCAACATTTTCTCTTTGTTCCTGAGATACATTGGATTCCGCACCTACATAAGCATCTACCGGATCAATAGGGGAAGAAATAACTAAGAAAAATGTAACAATGCTGACTCCCACCAATAAAAGTATCATCCGAAACAACGTATTGACTACATGCTTTAAAAGTTGATTCATTGAATTTATCTCCGTTCACACCGTATCAGCAGGCGCCTGGGTCTTCCTGACTCAAGCGCCTCTCTAACATTTCTTTTCTATTTTGTTAATGTCCATTCATTTAAATTCTGAATGACAGGTGCCCCATGACCATGAGGATGAATTCTTTGCGTACCAAGATCCAAGCCGTCACGTACAAAATATGTATGATCAATATTGACCAGCCAGATGTAAGGAAAATCCACGTTCGCTCCCGTATTGCCATCATACTGGGCCTTTTTACAAAACTCAATTGCATCGTCCTCTGAAGTAGCTGCAATCATATTGTCCAAATATTGGTCAACCGCAGGATTGGAATACATAGCAGAATTACTTAAATTCACTACATCAATTCCTGAAAAAGAGGAGTGGAATGCATTGTAAACGTCGATGAAGCTGTAATCTCCCGTACCAATACAGGTAGGCACATTTCTGACAAGCTGCTTGCAGGTCGCCCAATCAAGGGCTTCCGCAATTATATTAATGCCAAGAGGCTTAGCATTTTCACTGAGAGCTTCCGCTAAATTATAGCGTTGTAAGTCATCGGTACGGCCTGTGATCCGGAATTCGCACTTAAGTCCGTCTTTTTCACGGATACCGTCACCGTCCGCATCTATCCATCCAGCTTTTTCTAATATGGCTTTTGCTTCTTCGGCCTGGCCATCCTTAAGTCCTGGTTCCTCATTTGCCCATGGCAGTCCTTCAAAGCGCACCCAGCTGGCGGTGCCTATTCCATTCAGAGCATTATCAATAATTTCCTGACGGCTGATTCCTATATTCAATGCTTTTCTGACCGCCGGATCTGAAGTGACATTATTACCAACCGTTTCACCGGCAGTATTTACAGTCTCCGGAACACAAGGCAGATTAAAAC
>JASGGP010000381.1:0-3983 GCA_047604985.1 Lacrimispora sp.
AACGGCAGCGAATACATGTCCCACATCAACTGTCCCCGTTCCTCTGTATATTCATCCAAATCATCCGCATAAAGGAAAACAGGCATATACATATTGATAACGTCAAACACTGAACTGGAATAGTCCGTTATCAGCACATCCGACGCTGCCGCCAGTTCATTCATATCATCAGCCTGACTCACATCAATCATATTCTCAATTCCATTCTTTAGCGGAAACTGGTCAAGCTGTGCAGCCAGCTGGGGATGCAGACGCAGAAATACAAACCACGTGCCGCCGAATTTCCGTCCCAGAGCATTTACCAAACCGGCAAAATCAAGGGTAGGTTCCTCCACAAACACCTGCCTATTTCCTTTTTGGCTTCCGCCCCGGAACGTAGGCGCAAACAGAGCAATCTTAGCATCCTGGGGTATCTTATACTGATCTCGAAGCTTTCTATATATCTCTTCCCGTCCTGTAAAGAAAATATCACAGCGCGGAGAGCCTGTCTTTATAATCTCTCCATGATAAATAAGCTGATCCGGAATCAGCCTTGTGCACCATTCGGAATTGGATATTACATAATCTGCAAGCTTTGAGTCATGCTCACTGACCAAATATGCCATCTTTGGAAAAAGCTTTCCCCTGAATAATCCTAAGGGTTTAAATCCGATCGCCGCATGCCAGACCTGTATATATAACTGACTTTTTCGCTTTCTCGTACCGTATGCTTTTCTGCTGTTATCGATCCATACCTTTGCGATTGCCAGATGGTATGCCCTGTTCCAAAATGTATTCTTCACTTTCCTGATTCCTCGGGGAAATTGTTTTTCCGGATTATTTACCAGCCATACCAGATCAAAATTTTCATTTTTTTTCAGTAATGCTTCTGCAACGTAGCGAGGATTACAGCAATAACCCCCATCCCCTTCGAAAGCGGTAAAAACAATCTTTTCTCTGCGTACCGGAAATACACATAATAAGCGATAAGCAATACTTGTCAAAAAAGCTTTCCTTTTTCGCTTATTTATATACGTCTCTTCTGTCATCTCTTATCTCACTTCCCAGATCAGGCCTGTTCGTAATAATTCCATCCACGCCCATATCGCACAGCCGCCTGATTTCTTTCCCGCTGTCCACTGTCCAGACATTTACCTCCATTCCTTTCTCATGCAGAGAAGCAAATGTATTGTCTCTATCCACAAGATACAGTGCCGGATGGATAATATCTACCTTATATTTTTCCGCATAATCTGCAATATCCATAATGCCGTCGCAGTAAAGAAATGCCACCTTAGCTTTGGGTTCCAGCTCCCGAAGCATCAGCATGGATTTATGGCAAAAAGAAGAAAACAGCGTCCTCTTCAATACGTCTTTCTCTCTCACCAGGTTTAATACCTTTTCTTCCATTCCCTCATAAGGAAAGACACTGTTTTTCAGTTCCATGTTAAATAAGAATTCGCTTCTTTCAGAGCTCTTCTGAGTAAATTCTTCCAGCACCTCTTCCAATAAAGGGATTTTAACGTTTTCGTACTCCGGATGAGTCTTATTAAACTGAAAATGTCTCAATTCCTCCAGGGTATAATCCTTAATATACCCCTGTCCATCCGACACCCGGCTTATCTCCTCATCATGAGCAACCACCAGGTACCCGTCCTTCGTCATCTGTACATCAAATTCAATTCCATCCGCTCCCATATCATAAGCCATTTGAAATGCCTCCATGGAGTTTTCCGGTGCATACCGGCTGGCTCCGCGATGACCGTATATTTTCGTCTGATATCTCATTTTCTCGTCTCCATAAACCTTTCCACGACCCCTGCCATGGCAATGGATTCCTCTTCCGTGAATTTATAAGATTTTCTCTCACCATTGTGAATCAGCGATACGAATTCACTTAATTCATAGCGAAGTCCGTCTCCTAAAAACCTGGAGGTATACTGCTCTTTCTTAGATGGATCTTCAAAACGGACTTCAAAGGATTTTGTCAGCCACCATGGGGACTCTGCCAGAATATAGCCTTTGGTTCCAGCAATAATCAACTGTCCTTCTGACTTTACAGCAACGCCTGTTTTAGACAACGCCATCCCTCTCTCAAAGGAAAAGGATGCTTTTGTATATAAATCAATACCCGTCTCATTCTTTATGCTGTCAAAGCTTACACTTTTATATTGCGTTCCCAACAGCTTAAAGATGGGAAGCATGGTATGGTTTCCAAATTCCAGAAATCCGCCCCCATAATTGGGGTCCTTACTCTCCCTGGAATCCGGATCTGCAATTCTGGTAAAACAAGCTTCCACATCCACAATGTTTCCAATGATTCCGCTTCTTGCAACTCCCAAGAGTTGGTTAAATCCAGGACAATAAGCGGTTTTAATTGCCTCCAAAAGCAGGCAGTTGTTGGCTCTTGCCGTGTTAAACAGGTCCTGGGCCTGGGCCCTGGCGAAAGCCATGGGCTTTTCGCATAAAACATGCTTTCCTCGACTTAAGGCCGCCTTTGCGTATTCATAATGGGTCTGGTGTAAGGAAGCAATATATACTGCATCCAAGGGATCTAAAAATTCTTCAAAATTATTCCAATTTTCCCGTATCCCGAACCGTTTTGCAAACCGTTCCGCGCTTTCCCTATGAGGATTGTAGACACTGACCGCTTCAATGCCACTGACAAACTTCGCTTCAGGCACAAACCGTCCGGCAATACGTCCGGTTCCTACGATACCCATTTTTATGATGGGATACTTTTGCTTTCTCATTAAGGTGCTGGATATTTCTTTTGTTCTTTCCAGATACACTACCTCGCAGAAATCTTTCAGGTAATCAAACTCCCCGGTCCAGTCCGAACCAATGGAAAAAATATCCACACTGTATTTATGAATATCCTCCACCTTTTGTCCCACATGGTCTTCAACTATGATCTTATCTGCAAATCCGGTTTTTTTCACGTTTTCAATCCGGTCTATAATGGAATCTACTACATTTAATTTCCCCCGGGATTCATCGAATTGCTCCGTAGTAACTCCAACGATCAAATAATCCCCCAGGGCTTTTGCTCTTTGCAGCAGCTTATAGTGTCCTTCGTGAAACAAGTCAAAAGAACCGTATGTAATTACCTTTTTCATCTTATGACCCCGTTCTTTCCAAACATATTCATTTCCCTAACCGCTCGGCCCAGTACTTTCCAATATCGGCAATCAGCTTTAGCACACTGTCCCACAGTTCTTCCGGAAAACATCTCAATACTCCAAAGGTTTCAAAACTCAATACACCACTGTATCCTATTTCTTTCATTCCGTACAGAAAACCACTCCAATCCGTACTCACTTCTCCAGCCAATTCTTGTGTGAAAGTAAACGGCAACTGATGCAGGTCATGAATCCCGTCATTATCGTGAATGTGAACAGCCTGTACCCGGTTTCCCAGGGCAAGAATCATTTCTTTCATATTTTTACCCAGAATATTGGCATGACCTGTATCAAAGCAAAAGGCGAAACACTCTTCCCCCGCCGCCTGATTCAGTTTATCTATATATTCAGCAGCCTCATAAGGATCTGCACATACGCCTTCGCAGATTCTTCCCCCAAAGCCATTATACAGATTCTCAAGGCAAATTTTCACACCATGCTTTTTCGCTGAAAGGATCAGGCTTTGAAAAAACTCCATATTCTTATTATATTCTTCCAATTTTCCCAACGGATAAGATAATTTAAAAGGATGTACGACTAAGTATGGGGCATGAAGCGCGGCGCAGACAAGGATGCTTTTCTCCGCCACCATATGTAAATATTCTTTGTCTTCTTCCTTTCCATACACATACAGAGGATATGGAGCATGCATTTGAGAGAACTCCAGGTCCGCCCTTACGGCCATGTGATGATACTCTTCAAAATATGCAGACAGCTTCTCCTCAGACTGATCGAAGAAATGATTTATTTTCCCCTGATAAATAAGATTATTAGGCAAAAAGCGGTCAAGATTAAAATCAATACAATCAAAGCCAGCAGCCT
>JASGGP010000382.1:0-3956 GCA_047604985.1 Lacrimispora sp.
GCCCATGACAGTTGAATATTCCGTATACGCCCAGAGCCTCACAAAAAAGCCTATGAAAGGAATGCTGACAGGTCCTGTTACCATTTTAAACTGGTCATTCCCCAGAGAAGATATTTCCCTTCAGGACTGCGCGTTCCAGATTGGCCTGGCCATACGGGAAGAGGTGCTGGATTTAGAGGCCAATGGAATCAGAATCATTCAGATAGATGAAGCCGCCTTAAGAGAGAAGCTTCCCCTAAGGCGCCAGGACTGGCATGAGGATTATTTAGACTGGGCAATTCCTGCATTCCGTCTGGTTCACAGCGGAGTTAAGCCGGAAACCCAGATTCATACCCATATGTGCTACAGTGAATTCGGGGATATCATAAAAGAAATTGATGACATGGATGCAGATGTGATTACCTTTGAAGCATCCCGGGCGGATTTAACCATTCTGGACGATTTAAACCAATGCGGGTTTAAAACTGAGGTGGGACCGGGTGTATATGACATCCATTGCCCAATTCCTTCCCAGGAGGAAATGATAAGCGCTTTGGAGAAAATGCTTTTAAAAATCCCTGCAGATAAGCTGTGGGTGAACCCTGACTGCGGCTTAAAAACGAGAGGAGAGGAGGAAACCGGGCCGAGCCTTATAAATCTCGTACAGGCGGCAGCTGCGGTAAGAAAAAAGATAAAATCATGAAAACAGCAGAATTATTTAAACATAAGACCGTACTGTCCTTAGAGGTATTTCCGCCCAAAAGGACAACTCCCGTTGATACGATTTATCAGACTCTGGATGAAATAAAGGGAATTACGCCTGATTTCATCAGCGTTACATATGGAGCGGGAGGAAGCGCAAACAGCTGCGCCACAATTAACATTGCCGCATCCATTAAGCACCGGTATGGAATTGAAAGCGTGGCCCATATGCCTTGCCTGAATCTGACAAAGGAAGACGTGCTGCTTGTTCTGGAACAGCTAAAGCTCCAGGGAATTGAAAATATCCTGGCTTTAAGAGGAGACCGTGTTCCCGGGGTGGAGCCGGCAGGGGATTTCCGGTATGCGGCGGATTTGGTAAAATTCATCAGATCTCATGGAGATTTCAATATCATCGGCGCATGCTATCCTGAAGGCCATCAGGAATCCGACGGCCTGGTAAATGATATCTATTATCTGAAGAATAAGGTGGAGGCCGGAGTAAGCCAGCTGATTACCCAGCTGTTTTTTGACAATGAGTATTTTTACCGTTTCAGAGAGAGAATGGCTCTGGCAGGAATCCATGTCCCGGTAGAAGCAGGAATCATGCCGGTTGTCAATAAGAAGCAGATTGAACGGATGGTTTCTCTGTGCGGCGTGAAACTGCCTAAAAAATTCATCTCCATGATGGACCGGTACGGAGATGATCCTGTTGCAATGCGGGATGCGGGTATTGCATATGCGGTGGACCAGATTGTGGATTTGGCGGCTCATGGGGTGGATGGAATTCATTTGTATACTATGAATAATGCCTATATTGCCAATAAAATTTATGAGTCGGTATTCCGGCTGATGGTTTCTTAGAGACTCTGTTTCAAGAAAAGAACAGGAGATAAAAATGTTGAGAGGCGGTATCATAACTGATATCGGCCTCTCATTTTTTGTACTTATCCTGAAAAAGAGTTCCAAAAGGTTGGAAACATGATATACTTATTCAGAAAAACAAAGACCGGGGATTTTTTTATCAGGGAGACTTGTTAAAGATTTAACATAAGCTTCAGGGAGACATGAATTTGATGAATTTAAGCAAAAATAAACAAATCCTGAAAATAAGCATCATGAAGCATTTCAATGACTGGCGGGTAGGGAGAAAACTGGCTTTTTTTTTCTGCGCCGGAACCATCGTCCCTCTGATTTTTATCCAGTCAATTTCCTATGGATTAAATCAGAAATTCATGACCACGAAGATGAAAGAGCTGAGTTCTGCCACCCTGCAGCAGACTGCGGAACGTGCAAGCCTGACCCTTGATTTATACGCCAATATCCTGTACCAGATATACGTGGATGAGACCATCAGCGAAAACATCACGGAGCTTATGGGAGAGAAGACGGTGGGAAAGGCGGCGGCCTACAACAAGATAAGCAGCCGCTTAAAGCAATACGGCCTTTCCAGCCAGGATATCCGCAGTATCAGCATTGTGTGTGCAGACGGCAATTCCATTACCTATGATGAAAGCACCGACTCCCTTCTCAACACCATCTGGAGCGGATTCGGAGACATGCGCAATTCCAGGCCTTATCTGGAGGCCGTGGACCAGCCCAACATGGTAGTAACCCCTACCATGAAAATGGAGGACCATGGAGAAGATACCTACCTTTTCCATATATCAAAGCGTCTCTTCGATTTAAACCATTTGGAAAAGGGAACTCTTGGGACAGCGGTTATGACCATTGATGCAGATGTCCTTAATCAGATCTGTATGCCGGAAAAGGAGAAGGGAGAGGAAGACCGTCACGGCATGGTGTTCATTCTGGATAAACTGGGGCGGGTAATATCCTTTCCTGAGAAAATGTTTATGGGGGTGACCCTGGCTTCCGACGTGGATGCCAGCCGCCTGATTCAATTAAGCGGCATGATGAAAGGAAAGAAGATGCTGCTGAACACCTACAGCGATCCTAAAACAGGCTGGAATTTCTATTACGCCTATGACCAGGAATATCTTGTAAAGGACATGAAAAACTCCCAAAGATCCTTTCTTCTCATCGGGTTTGCAGCCATCCTGTTTGCAGCGCTGCTGGCTGTGTATATGGTTAAAAAAATGACCAGAGAGGTGAGGAGCGTTGTCGCCGGTATGGAGCAGGTAAAACAGGGAAACTTAGATGCCATGGTTCCTGTGGAAAGCCGGGATGAGATCGGGCAGATGGCGGAGAACTTCAACGAGATGTCCTCGGAGGTGAAACGCCTCGTAAAAGAGGTCACAGAAGCGGATGAAAAGAAGAAGAATGCGGAAATACGCGCCCTGGAAGCCCAGATCAATCCCCATTTTCTATACAACACCCTGGATTCCATTAATTGGATGGCCATAGAGAGCGGCGAATATGAAATCAGCACTATGCTGAGAAACCTGGGATATATTTTGCGCTACAGCATTAATAAGAGCAACCAGATGGCCTCCATGAAAGAAATCGCCGATTGGCTGGACAAGTACATCAGCCTGCAGAAAAAACGGTTTAATGATGGGTTTGAATACAGAATCCATATGGAGCCGGGGCTGGCGGATAAACGGATTTATAAGCTGCTTTTACAGCCTTTCGTAGAAAATGCAATCATCCATGGGGTAGGTGAAATGGAATACGGCGGTCTGCTGGAGGTTCATATGATGAATGAAATTTCCAGTGACCGCATCTGCATCATCATAGAAGACAATGGGAAAGGGATGGCGAAAGAAATGGCTGCCGCCTTTAATGACAGGAAAAAGGCGGCGGCGGATGACGGAAAGAGCATAGGACTTTACAACGCATTTTCCAGAATGATGATGTACTATGGGGACGACGTGGAATGGAATGTGAACAGTATGGAAGGAATGGGGACAGTAATAACGTTAAAAATTCCGGTCCGTCAGGAGGGGATCAATGAGGATTATCATTGTTGAGGACGAGGTAAAAATCCGCACAGCCATGGGCAGGCTGATCGAGGATGTGACAGGGCATAAGGTGATCGGTGAGGCGAAAAACGGAAAAGAAGGGCTGGAGCTGTTCTTTAAGTACAGGCCGGATTTAATTATCACCGATATCCGCATGCCGGAAATGGATGGCCTGGAGATGCTGAAAGCATTGCATGAAAAAGGAATTCCCTTTCATGCGGTTATTTTAAGCGGCTATGCAGAGTTTGACTATGCCAGACAGGCCATGGCCCTTGGGGTGAATGATTATTTATTAAAGCCGGTAAGTGTTGAGGATGTAAAGGAATTGCTGGAACGGCTGGACCAAAAGCTGAC
>JASGGP010000383.1:0-3951 GCA_047604985.1 Lacrimispora sp.
CAGCCGTCTGGCTCTGCGGTCCATGAAACAGGCCAGATATACGGTGGAAAATACAGGCCATTTCGGCCTGGCGGCAAAATATTATACACATTTTACATCTCCTATCAGGCGGTATCCTGATTTACAGATTCACCGCATCATCAAGGAGAATTTGAGAGCAGGCTTAAACGAAAAACGGATCGGCCATTACGATAAGCTTCTGCAGCAGGTGGCTGTCCAGTCCTCAGCCATGGAGCGAAGGGCGGATGAAGCCGAGCGGGAAACAATTAAGCTGAAAAAGTGTGAATATATGTCAAAACACATCGGTGAAGAATTTGACGGGGTTGTTTCCGGTGTGACAAACTGGGGGATTTATGTGGAGCTCCCCAACACCGTAGAGGGGCTGATTCATGTAAATCAGCTTCAGGATGATTATTATCGCTTTGATGAAGAACATTATGAGCTGGTGGGTGAAATGACAGGAAAGACCTTTAAGCTGGGTCAGCCCATCCGGGTCATTGTTGCAGGTACGGATAAGCTGTTGCGTACCATCGACTTTATTTGCGCGGGTGATGAGGCGGACGAACGTGATTGAACGTTCCATTGACCGGCCACCGCTTTCGCGAGAATAACAGGAGGAATTGACATGGGGAAAGAGAGTATTAAACTGATAGCCAACAATAAAAAGGCCTATCACGATTATTTTATTGATGAAAAATACGAGGCCGGCATTGAGCTTGCGGGTACGGAGGTGAAATCCCTCCGTATGGGCAAATGCAGCGTGAAAGAAGCCTTTGTGAAAATTGAAAAGGGAGAAGTCTATGCTTACGGCATGAATATCAGCCCTTATGAAAAAGGAAATATTTTTAATAAGGATCCTCTAAGAGTAAGAAAGCTTTTGCTCCACAAGCAGGAGATTTCAAAGCTGGATGGGAAAATTGCTCAGAAAGGATATACCCTGGTCCCTCTTCAGGTATATTTTAAGGGAAGCCTGGTGAAGATGGAGATCGGTCTTGCCAGAGGAAAGAAGCTTTATGATAAGAGGGAAGATATTGCCAAGAAAGATCAAAAGAGAGAGCTGGAAAGAGACTTTAAAGTGAAGAATCTTTAATGGAGAAAGCTCGTAACCTCCATAACAATCTGTACACAGAGCGTTTTTAATGGTAAAATAGCATTAGAAAATAATGGGAGGAGAAGGGTCTATGGCATTATATGATTATGCAGGGGCGTTAAGGCGGGGGCGCAGACAGTATCAGGCCTCTGTATCAAAAGGGGAATATCCCTATCTGCCGGTTCTGGATGAGATTTTATCCTATACGGATATTGTTTCCGAGGTGAATCTGGGGATTATGGATATTCCTCTTGAAAAGGTTGTAGGAACCAAGACAGAGGGGCGTACCAGCGCCTTTGCCAACAATTTCATGCCGCTTTTGTCGGAAAAATCAGAATTCGGGGCTAAATGGGCCTACCTCTATGACCACCAGATCGAAGAAGGAATTCATGATCCCATCGTAGCCTATGAGTTTATGAACCAGTATTACGTTCAGGAAGGAAATAAGAGAGTCAGCGTTTTAAAATACGTGGGGGCTTTCAGCATTGCGGCCTCTGTCACACGGCTGATCCCTAAGCGGAGCGATGACCTGGATAACAGGCTTTACTACGAATTCCTGGATTTTTACCAGGTGTCCTTTAACTGCGACGTGTGGTTCAGCAAGGAAGGAAGCTATGACAAGCTGATAAAGGCCATGAATAAGAATCCCGGAGAGGTCTGGAGCGAGGATGACAGAATTGTATTCAAGTCTGCCTATGACCGCTTTTCCAAGGCGTTCCACGCCTTTGGGGGAGACGATTTTGATATGACCTGCTCTGACGCCTTTCTTATTTATGTGGGGCTGTTCAGTTATGATAAGGTGAAAGACCGTATGGACAGCCAGATACGGAAAGATCTGGCAAAGATGAAAGATGAGCTGCTGCTGGCCTCCAGAGGCAATAAGATCGCCCTGCTGGAGCAGCCGGAAGAGGTGGAGACGGCAGCGGACAGCAGCCCGCTGAAGTTCATTAACTGGCTCCGTCCATTCCAGACCATTGATCCCCAGATGTTAAAGATCGGTTTTATCCATGCCAAAACAGCGGATACCTCAAGCTGGACCTATAGCCATGAGTTGGGAAGGATGCACCTGGAACAGGCCTTTGACGGGAACATAGAGACCATGGCGTTCTTTGGTGCTGATACAGAGGCAGAAACAGCCAGAGCCATTGATGAGGCCATTGCCGCCGGCTGTAATATGTTATTTACCACGGCTTCCCAGATGATAAATTTAAGCGTTAAAACTGCCATTGACCATCCGGAAGTGAAAGTCTTTAACTGCTCTGTGAACATGTCCTATTCTTCCATCTGCACTTATTATGGAAGAATGTATGAGTCTAAATTTCTTATGGGAGCCCTGGCAGCCTCCATGGCCCGGGAAGATAAGATCGGATACATTGCGGATTATCCCATATACGGCACCATAGCCAATATCAACGCCTTTGCTCTGGGCGCCAGGATGATAAATCCCTATGCAAGGGTGTATCTGGAGTGGTCAAGGGTCAAGAACCGGGATGCCCGCCTGGAGATTGAGAAAGAGGGAATATCCTTTATCTCAGGAGATGATATGATAACTCCTCAGTCGCCCGGCAGGGAATACGGTCTTTATCAGAAACGTTCTGACGGCTTTAAGAATCTGGCTACTCCCATCTGGCATTGGGGCAAGTTCTATGAAAGAATCATAAATATTACATGCCATGGGTCCTCTGACAGGAAAGAGATGAAAGGGAAGCAGGCAATCAATTACTGGTGGGGAATGTCCGCCGATGTGATTGATGTGATCTGTTCCCAGAATCTTCCTCACGGCACCAACCGGCTGATTACGTTTTTGAAAAATTCCATCCGGGCCGGGACTTTCCAGATCTTTGGGGGAACTATCTATTCCCAGGACGGCAGGGTCCAGTGTGAGGAGGATATGAGCCTGACTCCGGAGGAGATCACCACCATGAACTGGCTGACAGATAATGTGGTGGGTCAGATTCCGGCCTATGAAGAGCTTACGGAAGAGGCAAAGTCACTGGTATTCCTTCAGGGGCAGACAATATACGAAAATACGGAGATTGAGGAGGAACAGCGTGAAGATCTTGGTACTGGCAGACCATGAGTCAAAGTCACTTTATGAATATTATACGCCTGAAAAACTGAAGGACATTGACTTGATCATATCCTGCGGGGATTTGAAGGCAAATTATCTTTCTTTTTTTGCCACGTTCTCCCACGCGCCGGTTTTTTATGTGAGAGGAAATCACGATTGCCAGTATATGGAGTGTCCGCCTGAGGGCTGTACCTGCCTGGAAGACGACATTGTAACCTACAAAGGGGTCAGAATCCTCGGGCTGGGCGGCTCCAGGGAATACATACCCGGGGCCCAGAACCAGTACACGGAACGGAAGATGGAAAAGAGAATCCGGCATCTGTGGTGGAAGCTTAAGAAGAACAAGGGCTTTGATATCCTTGTGACTCATGCTCCTGCCTATGAGCTGAACGACCTGCCGGATCTTCCTCATCAGGGCTTTTCCTGCTTCCGGGAATTGATGGACAAGTATTCCCCAAGGCTTTTTCTTCATGGACATGTCCATGCCAATTATGGAAAGGGCTTTAAGCGGGAGGACCAGTACGGCAATACAAAGGTGGTAAATGGATATGAGTATTATATTGTGGACTATCCGGAATAGGCAAGGAATAACCTAAGGTTATAATACACATTCCTATTATTTAGTTGACAAATAGAAGCTAGGTTGTTATCATTTAAATTATTATACAAAAAGGCAGGGATATGGATGGAAAGAATTGTATTATCATTGTTAGTTGATAACACCTCCGGCGTTTTAAGCCGTGTGGCCGGCCTGTTCAGCCGCCGCGGCTATAATATTGAAAGCCTTACG
>JASGGP010000384.1:0-3948 GCA_047604985.1 Lacrimispora sp.
GTGATCGGATACCACCAGTCAGTAATGGCTGATGGTATTTTTTGTGTCTGGTATAAATGCCACAAACATAATAATGCGTGATAAAAAATTCATGCTTAAAAAGCCACCATTCCCAAATTTGTGCTAAAGAATATATGAATTGGTAATCATAAACAAGAGATCATAAACGAGAAATCATGAATAGGAAATCAAGAATAAGAAAACGGTAATGAGGTATACAGAAATTTGATAATGTGGTAAAATGCAGATATATAAAGACAAACAGCACTGCAAAAGAGCCATGCTGAAAAAACGACGTTTGTTCAGCGGAAGATAAGGAGGAGCGTATGTTGAAAAAGGTGATTACAATTAGCCGGGAATTTGGCAGCGGCGGGCGGGAATTAGGTATGAAGCTGGCGAAACGGCTGGATATCCCATTTTATGACAAGGAATTAATTTTCTTATCAGCAGAGGAAAGCGGATTGGCGGAGGACGAATTTCTTCATTATGATGAACACATTCCGGTTTTGCAGCAGTCTCTGGAACAGAAGCTTTATACCCCATTTTCTTCAATCTACGAGGTTTCCATGTCGGATCAGGTTTTCCTGGCTCAGTCCCGCATTATAAGGAAGCTGGCTGAGCAGGGGCCTTGTATCATTGTAGGGCGCTGTGCCGACAGGGTTCTTGAAAACAGCATCAATTTGTTTGTATATGCAAAAATGGAAGCCAGAATCAAACGGATGAACTCCCTTTCCACCGGAGTGGACCCAGAGATAATGGAAAGCAGAATCCGGGAAATGGATAAAAAGAGAAAAGATTATTATCAGTATTACACAGGAAATGAATGGGGAAAAGCCCAGAATTATCACCTGTGCCTGGAAAGCGGCCTGGTCGGGGTTGACGGGTGTTTAAATGCCGTTTTGGCGTATTTAGGTGAATTGTAAGAATATTGTAAACGATAAAAGGCAAAATGAATGGTATAATGTTACAAAAAAGGAGTGTTTAGGGAATGATTGGAACAGGGAAACGATGGAAAGGCCTTGTGGCAATGGTATTTGCCGCGGTTTTAGCGGTGTCCTCCGGCATAACCGGATATGCGGAAACGGTAGCTGCGGGTTCCGATAAAGCGGTGGGTCCGGAGCGGGCCTTAGTGCAGGCGGTTTGAAATCCACCAATGTGTAACCATTTATGAGCAAAAGGACAAAGACCTTGTTGTTAAAGCAGAACGGAGCTTTGATTGCGGAATATCCGGTTTCTATGGGAGCGGCCTCAGCGGAAGGAAAAAAAAGGTGGAAGGCGATTTGAGAACTCCCAGCGGAGAGTTCTATGTCTGCACCAGAAATGATAAAAGCGTGGCCTATTTATCCCTTGGTCTTTCCTATCCTGCCATAAAGGATGCGGAGAGAGGCTTTGCGGACGGAATCATCACCGAGGCACAGCGGGATGAGATTATAAAGGCCAATCTGGCTGGTGAGCAGCCGCCCTGGGATACGCCTCTTGGCGGGGCCATTATGATTCACGGCTGCAGAACTCCCGGCGAAGATACCCATGGTTGTGTTGCGGTTGATAACAATGTCATGGATGTATTGTGGAGTTATTGTAATTTAGGCGTACCGGTTACTATAGGACCATAAGATGAATTTCCCCAGATATGCGGCTCTGAGCCGTTTTTGGGGAAATTTATATTATGGCTGTTCTTGTATTATAAATTTCTTTGTACTATAATAGTTAAGATTATACCAAGTTAAGATTATACTAGGTTAAGACTATGCTAGGTTAAGACTATATGAAGTTAGACGATACGCTGAGATTATATTAAATTACGGGAAAGATAGAGGCAGAGAGGTTTCATGCAGTTTGCAGAGAGAATGAACCGTTTTGGAGAAGGTATTTTTTCCAAGCTGTTGGAAATTAAAAGGCAGAAAGAGGAAAAGGGAGAGCTGGTGATTGATTTAGGAGTGGGCGCTCCTAATATTCCTCCGGCAAAACACATTACAGATGCCCTGTGCAAGGCTGCGGCGGATCCGAAAAACTATATTTACGCCATTAATGATCAGAGAGAACTTCTTGATGCGGTGGCTGAGTGGTATCAGAGAAGATATGGAGTGAGTCTGGATCCCGCTTCTGAAATCTGCTCCCTGTTAGGCTCCCAGGAAGGGCTGGCGCACATCGCTTTGTCTGTGGCAGATGAGGGAGATGTGGTGCTTGTGCCGGATCCCTGTTATCCGGTGTTTGCGGATGGCCCCATGCTGGCAGGAGCCAGTCTTTTTTATATGCCCCAGAAAAAAGAAAATGGATATATCATAAATTTTGACGATATTCCAGAAGAAGTTGCAAAAAAAGCAAAATTCATGATTGTTTCTTATCCCAATAATCCTACAACCGCCATGGCTCCCGATTCCTTTTATGAAAGGCTGATTGCCTTTGCCAGGGCAAATGATATTGTGGTTCTCCATGACAATGCTTACAGTGAACTGGTCTTCGATGGCAGGGAATGCGGAAGCTTCCTTAAATTTCCGGGAGCAAGAGAAGTGGGAGTGGAGTTTAACTCTCTTTCTAAAACTTATGGACTGGCCGGGGCAAGAATCGGTTTTTGCATGGGTAATAAAGAGGTGGTGGGAAAATTAAAGACCTTGAAATCCAATATGGACTACGGAATGTTTCTCCCACTTCAAAAGGCTGCAGTTGCCGCTGTTATAGGCGACCAGTCCTGCGTGGCGGAGACAAGAAAAGCCTATGAAAGGCGGAGGGATGCCCTTTGCGACGGCATGACACGGATCGGATGGAAGATGGAAAAGCCGGAAGCGACCATGTTTGTCTGGGCGGAGATTCCGGAAGGATTTGCGGATTCCACCTCATTTGCAATGAAGCTGGTGGAAAAATCCGGAGTTCTGGTAACGCCGGGAAGCGCTTTTGGCCCGTCGGGTGAAGGATACGTTAGACTCGCTCTGGTTCAGGATGAGAAGCTTCTGGTTCAGGCGGCGGAAATGGTGGAGCGCAGCGGCATTTTAAAGAAACGGTGACAGGAAAACGATGGTGAGAAAGAAATATATTTGGCTGGCAATTCTTCTGGTCTATATACTGTTTATATTTTCCAATTCCATGAAGCCGGCGGATATTTCCTCCGTGGACAGCGGAAAGGCTCTTGAGCTGGTCAGGCATTTCCTGGCAGCATCGGGAGCAGGGAGTTCCTGGCTTACGGACCACATTATCCGCAAAACCGCCCATTTTTCAGAATATGCCCTTTTGGGGATGATACTGTTCTGCTGTGTGCGGTCCTGTGAATTTACGGGAGAGAGACGGTGGTTTATCCACTTAACGGTGGGGTATGCGGTCCCCTTTGTGGATGAGACCATCCAGCTGTTTGTAAGTGGACGTTCCGGCCAGATATCAGATGTATGGCTGGACTGCGCGGGAGTGGCATTTGGAACCCTGCTTATGGCCTTGTTGAGGCTGAGAAAGGGAAGGACGGAGAAATTAATGTTAAAAAATTATCGAATGGTGCTGGAATACGACGGAAGCCGTTATGACGGCTGGCAGAAACAGGACAATACGAGCCAGACAATACAGGGAAAAATAGAAAGTGTTTTAGAGCGCATGATGGGACAGCCTGTGGAAGTACACGGCTCGGGCCGGACAGATGCAGGAGTTCATGCTCTGGGTCAGGTGGCGAATTTTCACGGGGACGTAGATCTTTCGGAAGAGGAAATCAGGGAGTACTTAAACCGTCATCTGCCGGAGGACATTGGGGTAAAAACGGTGGAGCTGGCTCCGGACCGTTTTCACAGCAGGCTTCACGCGGAGGAAAAGACCTATCTCTACCGGATAGAGACCGGCGGGAGGAAAGATGTGTTTGAAAGAAAATACATTTACGGCCTTATGAAGCCTCTTGATGTGAGAGCCATGGAACGGGCGGCTTCCTATCTTATAGGAGAACATGATTTTAAAAGCTTTTGTTCCAACCGCAGG
>JASGGP010000385.1:0-3921 GCA_047604985.1 Lacrimispora sp.
GACAATTGCTGCCGAAGAGGCGGCAGGGGACAGAAAGATTGGGATTTAATGATATCGAAGGAGAGATAAATATGAAATTACACAGCTATTGCACTTACGGAGAAGAAAAGGCAGTATGGGAAGAGCAGGAGACAGCCTTTACGCCTGATGACGGAGCGGAAAACCAGGTCATCAATTTATACCCTCAGATGCGTTATCAAACCATGGAAGGCTTTGGCGGCGCACTGACCGATGCGGCAGGCTCTGTTTTTGCAAAAATGAGTGAAGAACAGCAGAATACCCTGCTTTCCAAATATTTTTTACCGGATGAGATGAATTACGTCATGGTCCGCATGCCCATTGACAGCTGCGATTTTTCCACCCACATGTATGCCGCCGACGATAATCCGGAGGACGCCGGTTTTGAAGAATTTGATTTTAAGGATGTGGAGCAGTACATGCTTCCCCTTCTAGACCGGGCGGAGGCCAGGCGCGGGAAAAAGCTTTCCGTCATGCTTTCTCCCTGGACCCCGCCGGCCTATATGAAAACAAATAACGCCCGCAAGCACGGCGGCTCCTTAAAAAAGGAGTATTACGGAGCCTGGGCCAGATATTTGTGCCGCTATATAAAGGAATACCGGGACAGAGGCTATGAGGTGAAGCGCCTGTCCATCCAGAATGAGCCTAAGGCCGTGCAGCTCTGGGATTCCTGCGTGTACACCTCTGAGGAAGAAAAGATCTTTATAAGAGATTACTTATATCCGGAGCTGGAAAAGAATCATTTTACCCCAATTGAAATCTTCATCTGGGATCATAACAAGGAAAGAGCCTTTGAGCGGGCCTGCCAGGTTATTGATGAAACCACCGAGGAGATGATCACGGGCGTGGCTTTCCACTGGTACAGCGGCGACCATTTTGAAGCATTATCTCTGATCCGTGAGAAGTTTCCCGATAAAAAGCTGATTCTTTCCGAAAGCTGTCTGGAACTGTCAAAGTTCGGAAAGGAAGACCAGTGCGTCAATGCGGGCAGGCTGGCCCACGATATGATCGGAAACTTAAACCACGGCATGAACGGCTTTTACGACTGGAACATTCTTCTGGATGAAGAGGGAGGTCCCAATCATACGGGCAATTACTGCGACGCGCCGTTTTTGTTTGACGCCGGAAAGAAAGAGCTGGAGGAACGGTATATCTTACGGTATTACTGGCATTTCGCCCATTTTATCAGGCCAGGTGCGGTGCGGATCGCCAGCACCTGCTATACCTCCGGTCTCGATGTGACCGCATGGGAGAATCCGGACGGTTCGTTCCTTCTGATTGTATTAAACCGGTCGGCGGAGGAGGTTCCCTATGTGGTGCGGATGAAGGGAGAGCTGGTAAAATGTGCGGCAAAGCCTTATTCCTTAACAACAGCAGTAATCACCTTATAGATATTTACATGAAGAGGTATTAAAAATCAGTATAGAAAGAAAAAACAGCGGTATCATACAACCCTTCCTGGAATATGTGAAGTCGGATTCACCTTGGGAAGCGTGGTATGGTACCGCTGTTTAAACTATTTCTGTCAGTAATTGATGTCGGAAACCCATTTTGCCCGGAATATCAGTATGGTTGTAATAATGGCGGCCGCGTAATTGGAAAATAAGTTGCCCCAGAACACCGAATCATAGCCGAGAAAATGTTCTGTCACAAGGATAAATATATACCGCAGGAGCCATACCCGCAGCAGGCTGATAAAGAGTGTGATTCTGGTCTTTCCCAAGCCGATAAAGGCTCCCTGCTGAACCATACAGATACCGAAGCCGATGACGGAATAGGTATAAATATGAAGCGCATGGTTTGCCACGGCAAGGACATCGGCGTCCCTGGTAAACAAAACCGTAAGCATCGGAGATAAGGGTACAACCAGGGCGATTAAAAGGGCGGCGGTAATGGCGCTTATGACACAGCCCACAAGACAGGACTTTTTCGCTTTATCCGGCTGGCTTGCTCCGATGTTCATGCTGACCATGGTGGTGATATAGAACCGAAGGAGGAAGGCAGGTTAAAGCATATGGTCGTAATATTATTGGCAATCCCCTGTCCGTTTAAAACCACGGCGCCGTACTTTTCCACCTCGTTGTTGATGAGAAAGAAGCCAAGGTTGAGCATCAGGCTGGAGAGCATGGCCGGAAAGCCGATGCGCAGCAGGGTGTTGATAATGCTCCAGTCAAACCGGAAGCCGGCAAGGGCAAACCGTTCTCCCGTTTTTTTTAAGAACAATTCATAGTACATCCACAGGGTGATTAAAAAGTTGGATGCCAGAGACGCCATAACGGTGCCCACAAGACCCCAGTGAAAGACTGCAATAAATAAGGCGCTGAAAATAATCTTTAAAATCAGCATGATTACCATACGGATAAAAGTATCCTCCGGCTTGCCGTTGGCATTCTTTATGGAATTATAAATGGATTCCATGAAAGAAAAGGGCGTCACGCAGGCGCTGAGGGCTAAGTAGACGAAGACGTCATGGGAGATTTCTTCGTTTACATGGGCGGATATGGGAAAGGCAAGGGCAATCAGCAAGGGAGCCAGCAGAAACCCCACCAAAAACGTAAAAACAATGATCTGGATGGAAATTTTCCGGCTGTGCTTAAAGTTGCCGTTGCCGTTGGACTGGCCGATGATGGCCATTCCGGCCACACTTAAGCCCTGGGCCAGGGCAGCGATCATGTTTACAATGGGGGTGCAGTATGTAACGGCGCTGGCCGCCTGGGTTCCCACCAGATTGTTAAGAAACAGGCCGTCGATAACCGGTATGGCGGATTGGATTAAGCCCATCATAAGGGTGGGGACGGACAGGAATAATATGGTTGAAGAAACGGGACCGTTGAGGATTAATTCCCGTCTTTGTTCATTGCTTTGTTTCAGAAAATTTGATTTCATGACTGCTTCACCTGATCAATAGATTTGCGGCAGTTTTTTTCTGCCGTACAAACCTCAAGTATATGCTCCTTAAGATAAAAGGTCAAGTGATTTTTTTCGGAGCTTCCTCGTCGGGAATCTCAATGATCACACTGTTTTTCAGATAAGGGATGCTGACAAAGGAAATTTCTGCGTTATTTTCATAGCAGGCATTGAGGCGTTTATAAATATTGTGAAGGCCAAAATGCTTTTTTGATTCCGGGGTTTCCGCTTCTAAGCAGGCGGAGGCTTTTTCTATGTCAATTCCCTTTCCGTTGTCAGAAACTTCAATTCGTATCCGCCCATTTTCCGAAGAGATATTCACCGTAATCTGGGGAGGAACCGGCCCCAGGCCGTTTACGGCTCCGCCGAAGCCATGCTTGATGCTGTTTTCCGCAAGGGGCTGCAGCAGGACCTTCATGATCTGGCGTTCCTTAAGTCCCGGTTCAATATATGAGGAGAAATGGATTCCGCCGGAGGAATGGCGGTTCATGATCTCCATGTAGGACGTGACATGCTCCACCTCTTTTTCTACCGATATAAAGGTCTTTCCCACGCTTAAGGTGGTCCGGAGATACCGTCCCAGGCTTTCCAGCATCCCGCCTGCCGTATCCCCGTTCCCGTTTAACACCTGAAAATGGATACATTCCAGAGTATTGTACAGAAAATGAGGATTGATCTGCTCCGACATCATCTGGATTTCCGCTTTTGCTTTTTTCCTCTCCTCCTCCTTGATCTGGATCAGCTGGAGCTGTATGGTGTCATACATCTGGTTCAGCTGGACTCCTAAAAGGCTGATTTCATCGGAGTACCGGAAAGAGACCTTTTCCTCGTAGGTCCTGTCATTGATCCGCCCGATGATCCGGCCAAGGACCTTTAAGTTCCGGGTCAGTAAGTGGGAGAGGGCAAGGGACAAAAGACCTGCGGCAAAGAAACAGGCCAGCCATACCAGCACGAAGAAAGAGCGAAGCTCCTTGATATCTCCGGTCAAAGCAGATT
>JASGGP010000386.1:0-3915 GCA_047604985.1 Lacrimispora sp.
TCCGGCTCTTTTCCTCATTGAGCTTTAAAAGGGCCGGCTCCCTGCCGGAAAGCACCAGCTTGTGGTTCTCTTCATCTGCGGTGATGACGGTGGCTTCAATGGTCTTTCCATTGTATTCCTCTAAATTCTCCACATATTCCGCCGCCAGCTTGGAGGCAGGAATAAAGCCCCGGATGCCCTCTAACCAGACGACAGCTCCGCCCTTTACGATCTCGGCAATCTTTACGTTTACAATGGTCCTGTCATTTAACAGGACTTTTAACTTTTCCCAGGCCTCAAGGCTGGTTGCCAGCGTTCTGGAAAGAAGGATGTTTCCTTCCCCGTCGTCGGTGCTTATGACCGTGGCGGTGATCTCATCTCCCGGATGGATCTCCTGGACCAGAAGGAACTCCGGGTCTCCGCTTATGTCTTCCTTATTGATGATTCCTCCCGCATAATACTTTAAGTCCACAAGCACCGCATCCTCACTTACGCTTACGACAGTTCCGGTCAGCACGTCCCCCTCTCTTACCCTCTTAAAGGATGCCTCCAGTTCCGCAGCGTAATCGTCCATTGTCTCTGTTTTTTCCGCCTCTGCATTTCCCGTCTCTTCTCTTTTCTCTGTTTCCTCTGTCGCTTCCTGAGTTACTTCTTCCTTTGCCTCTTCCATGATTCCTTCTTTCATTTCTTCGCTCATATGGCTCTCCTCCATTCATAAAATGCCTTTTTCTGTGTAAAATCTAACTATATATTTATCACATCCTGCCTGATATTTCTATAGTTTTCTCTGGAAAAATGTGTTATATTTAAATATAGTACGGAATAATCAGGCATTGATACGGAAAGGAAACAAATCATGAAAGATATCATGGACTTACACACCCACACCATAGCCAGCGGACATGCTTACAACACCTTATACGAAATGGCCCGGTCGGCTGCCGACAAAGGCCTGTCCCTCATGGGCTCCACGGACCACTCACCAAAGATGCCGGGGACATGCCATGAGTTTTATTTTATAAATTTTAAAGTCATCCCCCGTAACCTTTACGGAGTGCATATACTCATGGGCGCTGAGCTCAACATCCTGGACTACACCGGAAAGGTGGACCTACGGAAGGGCCTTTTGGAAAAGCTGGACTACTCCGTCGCAAGCCTTCACGAGCCCTGTTATAAAAGCGGTACTGTTTCGGAAAACACCAAGGCCTATTTAGGGGCCATTGAAAATCCTCTCATCCACATCATCGGCCACCCTGACGACGGCCGTTTCCCCGCAGACTATGACACTCTAGCAGCCGCAGCCGCTCAAAACCACACTCTTTTGGAGGTCAACTCCAGCTCTCTCCATCCCTTAAGCGGCAGAACCAACGCCTGGGAGAACTGCCGGGCCATGCTGGAATCCTGCAAGCGCTACCGCACCTGCGTTATCCTCGACAGCGACGCCCATATTGAAGCGGATGTGGGAAACCACCAGAGGGCATGGGAATTGATAAATGATGTAGACTTCCCGGAAGAGCTTATCGTCAACAGTTCCTTAGACCGGCTTCTGCCCTACATTCCAAAGCTGAGGGATTATCTATGATAAACTTCCTGAATCTGGAATATTTTCTGGCTGTTGCTGAGGAATTAAACATTACCAGGGCCGCCAAACGGCTCTACATTTCCCAGCAGTCCTTAAGCAACCACATTTCCAATCTGGAAAAGGAATTCGATGTCCAGCTCTTTCACCGCACCATGCCCCTTACCTTAACCCATGCGGGCCGCGCCCTAAAGCTCCGGGCAAAACAGCTTTTGGACCTAAAGGACGAGACCTACCGGGAGCTGGCCGATATCAAGGATTTCGCCACAGGACAGATTTCCCTCGGCGTATCCCACACCAGGGGCCGTTTTCTTCTTTCCCGCCATTCTCCCCGCCTACAAGCAGAAATTTCCCAACATTGAGCTTCATCTGGTGGAGGGTAATTCGTCTGAGTTAAGCACAGCCCTGATTCACGGGGAAATCGATCTGATGATTGATTTACTGCCCTTTAAGGCGGAAAACGTGGAAGCAGTCCCCATCTGTGAGGAGGAGATTCTTCTGGTGGTCCCCGACCAGATCCTGGATCAGTATTTTCCGGGACAGCAGGCAGAAATGAAAAAGGTGCTGGAGGAAAATGCCGACGTTCAGCTTTTAAAGGACTGTCCCTACCTGCTCATCAATAAGGGCAACCGGGTCAGGACCATTGCCGACGAAATTTTCGAGGACGCCCAGCTTTCTCCTGCCATTTTGCTGGAAACGGAAAACATTGAGACCGTGCTGGCACTTGCAGCCAAAGGCATGGGAATCACCTTTTACCCCAGAATGTTCATGTCCGGCTCGGGAAGTTCCGCTGACGGGACTGCCAAAAAGAAAGGGCTTAATTACTACTCTTTAAATTACAGAAAAAGTCACGGCACCCTGGCTTTTGGATGCCATAAGGGCAGGTACCTATCCCAGGCCACCAAGGAGTTTATACGGATTGCCAGGGAAAGCATATAGAAGCCCATCCAATTTCTGTCAATACATTGACAAAACAGTTTTCATGACTTATTATTAACTAGTAACAATTACTAATATAATTATTATTTCTATTTTTAGAAAGGAAGCGGCCATGAAAACATTAAAGTACAGCCGTCAACGGGAATCCATCAAAGCCAGTCTTATGGCGAGGCACGACCATCCGACCGCCGATGCCTTATATACCTCCATCCGCGAGGAATACCCGAATATCAGCCTTGGCACCGTGTACCGGAATTTAAATCTTCTGGTGGAGCTGGGGGAAATCCGGAAGCTGACATGCGGAGACGGAGCAGATCACTTTGATGCGGACACTTCACCCCACTATCATTTTGTTTGTAAAAAGTGCGGTCAGGTTTACGATCTGCCGCTGCCCCCCATGGATAATATCAACCATCTGGCACAGGAGCACACAGATGGACAGGTAGACAGCCATACTATTTTCTTTTACGGAACCTGCAACAGCTGCTTACCGGTAAGCCATGAAGAAATATTGAAGTAACTTATGCTTAGTGAGCCCGCTCATTAAACGCAAGCCGCCTGAATATTTTTATAGGGTACGCGCCCGGCATTCATTCAAACTATTGAAAAATAATTACCGATAAGTCTTGACATAAGAAAAAAGATGTGCTAAATTTAATATCAGTAATCATTACTGTTATTGATTATGGTTCACACGAAAATATTCAACAAAAAAGGAGACATAGGATCATGAAGAAATGGGTTTGTACAGTATGCGGTTATGTTCACGAAGGAGAGACAGCTCCTGAATTCTGTCCGATTTGCAAGGCAAGTTCAGACAAGTTCAAATTACAGGATGAAAATATGTCCTGGGCATGCGAGCACGAGGTTGGTGTGGCTCAGGGTTCTCCAGAAGATATTATGATGGATTTAAGAGCAAACTTTGAAGGCGAGTGCTCCGAGGTTGGCATGTACCTTGCCATGGCAAGAGTTGCCCACAGAGAAGGCTATCCTGAAATCGGTTTATATTATGAGAAGGCCGCTTTTGAAGAGGCTGAGCATGCTTCTAAATTTGCAGAGCTGTTAGGCGAGTGCATAACCCCCAGCACAAAGAAGAATCTGCAGTTAAGAGTTGATGCGGAAAATGGCGCTACAGCCGGTAAGTTTGACCTTGCAAAGCGCGCAAAGGCATTAAACCTGGATGCAATCCATGATACTGTACATGAAATGGCTAAGGATGAAGCCCGTCACGGAAAAGCATTCAAGGGCTTACTGGAAAGATACTTCGGTAAATAAATAAGTGGGTAAACCATGATGGTTTCAACATAAATTCAGGAGGGTTAAGACGATGTCCAAATATGCGGGTACAAAAACAGAACAGAACTTAAAAGACGCTTTTGCCGGGGAATCCATGGCAAGAAACAAGTACACCTACTTTG
>JASGGP010000387.1:0-3909 GCA_047604985.1 Lacrimispora sp.
GTACTTTTCCGAGGACCCTTACCAGGCCGGGAAAATGGCAGCCGCCTATGTGAAAGGAATTCAAAGCCAGGGCGTTTATGCCTGCCCCAAGCACTTTGCAGTCAACAGCCAGGAGCTGAGGCGTATGGCCATGGATTCTGTACTGGATGAGAGAACGCTCAGGGAAATATATCTGGAAGGATTTGAAATCGCCGTAAAGGAAGGCGGGGCCAAGTCCATTATGACCAGCTATAACCAGGTCAACGGCGTCTATGCCAATGAAAATAAGCACCTGCTGAAAGATATCCTTCGGGGAGAGTGGGGCTTTGACGGCATGGTCGTCACCGACTGGGGCGGATCCAATGATCATGTCCAGGGTGTGGCAGCGGGCTCCAATTTAGAGATGCCCGCCCCCGGCCTGGATTCGGCCAGGGAGCTGCTGGCAGCGGTGAAGGACGGCAGCCTTTCCATGGAAGAGCTGGACGCCTGCGTGGATGATCTGCTGGAGGCTGTGCTTGCGCTTACGGCAGGAAGTGAGGGCGGGAAAAGCTCTTATGATCAGAACGCACATCATCAGCTGGCAGGTAAGGCGGCAGAGGAAAGCATTGTCCTCCTTAAAAACAGCCAGGACCTTCTTCCCTTAAAGCCGGGCTGCAAGGTGGCCCTCATCGGCGATTTCGCCTTTGATCCCCGCTGCCAGGGTGCAGGCTCCTCTCTGGTGAACCCCCATCACTTAGAGACCATGGAAGCCGTGATCCGGGATTATACCGCCATAGACTGTATCGGAGCGGCCAGAGGCTATCTGCGCAGCGGGAAAGAGGACGAAGCCCTGAAAGAGCAGGCAGGAAAGCTGGCTGCCAAAGCCGATGTGGTGCTCTACTGCTTTGGACTTGATGAACTGAGCGAGTCCGAGGGAATGGACCGCAGCCATATGAGAATACCTGAAAATCAGATCCGCCTGCTGGAATATCTGGCTGAGATAAACCCCGGCATCGTTGGAATCATAAGCGCAGGCTCTGCCATTGAAATGCCCTGGCATGGACTCTGCAAATCCATTCTTCACGGCTATTTAGGCGGAGAAGCAGGCCCCGGAGCTATGCTTCGGGTCATTACCGGAGCGGTGAACCCGTCCGGGCGGTTAAGCGAATCATACCCCCTAAAGTATGAGGACACTCCTGCTTTCCGGTATTTCCCCAGTGCGGAGCGAAGCAGTGAATACCGGGAAAGCATTTATGTGGGGTACCGCTATTACGATACCAATAAGATTCCGGTTCAGTACCCATTTGGCTATGGACTTTCCTATACTGCCTTTTCCTATTCTGATATTCAGGTATCGGAAGACAACGTCCGGTTTACCCTCGCCAACACGGGAAGCCTTGACGGCAAGGAGGTGGCGCAGCTCTATGTGGGAGGACCAAAGGGAAGGATCTTCCGGCCAGATAAGGAATTAAAGGGATTTGCCAAGGTGTTTTTAAAGGCCGGGGAAAGCAGAACAGTCACCATCCCCTTTGATGACAAGACTTTCCGTTATTGGAATAACGCAACGGGCCGTTTTGAGGTGGAAGGCGGCGCGTATACCATATTTCTTGGTGCCAGCGTGTCGGATATAAGGCTGAGCCAGACCGTAACAATGGCAGGTACCACAGACCTGCTGCCATATAATCCGGAGAATCTGAAATCCTATTATTCAGGAGATGTCCGGAATGTGTCCGGGGAAGAATTTGAAATCCTGCTGGGCCATCCGGTACCTGATGGAAAATGGTCCGGGGAGCTGGGAATAAACGATGCCCTCTGCCAGATGTATTATGCAAAAAGTCCTTTGGCAAGGCTGATCCGCAGGATTTTGGAAAGCCTGAAAGCCAGAAGCGAGGCGAAAGGAAAACCGGATTTAAACCTTCTGTTCATCTATAACATGCCGTTTCGGGGCATAGCGAAAATGACGGGAGGAGCGGTCAGCATGGAAATGGCAAGAGGAATGGTGCTGGCGGTCAACGGCCATTTCTTCCGGGGAATGAAGAAGATCATCGGCGGGTATTTTGCCAACGCAAGGGCGAACCGGGCTTATGAAAAGAAGCTTTCCGGGAAATAGAAAGGGGGGAGATCATGGTTGCAGGAATAAAGGCCGGGTGGAAATCATTTTCCCACAAACATCCGACGGCTGCGCAGTTTTTAATATTTTTCATCGTATCCAACGGGGTCACGGTATTGCAGATGATTTTAATGCCGGTTTTCCGGAATCTTTTCGGAATGACCTCCCTGGTGGATGCTAATTTCCAGGTATGGCATGTGGGCTCCAATATGGACGGCACGCCTTACTATATATTCAATTATGCCGCAGGAAAGCTTTCTGCGGGAGGAGGAGGCGGGCTTGCCTATTTTCTGGCAGTAGAAATCACCATGGCCATTGCCCAGGTCATCAACTTCTTTCTTCAAAGGAATGTGACGTTTAAGGCAAACAACAGCGCCGCAAAGGCGGCCATGTGGTACGTGATTGCCTATATCATTATCACCATTGGAGCGGCCGCCCTTCAGGGACTTTATAAGGCGCCCATTTACAACCTGTTTATGAATGGCTTGAAGCTTGGAGGCGGGGGAGAGACCATTGCAGATGTGATCACCATGCTGATTAACTCCGCCATTTCATTCTGGGTGTTTTTCCCCATATTTAAGATCATTTTTAAGAATGAAGACAAATAAAGAGACGGTATAGGGAAAGCGCGCCGGAAAGCTGATTAAAAATCAGTTTTCCGGCGTTCTTTCTTTGTTTTTAATATTGATAGTCACAAGAAATAGGAGTATTCTTTTATAGACAAGGGTAAAAAATGGTATGGCATGTCTCAGTCAATTTTATATCTGACCATGCAAAGGAGGCTGTAATGGAACTGGAAAAAATGGGAGATTTTTTTAACCGCCGTTTAGACGGATATGAGGACCACCAACTGAGCGGTATTAATTCTGCAAAAATATTTTATCCCTATACGGCGTCGCTTCTGCCCATGGCCCCGGGCTGCGAGGTGCTTGATCTGGGCTGCGGGACAGGGCTGGAATTAGATGAATATTTTAAGGTCAACCCTCTTGCGATAATAACAGGAATTGATTTGGCAAGCGGCATGCTGCAAGCGCTGCAGGCTAAATTTCCCTCACAGCTCACCTGATCGATGGCTGGATTTCAATCCTTTGAGAAAATGTGTATGACGCTGCTTTCCTTGAGTCCCTGCATCATTTCACCCTGGAACAGAAAATTCCACTCTATAAAAAGCTTCATGATTCCTTGAAAGAAGACGGATATTTTATTTTAACGGACTATATGGCAGAAAATGATGGAGTGGAAATGCAGAATTTTTCAGAGCTTTCCCGTCTGAAAAAGGAATTGGGAATATGTGACGGTGAATTCTATCACTATGATACTCCCCTTACAAGGGAGCATGAAACAGAGGCCCTGCTCTCCGGTGGGTTTTCAAAGGTTGAATTTCTGAATAAATGGCAGAGCACAAACATTCTGAAAGCATATAAATGAGCGTGTGAGGCCAATAAAAAGAATATAAAAGCATATAAGAAAGACTGCCGGATGTCATCGTATGACCGGCAGTTTTTTGTACTTTAAATGGGTTTGCCTGAAATTCAGCTTTCCGGGAAAAGAAACGCTTTAAATCAAAGCGATTGTTCTACAATGGATTTTCCCCAACAGGAATAAGAATCTGAAGGATGAACCAGTTGTCCTTGGAAGATATGGTCATGGTCCCGCCGTATTTCTGCGATGCGGCCTGGATGCTCTTCAACCCGTATCCATGGTACTGCTTATTGCTTTTGGTGGTAGTCGGGAGATTGCTGCCCGCCATGACCAAAGGATTTTCCGAGTAGTTTTCACAGCGGATCATCAGGAAGCCGTTCTTTTTGTAGATGGAAAGGGAAATCAGCCGCTTTTCAAAT
>JASGGP010000388.1:0-3884 GCA_047604985.1 Lacrimispora sp.
CTTCCCGCTCTATAATCTGAACTTCATCTCCTGCTTTCACCAGGCCGGGGCGCTCCATTTTAAATTCTATTAATCTCATAATAACCTTCATTCTGTTGCTGATGTCAGCACGCTTTCATTTATATTTCTAAGTAAGTATTATAACGCTGCCGGAAAAAATTGTAAAGCGGGGACAAGAATGCTATACTTAAGAGGCAGGATTAAAAAAGTTAGGGCTAAGGAAAGAGGTAATCTTAAAAAGATGAATCTTAAAAAGATGAATCTTAAAAAGATGAACTTAGAAAGATGAGCTTAGAAAGATGAATTTAGAAAGATGGACCTAAAAAAGATGAATCTAAAAAAGATGAATCTGAAAAAGATGAATCTAAAAAAATGAATCTAAAAAAATGAATCTAGAAAAGATGAACCTTAAATAAATAGGTAGAGTATTTAAAAAAGAGATAGGCTGAGGAAAAAAGATAAGCTTTAGAAATTTAAAAGGAAAGACGGTTTGAATGATGAATAAGGCATCAGGGTTATTGGAAAAGCTGATGGAGTATGGAAAGTCAGATTTTTATCCTTTCCATATGCCGGGGCATAAAAGGCAGAGCGGAGAGAAATTTGCTGCGGATTTTCCTAATCCATTTTCCATTGACATTACGGAAATAGACGGTTTTGATAACTTACATCATCCGGAAGGGATTTTGAAGGAATCCATGGAATGGGCTTCCGGGATTTATGGCAGCTACAGGACTTATTATCTGGTAAACGGCAGCAGCTGCGGGATACTCAGTGCTGTAAGCGGTACAGTGTCAAATGGGGGAACCATTCTTATGAGCAGGAATTGTCACAAGTCTGCTTATCATGGAGTTTTCCTCAATAGGCTGAAGGCGGAGTACATTTATCCACAAATAATACCGGAGTTCGGGCTTCAAGGTGGATTAATGCCGGAAAAGGTTGAGGAGATGTTGATAAAGCATCGGGAAATTCAGGCGGTGCTTGTGGTATCCCCGACTTATGACGGAATTGTTTCGGATATTAAGGCCATTGCAGAGGTTGTGCATGGCTTTCAACTGCCATTGATTGTGGATGAAGCTCATGGAGCTCATTTCCCTTATGGAAAGAAAGCAGGGTTTCCTGTTTCGGCATTGGAATTGGGGGCGGATGTGGTAATACAGAGTCTTCACAAGACTCTGCCGTCTTTTACACAGACGGCTCTTATGCACGTCAGGGAAGGGGATGTGGATTTGGAAAGAGTGGAACGCTATGTGCATATGTATCAAACCAGCAGTCCCTCTTATGTTTTCATGGCCGGAATCGAAAACTGCATACGCTATATGTCCGGAGAAGGTTCCGATCAAATGGTGATGTTTTATGACCGGTTGGAAAGGGTTCGCAAAAGGCTGTCTGGTATGGGGCAGCTCCGGCTTCTCACAGAGGAAATTACAGGGCATTTTGGAGTGTATGATATGGACAAGTCTAAGATCATTATTTCTTCAAGGGGGACTGGAATGTCCGGAGCTCAGCTTGACGACAGGCTGAGGAAAATATACCATTTGGAAATGGAAATGTGCGGTTCGGATTATGTGACGGCAATTACCACTCTGGCTGATACTGAGGAAGGTCTTGAGAGGCTTTGTAGAGCCTTTTTAGAGATAGATGCTGAACTGGACGCTAAGAGACAGAATAAGGGTAAAGAGGGCCTATTACCGGCCATGGATGAGATTCTGGAAACGTGGCTGCCCATAAATCCGGCTATAGACGGGATTTCGGAAAGGCGGTCGTCCATAAATCACGCTATAGATGAGATTCCGGAAAGGCGGTCGTCCATAAATCACGCTATAGATGAGATTCCGGAAAGCCGGATGACCATAGCTCAGGCAATGGATGCGCCAAAATATCAGGTTCCTATACCGGGTGCGGAAGGACTGGCATCGGCGGAGTTTATTTACGTATATCCTCCGGGAATTCCCATTGTTGCACCGGGAGAAGTTTTGAGAAAGACTGATATTGATTTGATTATGAAATACAAGAAATTAGGGCTTCCAATACAGGGAATGGAGGATAAAAATGCGGAAATTCTCTATGTGGTGGATGAAAGAAAATAGAAAGAAAGTAAGATGAAAATAAAAAGAAAGAGAATGAAATCAGAAAGAAAATAGAAAGAAAATAGAATGAATCTGGAATGAATTTAGAATGAATTTAGAATGAAATAATGGAGCGGATTAGAATGGGGAAAATATTTTATGTCATGGGAAAAAGTTCAACCGGAAAGGATACTGTTTATAAAAGACTTTTGGAAAGGCTTCCTCAATTGAAAAAGGTTATTTTATATACTACAAGGCCTATCCGGGATGGGGAAAAGGATGGCGTGGAGTATCACTTTACTGTGGGGGAAAGGCTGGAGGAATTTCGCAGGGCGGACAGACTTATCGAAGAGAGGACTTATAAGACAGTTTATGGGCCATGGAGTTATTTCACCGTGGATGACGGTCAGATTGATTTATCGGAGGGGAGTAATTATCTGATGATCGGTACGCTGGAATCCTATGAGAAAACCAGGGCTTATTTCGGAGAGGAGAAGCTGTTTCCAATTTACCTTGAGGTTGAGGACGGGGAACGGATTTTAAGGGCTGTTGAGCGTGAGAAAGCTCAGAGGATTCCCAAATACAAGGAGATGTGCAGAAGATTTCTGGCAGACGAAGAGGATTTTAAGGAAGAAAATTTAAAAAGGTGCGGGATTGAAAAACGGTTTTGCAACCGGGATTTGGAATTGTGCATGGAAGAGATCGTAAAGGCCGTGGAAGCAGAGCTGTGATCTGTGACAGGAAAAAAAGCATGAAAGGCGCTGTGAGATTTTGGCGTTCTTTCATGCTTTTTAATTTTGAAAGTTTATTTTTATTTGGCGGCAAGGCGCTTTGCCTTTGCTTCCATTCTGGTTCTGGTTACGTCGATAAATACGGCTGCAATTATTACAAGTCCGATAACAACGTATTGTACGGAGCTGGAGGCATTTAAGAGGGTTAAACCGTTTCGGATGGTGGAGATCATCAGGGCTCCGATTAAGGTTCCCCAGATGGTTCCTTTTCCTCCCATAAAGGAGGCTCCTCCGATAATACATGCGGCAATGGCATCCGTATCATAGGGAGAGATGGCAGCCGATGGGTTGGCTACTGCGGAGCGGCCTACAATGACCAGGCCTGCGATGGCACACATAAATCCGGATAAGCTGTATACAAATATCAGTATGTTATCAGAATTGATTCCGGAAAGGCGGGCAGCTTCCGGGTTGCCTCCCACACAGTAGATCATTCTTCCTAAAGCAGTTTTATTTAAGAAGAAATGGTATACAATGTAGACCAGCAGTAAAACCACGAAACAGAGAGGAATGCCGGAAAATTGACCGGATACTTTAAATAAGTTGCTGGAGCCTAAGAAAGTGACGGCGGCTGGGAAGTCGGAAATGGTTTTCGTTGAGACTACCAGCAGCGCCAGGCCGCAGAGAACATTTTTCATGCCCAGGGTTGAAACGAAAGGATGGGGCAGGTGCATTTTTGTGAGCAGAATACCGTTTAAGAAGCCAACGGCAATACCGGTTATAATGCAGACCAGAATTAGAACAAAGGAGTTTGTGATTCCAAAGCTGTTCTTTAACATACCCATCATACATGCGCACAGAATGGCGTTTGCACCTACGGATAAGTCAATGCCGGCGGTGATCAGCACCACCAGCATGGCGGCGGAAATGAGCCCGTTGACAGCCGTCTGCCTAAGGATGTTCATCATATTGTTCAGGGTGAAAAATTTATCCGTTGACAAGGATAGGACAATGAACAGAATAACCAGTGCAAGCAAAGGAGCTACCTTTCCCATAATGTCTTTTATTTTTTTTGTTTTCATCGAAT
>JASGGP010000389.1:0-3861 GCA_047604985.1 Lacrimispora sp.
AATCGGAGGATCATGAGAGAAGCGGCTATCTTACCATCAATGCGACGGTACAAAGCGTATTCAGTTCCTTTGGCTATCTTATAGGAGGACTTCTGGGGGAGATTTCTATATATCTTGTTTTTGTGATTCAGACAGCTGTTCTGATAATATCCGGATTTCTCTTTTTTCTTGTTTGCAGGGAAAAGAGGAAAAAGATACGGCAGCAGCCGGTCCGGCTTCGTCAGGTGGTGCTTCAATCCAATCCGTTTCATGCCTTTTTTGAGTGCCGGTCATTTATGACGGTTTCATTTGCCGGTATATTTGCCATTTGTATTTTCATGTATATCGGACAGACAGCCTTTGACCAGACTTTTAATTACTTTTTAAAGGCCGAGCTGAATTTAGGGTCTTCTTATAATGGAATGATCAAGGCCGTTGTGGGAATTGTTTCTTTTATATCCAACGTGACTCTGTGCTTTGCCATTATACGCAGAAGACAGTCTCAAAAGGCCACGATTCTTTTAAGCGGCATCTGCGTTTTTCTGTGCAGCAGCCTGGTTTTTCTCAACCAGATCGGAGCATTGATTTTCTGCGGAATATTGCTGTATTCTGCCAATTCGGTCAGCATTCCTCTGATTCAGGATATAATTACGGAGAAAGCAGAACGGAAACAGGAAAATCTGATCATGGGATTTTACAATGGAGCCCAATCCCTTGGAAGCATTGTAGGAGCCATGATTGCAGGAGGTATTTATTCCTGGAACTCCCACGGACCATTTATTTTGGGCGCTTTATTTTTTGGACTGGCTTTTTTGATGGCAGTTAGGTTTTTAAAGATCAAAAGGTCCTGAAAATGAGACGGGAGCAGTCGTATAGTTGGGCATAGAAAATAATTTATATGAAAACACCCTGCCAACAATTTATCAGCAGGGTGTTTTGTAATAGCATAATGCCACATAAGAAACTTTCTAAAAAATAATAGAGGTTATTGGATAAAAGTGTCTTAAGAGGAGGAGGTCTTGTGGTAAAAAGGTAAAATAATAGATTGTTAGTTATTGGAATAGGTGATAGAATCAGCATAAGTAGGTTTTACTCAAGATCTGCTGCATTTATTTTATGTGGTAGACAGAGATAAAAGAAATGTTGACCAGCTATCACAATAGTGATTTTGATTAACGGCCAAATAAAGCAAGTTATTTTACCAAATTGTGCATTTATAGAAAGGAGAATATCTTATGTACCTATTTAACTCACTTGCAGTAAAAAGCATGACTTTGCGCAACCGTATCGTTATGCCTCCGATGTGTATGTACAGTGCCGGAACCGATGGTATTTCAAATGAATTCCATTTTACCCATTATACCTCCCGTGCGGTTGGCGGAGCGGGTCTGATTATTATGGAAGCCACCGGTGTCTTGCCTTGGGGCCGTATTTCTGACCATTGTCTGGGACTTTGGAATGATGACCAGGCAAAGGCGCTTGCGCCAATTGTTGCCGCTTGTCAGAAACAGGGAGCCAAAATGGCAATTCAGCTCAATCATGCAGGGCGCAAATGTGAAGCCCAGGAAAAAACAATCTACGCCCCCAGCGCCATTCCATTTAGCCAGGATTCTCCCATGCCCCACGAGATGACGGAGGAAGATATTCAAGATGCGGTCAATGCATTCCGCAGCGCTGCTGCACGGGCGGCTGAAATCGGTTTTGATGCGATTGAAATTCACGGTGCCCATGGCTATTTGATCAGCGAGTTCCTGTCGCCGTTGACCAATCATCGTACAGACGGTTATGGTGGATCAACGGAAAACCGGTGCCGCATACTGATTGAAGTACTGAAAGCAGTACATGAGGTTTGGCCGGATGAAAAACCGATTTTACTGCGTGTATCTGCTGAAGATTATGAACCGGATGGCATGCATATGGAAGAGATGTCCAGAATCATTGAGCTGGTGAAGCCCTATATTGACGTGCTGGACGTAAGTTCAGGCGGAGTTGTGTCAACACCGCCGTCAGCGATCTATCCAGGCTATCAGGTAAAAATTGCCGAGTGGCTGAAACAGAAATCCGGTCTGCCTACGGTTACCGTCGGTCTGATTACGGACCCGCATCAGGTGGAGGAAATCCTGGGTGGAGAACGGGCGGATCTGGTTGCTTTGGGCCGGGAACTTCTGCGTGATCCTTACTGGGTGCTGCATACAGCTCGTGATCTGGAAGTTGAATATCCATGGCCGGAGCAGTATCTGCGTGGTTTTCAGGCAAGAAAGTGATGGTATGTTCTGAAAGTATAATTTAAAAAATAACACAGGGAAATGGCGGTCTGGAAATTGTCGTTTCCCTGTGTATTTATGGTTTTTTGTCTCTTTATCGATGAATGGAGTGGTATTCTTTGAATACCGCTCCATCATTTGTTTTGAAGAAAATGTGTCAGCTGGCAGTAAAGTCTGAATCCGGTGCTTGATAGGTCAAAAAACAGCATCATAATATAAGCAAAAGGCAAAACCCCAAAACAGTGGTTTTACCCTTTTGACTATCAACATATTTTATTTCGACTTTTGGGTTTACATAACCCCACTTTGTACAAATAGTATAAGGTATCTGAGTTTTCAGACATACACTAAAAGAAATAATTAACTTTCTCTTCTATCGCTGCCTGCTTTTATCAACAAGAAATATCCAACAGCGTTACATACTGCTGTCCGCCGTGCATATCCAGCTCGTCGCGGCTTCCCTCAACCGGCACCCGTGGGAGGCTGATCTTAGCCACCTGGATATGTTCCAGACAGAAGATCTGTAAGTCCTCCGGTTTAACCTGATATGCCTTGGCAATGAATTCCCGTTCTCTCTCAAATGCTGCCGTAACTTTCTTTGTATCTTCTACATTATTGCAAAAAGCATCAATGGTCAGCCAGAATGGACCTGCATTTTTGCTGCGAATGTATTTTACAGTCTTTTCAATCGTGTTCATCTTGCACCTCCGAATTATAATAATTTCTATATTCAATAGAAATATTCTTTATAAGCGAAAACCACTTTTCCCATGGGACCAGCTACTTAGATCTTTTATCAGATATTCTCATAAGCAATGCGAACCAGCTCTAACGGATTCTCCACAGATACGGTGTGGTACAGCTTGAACTCATAGATTGTGCCCCGTTCCATCTCTGCAGGTGAGAAAATAAAGGCATAGGAAGGCATCTGTTTTCCCTCAAACATATTGTAATGGAGAAGTAACGGATTGAATGCTTTGGCAATCTGCGTTGCCATTTCCTGTGTATCAGCCGTAACCGTCAGCATCATCAGTACCTCATTCGGTACATAGCCTTCGGGAACATCCATTCCGGAAACGCCGTTGTAGCCATAAGGACGCAGCCAGAAATGATAGCTGTCACGTGAAATACCCGCCATTTCAAGCTTTTCCATACCAGCTTTGGATACAGCCTCTACCCACTTCCTTGGATTCTGCATTACCTTACGGTCACGAATGCCCGCCATGCTGACGGTCTGATATCCCACAGGGCCAGAACCCTCCAGCTTCAGCGTATAAGGAAGATATTCAATGGTTGTACTTTCCACGCGCACTGCTGTATCGGACAGTTCAGTATAAGTTGAATTTTTAGTATCAATCATGATGCCCGGCTCTGTTAACTGAATCGGATTGGAATTTTCATAAATTAAGTGTGCGGATACAGAATAGGCGGAAACTGTACTGCCCGGCTGAACGGATTTGATTGTAAAACCATTTTCATCCACTTCCATAAATACACCACCCTGCAAACCGGCGCTGGTGCATACGCCGCCACACTCTACGGTTTTTGCTGCGTGCCAGCAGGAAGCGGGATCACAGCCTTTCATCAGCGGATATGCTGCTATGACCGCCGTATCAGT
>JASGGP010000390.1:0-3851 GCA_047604985.1 Lacrimispora sp.
TGGGAATCTGTTCTGCCGGTGAAAGGTATAGGAACGACTCTCCTGTTGAAATGCTGAACACCATCAAGCCCTTTGCAAACCCCTCGGAGCAGGATCTTATCGACCTGATGATCAATTTCTTTCAGGGCTTTCGATTAGCCGGGGCTTACTCCGATTTGGCTCCAAACTCTGCGGTTCCCAGCTCCACCATTCCCAGCTTTACAGCTCCTTTTCAGGCTCAGTCTCAGTCCCAGGCACAGGCACAATCACAGTCACAGACCCAAACGGAAGGACAAAGCAGATCCCAGAATTCCCACCGGTCCAGCAATCCCTTTGGCCGGATGGCTTTTGACCAGATAAAAAACTTTATTCCGCCGGACCAGCAGGCGCGTTTTGAAACCATGCAAATGATGATGTCTGCCTTTCAGCAGATGAACTAAATTCCATAGAAAGGAAGAAAAAAACCATGAACACCAACTGGAAACAGGACCCAAGACTAAAAAATATGAACCCGAAAAAGCTTTCCCTTCTCACCGAATTTGCCAAACGGGTGGAATCCGCTCCCAAGGACCAGCTTCTTCCCACACTTCTCAGCCTGAATGCAGAGGCCAGCCAGAAAGGCATCCAATTTAATGACGAGGAAACAGACCTTCTCATCTCCATTATGAGCGCCAACATGAGCCCAAACGAAAAAAAGCGGATCGATACTATGCGGCTTCTTTCTAAAAATTTATCCAGACAGAATAAAAAGTAAAAAGCAGGACACTATGCGCTGCATTCAGCCATAAAAAAACAATCATGGGATTTGTGTGTGAGCTCGTTCACTGAGCACAAATTCCATGATTGTTTTTTATAGTGCCTAAGTCCGGTATGACCTGCCGGATTATGAATGCTTTAGTTGAAATACAGTCTGTAATTCCCTGACTTTCATGAATACTGTTTAAAACCTTATTTACAAACGATATTTACAATCCGTCCGGGAACATAAATTTCCTTAACAATAGTCCCTGTCATCTTATCCGCAATCAGCGCCTTGCCGGCTTCAATGGCGGCTTCTTTCGTCACGTCCGCAGGAAGTTTTGCAACAGCTCTTGTCTTTCCGTTGACCTGGACGGCAATCTCGATCTCATCTTCCTTCATGGCCTCTTCATCGCATTCCGGCCACTGTCCGTGGAAAACAGAACCGCTTTCCCCAAGCTGCTGCCAGAGTTCTTCACCGATATGAGGAGCAAATGGAGCCAAAAGGGTTACAAAAGTTTTAAGAGTTTCCCGGTCAATTCCTCCGGTCGTCTTCGCCAGCTCGATCAGTTTGTTGTTATATTCCATGAATCCGGAAATTACCGTATTCAAATTAAACTGGTTGAAACGCTGTTCAATGTCAAAGATCAGCTTATGGCGCAGACGGAGCATTTCCCTGGTGGGCTCTACATTCTTTTTGCTGCTGTCCGTTACCAGATTCCAGAAACGGTTTAAGAAACGGCTGACCCCTTCGATACCCCTGTCATCCCATTCCGCATCCAGCTCCGGCGGTCCCACGAAAAGCTCATACATACGGAGGGAATCACAGCCGTAATCACGGACCAGATCGTCGGGAGAAACTACATTTCCCTTGGACTTGCTCATCTTAATGCCGTTCTTGCCGTTGATCATACCCTGGTTAAACAGCTTGACAAAGGGCTCGTCAAAGTCCACAACGCCGATATCGTGTAAGAACTTGGTATAAAAGCGGGAATACAAAAGGTGAAGCACCGCGTGCTCTACGCCGCCGATATACATATCCACAGGAAGATATTTGTCCGCTTTCTCTCTGGAGACCAGCTCCTTATCATTGTGGCTGTCCACATAGCGGAGAAAATACCAGGAGGAACCGGCCCACTGAGGCATGGTATTGGTCTCTCTCTTTGCAGGAGCGCCGCATACCGGACAGGTAGTGTTTACCCATTCGTCAATGGCAGCAAGAGGGGATTCCCCTGTGCCTGTAGGCTGATAGCTTTCCACCTCAGGAAGCGTAAGAGGAAGCTGGTCCTCGGGAACAGGAACATTTCCGCAGTGAGGGCAGTGGATGATGGGAATGGGCTCGCCCCAGTAACGCTGTCTGGAAAATACCCAGTCCCTGAGCTTGAAGTTTACTGTCTTCTTGCCCATTCCCCGCTTCTCGATCATGGCCGGAGCTTCCTTTTTCAGGACAGAGGACTCCATGCCGTCCCATTCGCCGGAATTGATCATGGTGCCGCTTGCCTCAGTATAGGCCTCCGTCATATTTTCAATTTCTTTTCCGTCCTTTGCAATGACCTGGACGATGGGAATATTAAACTTTGTTGCAAATTCAAAGTCCCTGTCATCATGGGCGGGCACGCACATGATGGCTCCGGTGCCGTAATCCGCAAGCACATAATCGGAGAGCCAGATGGGAACCTTTTGGCCGCTTAAGGGATTTATTGCATAGCTTCCGGTAAATACGCCGGTCTTTTCCTTGTCCTGAAGACGGTCCACGTTGGACTTCATGGAAGCATCGTAGATGTACTGATCCACTGCCGCTTTGTTTTCCGGGGTTGCCAGTCCTGCCGAAAGGGCATGCTCCGGCGCAAGAACCATAAAGGTGGCTCCGTACAAGGTATCAGGCCTTGTGGTGTAAACCGTAATGCTTTCCTCTCTTCCGTCTACCTTGAAATCCACCTCTGCACCGTAGGATTTGCCGATCCAGTCGGTCTGCATCTTCTTAACCTTCTCCGGCCAGTCAAGGCTGTCCAGGTCATCCAACAGGCGGTCGGCATATGCGGTGATTTTTAACATCCACTGTCTTAAATTCTTCTTTGTGACAGCGGTTCCGCAGCGCTCACAGCTGCCGTTTACCACTTCTTCATTTGCAAGGCCGGTTTTACAGGAAGGACACCAGTTAATTGGGAACTCTTTTTCATAAGCCAAGCCCTTTTTAAACATCTGGACAAAGATCCACTGGGTCCATTTGTAAAAAGCGGGATCTGTGGTGTTGACCTCCATATCCCAGTCGTAAACCGCAGCGATCTCGTTGATCTGACGCTTGATGTTGGCTACGTTTTCCGCCGTGGACTTTGCCGGGTGGATGCCCATTTTAATGGCATAATTTTCCGCAGGAAGTCCGAAAGCGTCCCAGCCCATGGGATGGATGACATAATGTCCCTTTAAAATCTGATACCTGCTCCACACATCGGAGATTACATAGCCTCTCCAATGGCCTACATGAAGCCCGCTTCCTGACGGATAAGGAAACATATCCAGACAATAGTATTTCGGTTTCTTTCCATCGTCCACATTGATGGGGGCTTTTGCCCAGTTTTCACGCCACTTTTTCTCAATGGCGCTGTGGTTGTAAGATGCTGCCATAATAAAACTTCCTCCTTTTGCAAAAGGGATTCTCCCTGTTTCGAATTCTGCGGTAAATGGGGACAAAACGGGCTCTGCAAGTTTCATCCGCATAAATAAAAAGCGCCTCCGGCTTTCCAAAAGGACAGCCATAGAGACGCAGGACATACCGCGTGGTACCACTCTATTTCATACAAGACGTATGCTCTCACTGGATATGAAGAATCATATCCGCCCGCTGTAACGGTCAGGATTCCGGCAATACCTACACAGAAAGCTTCCTCTCTTTCAGTACGCTACTCAAAGGCCAGTTCAGCTGCCATCCCCAACCGGCTTTCACCAACCGCCGGCTCTCTGCATGTTTCAGACCGCTTACTATTCCTCATCAAAGTATTTTTGCTAAATCCAAATGTAACATAATTGGCGAAAAGTGTCAACCGCATTTTATGAAATCTCCGAAATCACAAAGGCCGCGGCCGATACCAGAAAGAAAAGAACCATTCCCAGGTTAAAAAAGACAGCGCGCAAAA
>JASGGP010000391.1:0-3838 GCA_047604985.1 Lacrimispora sp.
AGCCATGCTGGAGATGCAGGGCTACATCCCCTTTGATGCAGGGAAAATTTATGAGCCGGGACAAAAGGTGTATCTTGTCAACCGGAACAAGTCCATCATTGCCACCACCTTCGGGCGGCAGGGGCTTGAAAAAGGGCTTCGGATCAACGGCGCTCACATCGATTCCCCCAGGCTTGATTTAAAGCCTAACCCTTTATATGAAAAAAGCGATCTGGCTTATTTTAAAACCCACTATTACGGCGGAATCCGCAAATACCAGTGGGGAACGGTCCCCCTTGCCATGCACGGAGTTTTCGTAAAGAAAAACGGGGAGACCGTGGAGGTGAATATCGGGGAGAAGCCGGGAGATCCGGTGTTCTGTGTATCCGATTTACTTCCCCATCTGGCGGCAGAGCAAAACGACAGAAAGTTAAGGGACGGCTTAAAGGGAGAAGAGCTGAACGTGCTCATCGGCTCCATCCCGTTTCTGGATGATGCGGATATCAAGGATCCGGTGAAGCTTCTGGCCCTTCAGCTTCTCAACGAGCGCTATGGCGTCACAGAGGCTGATTTTATGCGGGCGGAGATCGAGCTGGTGCCTGCCCAGAAAGCCTCTGACGTAGGCCTTGACCGGAGCATGATCGGCGCATACGGCCAGGATGACAGAGTCTGTGCCTATACGGCCCTCATGGCGGAAATCGATACGGTAATGCCTGAATATACCACAGTGACCATTTTAACGGACAAGGAAGAAATCGGTTCCGACGGCAATACAGGACTGAACTCAGACTATGTGCTCCATTACATTGAAGATCTGGCAGAGCCGGTTCACGGAGATATGAGAAAGATCCTGCGCAATTCCATCTGCTTATCCTCTGATGTGAATGCGGCCTATGATCCCACCTTTGCCCAGGTGTATGAGGAGCGCAACTCCTGCTTTTTAAACAAGGGCTGCGTTCTGACCAAGTACACAGGGGTCCGGGGAAAGTCAGGCTCCAATGACGCAAGCGCCGAGCTGATGGCAAAGGTTATCGCCATGATGGAGCAGGCCGGCGTGTACTGGCAGATCGGGGAGCTGGGAGCCGTGGACCAGGGCGGCGGCGGCACCATTGCCAAATATGTGGCACAGATGGACGTGGATGTGGTGGATTTGGGAGTGCCCATCCTTTCCATGCACTCACCCTTTGAGATTTCCGCAAAGCTTGATGTATACAATACATATAAGGCGTTCTGTGCATTTTATAAATCCTGATGGTTTAAATTCTGACGGAATTTTGAAATTTTTGTTAATTTGCGGAAAAGGCTTTTTTTACCTTGCCTGATATGGTATAACTGACAGGAAGCAGTTTTATTGTTACTTATTAAAAATAGAAAGAAAAAGGATTGTATTATGAGAAAGATTTTAAAAGTATGTATGTGTGGTCTGGCAGCAGCCACCCTTATTTCCGGATGCGGCAAAAAGGCGGCAGAAGGAACCACAGCAGCAGAAACTACGGCAACAGAATCCTCAGCAGAAGAGTCCTCAGCGCCTGAAACCATGGCTTCCGTGGATTTAACAGGTATGGACAACGGCACCATTACTCTGGGAAATTATAAAGGGATTGAAGTGACCAAGACTCCGGTGGAAGTGACCGACGAAGAGGTGGACCAGGCTGTCCAGAGCGCTCTTCAGGCAAAGGCTACTTACGTTGAAGTGGACCGGGCCGTAGAGGACGGGGACAAGGTAAACATCGATTACGTGGGAACAAAGGACGGCGTGGCATTTGACGGCGGAACAGCCCAGGGCCAGGACTTAACCATCGGCTCCAACCAGTTTATCGACGGCTTTGAAGACGGACTCATCGGCGCAAAGAAGGGGGACAAGGTGACCTTAAACCTTGCTTTCCCGGAGAATTACCAGAATACGGATCTGGCGGAGCCAGTATTTGAAGTGACGGTCAACACCATAAGCGAGCAGCAGATTCCGGAAATAAACGATGCATTTGTTCAGGAAAATTCTGATTTCAAGACCGTAGATGAATACAAGGGGAAGAAGAAACCGCTGTCCGATAAGAACGCTGATGCGGAGCAGCACAAAGCGATATTTATACTGCCATCTTAAACGGTTCACCGTGAAGCCAAACCAGGACGCGATTGACGCCACTATACAACGTTCTTGCCAGCTACACCAACCAGGCAGCAGCCTACGGCATGGATCTTGCCTCCTTTGCAACCGCATTTACAGGTATGGCAGAAGAAGATTTTAAGACAGCCTTGAAATCACAGGCAGAAGCCATTGTAGAGCAGAGGCTGATTGTGACCGCAATTGGAGAAAAGGAAAACATTACCGTATCCGATGATGACCGCAAGGACACTGCAGCGCAGATGGGCTATGAAAGCGTTGACAAGATGATCGAGTCTGCAGGCCAGTTTAACGTAGATGATTATATTTTAAATAATAAGGTTATGGATTTTCTTACGGAAAATGCTGTGATAAAATAATAATTTACGACAGGGGGAACCTTTATGCAGCTTTTAAAGGACAGGATACGGAAAGACGGAAAGATCAAATCCGGGGACGTACTGAAGGTGGACAGCTTTTTAAACCATCAGATGGATATCAAGCTGTTTGTGGAGATCGGAAAGGAATTCAAGCGGCGGTTCACCGGCTGTGAGGTCAATAAGATTCTCACCATCGAGGCATCGGGCATCGGCATCGCCTGTATTGTAGCCCAGTATTTTGACGTACCGGTGGTATTCGCCAAAAAGTCCAAAACCAAGAACATTGCAGGCGACGTCTACACCACCCAGGTGGAATCCTTTACCCACGGAAAGGTTTATGACATCATGGTTTCCAAGGAATTTCTTGGGGCCGGAGACAAGGTGCTGCTGATTGACGATTTCCTGGCCAACGGAAAAGCCTTGGAAGGCCTGGCCTCTATTGTACGTGAATCCGGCGCAGAGCTGGTAGGCGCGGGGATCGTGATTGAAAAAGGCTTTCAGACCGGCGGCGACCGTCTGCGCCAGGAAGGAATCCGGGTAGAATCCCTGGCGATTGTGGACAGCATGGATGAGATCACAGGGACCCTGTGCTTTCGAGGTGACCAATGACAGAGAAGAGAAAGGTACTGTTTTTTGATATTGACGGCACCCTTTTTTCCGAAGTCAACCGGAACGTGCCGGAGAGCGCGAAACAGGCAGTTGAAAAGGCCCGGGAAAAAGGGCATCTGGTATTTATTAATTCCGGCCGTCCCTATTGTCTTATGGGCCCCATAAAAAACCTGCTGGAAGTGGATGGCTATTGCTGCGGCTGCGGAACCCGTGTGATCGTGGAGAACGAAGTTCTCTTTTCAGCTACCATCCCCCGGGAGCGGGGAATGGAGATTAAGAAGCTCATCGTGGCCCATGGCCTGGATGGGGTGCTGGAGGGAACGGAAAGCTGCTATTTCAGAAAGGAAACCTCCCGGATTCCTGAAGTGGAAAGGCTCCGGGCAATAGTAGCCAGCGAAGGAAATCTCTCTTCCTATGGATGGGAAGATGATTGTTATGATTTTGACAAGTTCTGCCTGTTTTCCGATGAGAAAAGCGATATCAAGGGATTTTCCCGGGCCCTGGGACTGGATTTTGAAATCCTTGACCGGGGTGATAACTTCTATGAGTGCATTCCGGCCTGGTATTCCAAGGCCACGGCCATTGAGCTGGTCTTAAGGCATTATGGGATTCCTTTGGAAGATGCGTATGTGTTCGGCGACAGCACCAATGATTTATCCATGTTTGAATATGCGAAAAACTGCATCCTTATGGGGCATCACAGCGTAGAGCTGGAGCCCTACGCCACCTTTTATACGAAGAACGTGGAAGATGACGGAATCGCCTATGC
>JASGGP010000392.1:0-3824 GCA_047604985.1 Lacrimispora sp.
AAAAGGCTATAAAAATGCAACAACGGATGAAATTGTCAAGGAAGCGAATATATCTAAAGGGGCATTATTCCACTATTTTAATAATAAAAAGGATTTATTCTTATTTTTATATGACTATACTTTAAAAATTCTTATGAATGAGTTTTTCGGGAAAATAGATTTGGATGAAAAAGATATATTAAAAAGACTGCGTCAGGTTTTATCTGTAGAATTTATGCTTGTTAATAAATTCCCTGATATGTTGGACTTTGTTAAGACGGCTAATTTTGAAGACTGCGATGAAGTAAAAGCTGATTTGGAGGCCGGAAATAAAGGATACTTTACAGATAGCTATAGTAAAGTATTGAATAATTTTGATACCTGCAAATTTAAAGCGGGTACAGACATTGAAAGAGCCTTAAATGTTATTCTTTGGACCATGGAAGGTTTGGCGGCTAAGGAAAAGGAGATGGTAAGGGAAAAGGGAATCTCTTTAACTGAACTTGATGTAGATGGAATATTAACGGAAGCAGATATTTATTTTGAGATGATGAAAAAGTGCTTTTATCAATGAAAGGCGTGAATTATATGTCAAATATGGTCAAATGTTTTAAAGAAATAACTCCGGAACTTCAAGCATTTGCAGGCGGAAAAGGAGGTATGCTGTCCAGAATGTTTCAGGACGGATTTCCGGTACCGGAGGGTTTTGTAGTATTACCGTCGGCTTTTCAGGAAGAAAAGTTAAATAGCAAAGCCTGGGATGAGATAAAAGCTTTGTTGAGCAAGCTTCGAAAGAGAAATGAAGGAGCCTTATTTGCAGTAAGGTCCTCTGCTTTGAGTGAAGATTCAGCACAGGCTTCCTTTGCAGGAGAGTTTGAAACTGTTCTTAACGTTAAAACAGATGAAGAAATACTGGAAGCAATCAATACGGTCTTTCGGTCAAGAGAGTCAGAGAGAGTAAAAACATACAGTTCTGTTCAAGGCATGGAACAGTCTCATCAAATTGCGGTAGTGATTATGCTGATGGTACAGTCTGAAATATCAGGGGTATTGTTTACTGCCGATCCAATTACAGGCAGCCATACAAGTATGACAGGTAATTTTGTCTACGGACTTGGCGAACAACTTGTTTCCGGGGAAGCCAATGCATATCCATTTAAACTGATGAGACCAAAGGGGAAATATGAGGGCTCAAATGATTTTAAGAAATATGCCTCAGAACTCTTTAAATATGCCACAAAGCTTGTAAAGGAATTGGGAAGCCAACAGGATATCGAGTGGGCTGTCGCGAATGGGAAATTGTATATTCTTCAAGCAAGGCCTATTACAACACTGAAAACAGGTAATCCGGATACCTATGAATTGAATGATACATTGGATGGGGATTTTCTGTGGACGAATACTAATGTTGGTGAGGCTATGTCAGATGTTTTTACTCCGCTTAGCTGGTCTGTAATAAGAGCGCTTGATGAGGAACAAATGGTAATTCCGGGATATTATTTATTCTCAGGCAATATCTGCGGAAGAATGTACTCCAATATAAATATGGCATTATCTATGTACCCGGCTTTCGGCAAGGACTATAAGCCGGTGCTGAAGAAAATGAATGATATATTTGGACAAATGACAGAAGAAGCAAGCATTCCTATTTACCCATTTTCAGGGTTGGAGTTAATTCGTGCAATGAAACCGGGATTAATCCATACCTTAAAAAAATCCAGGGAAGCTGCCAATGCAATGCCTCATTATCTTGAGGATACACCCAAATGGTGCAGCATAATGAAAGAACGTATTAAAGGAGCAAAGTCAAATAAAGAATTGCTGGACCTGTGGAAGGAAGAAATCTGGGCTTACAACTGTAAAGCATTTTGGGTCGGCCGTTTTGCTCCCCGTAAAAAATTGGGGGCACTTTTTAAGCTGAATGAGGAACTTCCGAAGCTTTCAGGAACGGAAGATGCAAATACACTGCTGTCGAATTTAAGGGGAAGTTCTGAACTCGAAAGCCTTGGACCGGTTATGGGGATAACTAAGATTATCAAAGGGGAAATGAGCCGTGAAGAATACTTAAAGAAGTATGGCCACCGGGGTCCCCATGAGTTTGAGATATCCATACCTGATCCTTCTGAGGATAAAACATGGCTTGAAAAACAGATCGAAGAATTTAAACGGTCAGATGTGGATGCAGAAGGGCTTCTCAAGAAGCAGCATACCCAATATGAAAGGGCCTTAAAGAAGCTTGAGGAACGTTTTCCAAAGAAAGCAAAAAGGATTGCAAAGCAAATTGCAGATGCTTCGGAAGGAAGTTATATCAGAGAAGCAGTTCGATCAGAATGGACCAGGGTATTCCGGGTTAACCGTGCTTTTGCGCTTAAAGCGGGAGAGCTGACAGGAATTGGAGATGAGGTGTTTTTCCTCTACCTGGATGAAGTTTTAAAGCTGCTTTCCGGCGAAGACAAATCAGCGTTGAATCATATTCCTGCCAGACGCGAAACTTTTGAAAAATATAAAGCACTGCCTCCCTTGCCATCCATGATCCGTGGAAGATTCGATCCATTTAAGTGGGCAGAAGATTCAAACAGAAGAGTGGATTATTATGATCCTGCTTTAACAACTGTTAGTGCGCCTGAGTCTGAAACACTGAAAGGCTTTGCCGGTGCAGCAGGCAGGATAGAAGGAATCGTGCACGTTTTGACCAATCCAGAAGAGGGGGAAAATTTTAATCCAGGTGAAATATTAGTAGCATCAACCACGAATGTAGGTGTCCTCTTTTCCTAGAGCTGCAGCAATCATTGATATAGGAGCGCCTTTGTCCCATGCTGCTATTGTAGCCAGAGAACTTGGTATTCCTGCTGTTGTGGGATGCGGAAACGCTACCACACGACTTAAAACAGGGGATAAAGTACTTGTTGATGGTGGTCAAGGAGTTGTGTATATTAAATAAGATACAAAAAGTCATTGAGCTTACCGATGTCGCTATGGAACGTGATGTCATTGCGCAACGAGGGTATCTGCTGCAGAGTTCATTGTTCACTAACCGGAAAGAACCAGAGTTACGATTAATGATTTGAGCCTGCAGCAAAGCCCTATTTTCTATTGATAACAAGAATCGTCTCTATAATAGCTGCTGAGCGAAAGCTCTCTTTGCAGAATATATGTAATTTTGGTGAGTTGGGCATTTTTAAAACAGTTCATAGAGCAAGATTTGGTTTGATTTGGCTGTTTCTTGTGTAACCTCTGCTTGATTCTGCCATAATACTATTGTTGATCTGATTATAAGCAGTAACGGTCAGGGTGTGTGTAGTGTTTTCAGGAGAGGTTATGATAGTATCCGAATTCCTATCATTGTCAGCACTGCCGCATACACTGCTTTTGATATCAAGAAGAACCGCGGTTCAGTAACTTTTCCTTTTGTCACCTAAACAACTCCAGAATACCAGAATTAATACCGCTCTGTGGAAAGTGGCAGAAAAAGGTATGACGGATAGTTACAGCTCAGATTTCCGGTTGATCTGTTTACAAATTGGGTTATCACACCAGTTGATTTTATGGGCTGGCGCGATAACCCAATTCTTTTTGTGCGCTTTTGATCAGGATACTATAGTAACGGTAGGAGTATTTGAGGAATGGCTGGATGCCGTAACTAGTGGGAAAAAATGTGAGGAGGCGGAAAAAGCTGCCGAACGGCTGAAACAGGATATTATCAAGATTCTTGCAGATAAAGATAAAATGGGCGGGCCGTTTTCTTTCGTCTCGATTTTCTTTCTCAATCATCTCCTGTCTTGACAATCAGACTCAATATACATACAATGGTCTAAACGAATGAACGATTAAACCGACAAACGAGG
>JASGGP010000393.1:0-3822 GCA_047604985.1 Lacrimispora sp.
ATACTGCAACTTCAAAAGATTTCAAGGAAGGCGTGAATAAAAAACTTCTAAAGCGTTGTCCGCAATTACGACAAAATATTGCAGTTATTTTTGGCGGTTGTTCATCAGAATACAGCGTGTCGCTTGAATCTGCTTATGCGGTAATCAGCCACATGAATAAGGAAAAATACACTCCCATATTGATAGGTATTTCATCGAAAGGGAATTGGTTTAAGTTTGATGGTGATATTGAAAAAATAACAGCAGATACATGGTGTAATACTTCTGATTGCACCCCCGTAATGGTATCGCTTAATAGAGCTGAACATGATTTGCTTATGTTTGAAAATAACAAAATTGAAAAAGTCCATATTGATGTGGCTTTTCCCGTCTTGCATGGAAAAAACGGTGAGGACGGAACGGTGCAGGGGTTGTTTGAACTTGCGGGTATTCCCATTGCAGGCTGCGGTACTCTATCTTCTGTGTTGTGCATGGACAAGGATATGGCACATAAGCTCGTTCGTGCTGCGGGAATATCTGTTCCAATTTCTTTTGTTCTTGAAAAGAATATGGACAAAGAAGAGGCCTTTACACAAGCAGAACGAATAGGATATCCCCAGTTTGTAAAGCCGGTAAGGGCAGGATCATCTTATGGCATTACGAAAGTAACAAACCGCAATGACCTTCCGGCGGCTATAAAATTAGCCTTTGAGTATGATGAAAGGGTCATTATTGAAGAGTGCATTTCTGGTTTTGAGGTAGGCTGCGCTGTTTTAGAAAACAAAGATGATAATCTGATTATTGGTGAAATAGATGAAATAGAACTTGCAGACGGATTCTTTAGCTTTACTGAAAAATATACGCTTAAAACATCTGCGATTTATGTTCCCGCACGAATAGACGCTGTGACAGCAGAAAAGATGAAAAGAACGGCAAAAACAATTTTCAAGGCATTAGGTTGCCAAGGATTTGCGCGAGTTGATATGTTTTTGTCTGCTTCCGGAAAAATTGTATTTAACGAGGTAAATACAATACCCGGATTTACAGTTCATAGTCGTTTTCCTAATATGCTGAAAGCTGCCGGTATGTCATTTGAGCAGATTATCTCAACAGCGATTGAACGGGCAGTGAATAAATGAAGACTGTAGTTTTGCCGCAGCATCGTTTTTATACTGGAAATCTTATTTCAGCATATGCCCAGTATCCTTTTCGAGAGGGACGCGCATGGATTGAACTTAATTCCCAAAACCTGCGCCATAACGTCAACGAACTATACAATTTGTTACCGTCCGGCTGCCAGATGATGGCGGCAGTAAAAGCTGACGCTTACGGCCACGGTGCTGTTTTAGTATCAAAGGAATTAAATTCTTTAGGTGTTCACTGTTTTTGCGTGGCTACTGTTTTAGAGGGGGTAGAACTCCGGCGTAATGGTATAAAAGGGAAAATTTTAATTTTAGGATATACCTGCCCCCAACAGTTTTTTTATTGAGAAAATATCGCTTAATTCAGACTGTAATTGACTATGCATATGCAAAGATACTAAATACTTATGGTAAAAAAATCAAAGTACATTTAAAAATTGATACAGGCATGCACCGCTTAGGCGAACGCAGCGAAAAAATGGATGATATTTGTAATATCTTTCACTGTAAAAATCTTATTGTAGAAGGTGCTTATACTCATTTATGTGCTGCTGATAATACAATGACGCAGCAAAAGGCCTTTACTATGAAACAGGGAACGATTTTTCTTGAAGTGATTTCCAGGCTAAAAGAGCGTGGCTATAGTTGTCCCAAAATACACTTGCAAGCAAGCTATGGATTGTTAAATTATCCTGAATTATCGGGAGATTATGCGAGAATTGGAATTGCGCTTTATGGTGTGCTTAGTAATCGTGAAGATATGCTTAATAGTACTATAGATTTACGCCCTGTACTTTCTGTTAAAGCAAGAGTAGCGTCGGTAAAAGATTTATTCAAGGGAGAAAACGCCGGATATGGTTTACAGTATACTGCCAACCGGGATAGAAAAATCGCTGTCCTTGCAATCGGATATGCTGATGGCTTACCTCGTTCATTGTCCTGCGGAAATGGAAAAGTCTTAATAAACGGTTGTGAAGCACCAATTGTAGGACGTATCTGTATGGACCAAACATTAGTTGATATATCTGATATTCCAAATGTCATGAGTGGGGATATTGCCATTGTAATTGGAAAATCCGGCAACTCTGAAATAACAGCCTATGACCTGGCGGACCAAACAAAAACGATCACGAATGAGCTGTTAAGCCGTTTAGGGGCACGGTTAGAAAGGATAATGATTTAATAAAATAACGAAAATGCAGAGGGCATAAGATTTTTACTATTAATCAATCATATAGACTGGATTAAGAGTAAATCGGGATTTTCGCTTTTCAGTTTACTTTGAAGGGTATCCCAATACGGATAAATATCGTCAAGAAATAAAGACCTGCTTTGCAAAAGAAGAAATGCCTGCCTATTTAACCCTTTGGGCTACTATCTTATTTGAAGCATGGAAATGCTTAGGCACTCCTGGATGTTCGTCCTCAAAGGTATATGATTTGAATTGAAGAATATTCCAATCGCTATATAAAGTTTCAATTTCCCTATCATCAGCTAACCCTACCGCAAATTGGGCAATATCAGGAGATGCAGGCAAAACATTCGTAAAAAGTTGAATAATATGTATACCGCCGATGTTTGTGTTTTCTTTTGCCCTAATCAACAAGGATTTCCAATCAATCTTTTCAACAAAATGTAATGTTCCAAAGGAAACGACCAAATCATATGGCTTTTCAAAATGAAACTGTCGTAAATCTTGCACCCAAGCATTGATTGCTGTGTTATGCCTTTCTGCAAGCCGATGAAGTTTTGCAATTGCATTCTCAGATAAATCAAAAGCATCAACTTCTGAAAAACCTCTGCTCGAAAAATACAAAGAATTTTTTCCGTCTCCACAGCCAATATCCAAAATTTTCCATGTACTTTCATACAAGTGTTCAAACTCAATAATAGTTGCATTAGGTTCTAAGCCAAAAGTAGAAACATTATCATTCTTATAGGAATCTTCCCAAAAAGGTATCTCCATATGATATCCGCCTTTCACACAAAGTGTATATGATATCCTATCATAAAACAAACCCGCCATCAACCTTTCTGCCGACCGGTACTTCTATTCGGATACCGAGCATAGGAGTCTCCCATTTCCTGTACCTAAATCCCTACAGCAGCCATCTGTGCGAGTACCTTTTCGGTTTTTGCCTCCATATCCTTTCCGTTGAATTTTTGCAGAGGAAGTTCGGAGACGATATTCCCGTCTTTCGTAAACAAGATTCTGTCAGCGTGGGCGGCAATCTTCGCATCGTGGGTTACAAGCAGAATCGAGGTGCCTTCCCTGTTAATACCCACCAGCAACTCCATGATTTCCTCGGCCGATTTGGAATTAAGCGCACCTGTCGGTTCGTCGGCAAAAAGGATTTCCGGCGAGTTTATCAGTGCGCGGCAGATACCAGCCCGCTGAAGCTGCCCACCTGAAACTTCGGTGATATCCCTGTTTTCAAGCCCATCAATTCCTGTTTTTTGCATCAGCGTCTTTGCCCTTTGCCCCAGCGCCACAGTATCCTTCTTGCCGTCTTGAACGGCGGGGAGGATGATGTTATCTAAGAGGTTCAGATTTTTCAGCATAGTGGGCTGCTGAAAGATAAAACCCATTTTTGTCCGGCGTACATCCGCAAGCTCATTTTCACGGAGTTTTGAAAGCTCAGTATCGCCGAACTTCACCGACCCGTCAGATATATCATCCATACCGGAAAGCGCGAACAAC
>JASGGP010000394.1:0-3816 GCA_047604985.1 Lacrimispora sp.
GCCGCCAGTATCTCGACCTGGGTCAGCTTTCTGACCGGCCCTAAAATACGAACTTTTTCAATGGCTCCCTTTGGACCGCATACGGTAACTGTTTCCTTGCACGCATACTGTCCTGGCTGAGACAGGTCCTTCGTATTGGTCAGCTGGTATCCCCGTCCAAAAAGTGTTTCTAAATCCTCCTGTGACAGATGTACATGGCGGTTGGAAACGCCTACGGGTATTTCAAGCTCATCCGTACCGGAATCGCTTTTCACAGCCTCCAGCAGGAGCTTGATTACCGCTTCATACTTATCCATTCCTGTTCTCCTTTCCTCTTTACCGCCTGCGTTTTTGCAGAGCCCGCCGGCTTTACCTGCCGTGTATGTACTTCCGGCCGATTTATCAGCCTTTCATGGCCATGACGATTTCCTTAACCAGCGCTGCCAGCTTTTCATCGTCGCAGCTTCCCTGTGCGGCTGGGGCAGGTGTATTTTCTTTCTTATCAAAGCAGGCAACGAAATCAGCAGGACTGAAAGATGCTGTCCCTGACTTTTCCTTCCAGGTAAAGCTGGAATCATCTGCCGCCAGAGTGGCGCAGTCCTTCAAACCAAAAGCCACCTTCTGACATTCAGCAAATGCTTCGGTCCCACATTTTCAGAAACAGAGCTTCCGCCGCAGGTTCCGCATCCCAAGGTAAAGGAAATGGGAAGGCCTGTGCTGATTCCTGTACCGCCCTGGCTGCCTCCTGTGTTTACAAGGATTCTGGAAGCCGGCTTTGCAGCAAATTTAAGAACCATATCTCTGTCCTGGGTGTGAATGCTCATGGTGTGGCCGATTCCATTCTGCAGAAGGCGAATGCTTAAGCCGCAGGCCTCCTCCCAGTTCTTTACCGTGTAAAAGCCGAGAACAGTGGTCAGCTTTTCAAAGGATAAGGGATAGCCCTCTCCCACGCCTTCCTGTTTCCCGATAAGGACCTTGGCTTCCTCCGGGATCTGGATTCCTGCTGCCTGGGCAATCACCTGGGGGGAACGGCCCACGAATTTGGCGTTCATGTTGTGGCCGTTTTTAAATAACACGCCACAAACCTTGTCCGTCTCTTCCTTAGTCATGAAATATCCGCCCTGGCTCTTTAACTCGGCAATGACCTCTGCCTGATTGCTTTCCTCGCAGATGATGGACTGCTCTGATGCGCAGATGGTTCCGTAATCAAAGGTCTTGCTGGCAAGAATAGTCTTTACCGCATGTTTTACATCAGCCGTCTTTTCAATGTAAGCCGGGGAATTTCCTGCGCCCACGCCGATGGCCGGCTTTCCTGCACTGTAAGCGGCCTTTACCATGGCCGGGCCTCCGGTAGCAATGATGACGGAAACCTCCTTACACTTCATCAGCTCATTGGTGGAGCCCATGAAGGCATTGTCACACAGCTGATGATGTCCTCCGGTGCACCTGCGGCGATTGCCGCGCTGCACATGACCTCCGCCGCTTTCCGCGTACACTCTGCGGCAGACGGATGAGGGGAGAAAACAATGGCATTTCCTGACTTTACCGCTATCATGGATTTAAAGAATACGGTTGAGGTGGGGTTTGTTGAAGGAACGATTCCCATTACCAATCCTACAGGCTCTGCCACGTCAATTGTCTTATTTACAGGGTCTTCTGAAAGGATTCCCCTGGTTTTCATGTCCTTGATCTGCTCATATAAAAGAGTGGAGGCGGCATGGTTCTTATATGCTTTGTCCATTACCTTTCCGAATCCGGTCTCCTTAACGGCCATTTCCCCCAGGCAAAGAGCGTGCTCCTCACCTGCTTTTGCCATGCTCTGGAGAATGCAGTCAATCTGCGCCTCGCTGAACTGGGCAATTTTCTTTGCTGCCGCTTCACCTTTTCTTGCCAGATCCCTTGCTTCCTGGATGGAACGTAAATCATAATCAAAATTTTCCATGTTTTGATTCTCCTTTTCTAAAAATCTCAATCATTCTGTCCATAATGTTTCCTGAATTCTTCCAGCAGCAAGGTTTTATTTGCCTTTGAAATCTCCCGTCCGGCAATGTCCAGTTCAGGATATTCACGGGCAAGAGTTCTAAGCTCTGTTACTTTCCGATCTTCCAGTAGCTTCATGGTTTCTTCCAGACCAGCCTGCTTCATCCACTGGTCTGCGGTTTCTCTTTTTATGGAAGACTCCTGTTCCGGTTCGTCAAAAAGCGTTTCTTCGGTTTCTGTTTCCCCTTCAGCGGGTTCCTCTCTAAGTTCCTCTACGGTTTCCTCCGCCTTTTCAGCCTTTTCATCCGGCCCATCCGGGGTGCCGCCTCCAATGATGGCCCCCAGCTCCTCATGAGGCCTGGGAATCACATGGCAGGTGACAAGAGCGGCTTTGTTGATCCGTTCTACCGCCGCAGCTCCGGCATCCACCGCAGCCTTTACCGCAGCAACATCACCGGTCACCGTAACGGCTACGAGGCCTCCGCCGACCTTGGTCTTTTCCACAAGAGACACCTCCGCCGCTTTCAGCATGGCATCCGCCGCCTCAACGGCGGCCAGAACACCTTTTGTTTCTATAAAGCCAAGTGCCTGCATCCTTTACCTCCTTAAACCAGATCGGCCCAGTTTGCCGGATATGTCGCATAGAATACTCTCGCTTTATCCGGTGAACCCCAGACCACCTTGGATCCGGACGGTACGAAGAGTACATCTCCGGCCTTTGCCGTATAGGTCTTTCCGTCAATGGCAATGGTTAAGGTTCCTTCGATAACATAATCAATCTCCTCATAGGTCAGCTCCCATTCAAAGCTGGAATGGTCGATTACAAGGAAGCCTGCGCTGATATGGGATTCGTCCTTGCTTACCAGTTCCTGATAGTAGGCCTTGGCCGATGGATCACCCGTATCAAATACGTCCATTTTCACAGAGCTTCCACGGACTACCTTAAGGCCGTTACCATGGCTTTCTGACTCGTAGGGCTTTAAAATATCATTTAACATTCCCTTTTCCATCAAAGTCTTCAGTACCATATAAATTTTTTCGCTGTCAATATCCAGACCTGCAAAAGCCGCCGGAGCCTGTGTCTTCTCCTCTGCTTTATCGCTGAATGTGATTCCAAATGCATCGGCCGCGTCCTTTGCAGACGGGGTGATGATACTTCCACTCTCCATGTAAAACACCTTCTTTCCTTCAGCGTTTAACTTCTCTACATCTTTTGCACAAATCAACTGCTTCACATAATCACTTCCTTTCTATATAAACTGGCAGTCTTCATCAATAATTCCAATCACTACGGCATCTACGGGGATCTCATCGCTTCCCAGCATCCGCCTGGCAGCAGATCCGGTGGAAATGATCACTCGGTCGCCGATTCCTGCGCTGATAATATCCGCTACGATCAGCCGCTCGCCCTCCCGTGTGCCTCCAATGATCTCGGCAAGCATGAATTTATATCCGTTTAAGGAATCCGCCTTTCTGGTGGCCCATATGTTATCAATCAATTTTGCCGCTACCATTCTTCCGCACCTCTCTTCTCTCTCTGCTTAATCTCTTCCATGGCTGCCTCTACCGATGCCGTATCCCCAAAAATCGCAAGCATGATCATATTCTGCGGGCAGCTTCCCCGGATATCCTCTACCGTTACACCTACTGCTTTTTCTGCCACATCGGCAGCGCATACCATTTCGATGATTCTGCCCTGAACAAGTCCCACCGCATCTGCCTGCCCTATGGGGGAGGAAGTGCCGGAGCCTTTCCTGCGGTTTAAAATATCCATGGTTCCTGGTGACGGTGATTTAATAATACGGTATTCCATACGTCCACTTCCTTTATGCCATCTCTTCCTGATTACAGGAAAAT
>JASGGP010000395.1:0-3760 GCA_047604985.1 Lacrimispora sp.
TTCCTGGATATTTCCACCACCAATATTATGGTGGCGGAAATATCCAGGAATATGGTTTCATTGCCGCCTATGAGTTCAAAAGCCTTTTGGGCAATCAACTTCTTTTTTTCAATATTCGTATCCCTTCGGTCAATCACATCCCGTTTTAAAGGATAATCCTGGGACATTAATGCCCCGCCATAGGTCCGTTTCAGCTTCCCTGCATTTTCCAGGTTTTTCAGATCCTTTCGTATGCAGTCCTCTGTCACCTGAAAAAGGGCGCTCAAATCCTTTACTTTTACCATTCCCTGATCCTGAAGAATCTGTAAAATCCTGTCTAAACGCTCTTCCGTAAACATGCTTTCTCCTCCATCAGCCTTTTTGCCCGGTGTATCTCTTCCTCCTCGGTACGGAAGATATCGTACTCTCCGATTCCCGGAATGCCCATACTCACATTTTCTTTCCGGTAAATCATGCCGCTGTCCACGATCACCTTGCCTGACATGTGAAAGCACCGGGCGTCTATCTCATCCATGAGACAGGCCATGGTGTCCACATTGACTCCGCTGCCCGCCATAATATCAATTTTGCCGTCCGCCTGACGGATCAGTTCCCCCAAAAGCTGCTTTCCTTCGAGGCAGGTATTCTGCTGCCCGGAGGTCAGTATGGTATCCGCCCCTGCTTCTATGGCTTCCTCAAGGCTCCTGTAAGGGTCCCGGCACACATCAAACGCACGGTGAAGGGTCATATTTCCTGCCCCCGCCTTTTCTTTAAGCACTTTCAGCCGCTCCACATCAAGGTTCCCATCGGCCTTTAAAAAGCCTACCACAATGCCGTCTGCGCCAAGGTCCCGAAACATTTGCGCGTCTTCGGCAATCATCTGAAATTCATAATCTGTATACAAAAAATCTCCATACCGGGGCCGTATCAGCACGTTTATGGGAATATCACAGGCTTTGCGGATTTGCTTAAACTGGCTTACACCAGGGGTGGTTCCTCCGATTACCAGATTTGCACAGAGCTCCAGCCTTTGGGCTCCCCCCCGCACTGCTGCTATTGCAGACTCCACGGAATCCACGCAGACCTCCAAGATATAGTCTTTCATCATTTTCTCCTAACAATATATTTTTCATTGCCTGCATGTCACTCCGCCTTATGGCAGGCTGCAAAATGTCCCGGACTTACTTCTTTCATCTCCGGTGCTTTTTCCCTGCACATTCCTTCTGCATAAGGGCAGCGTGAAGCAAAGCGGCATCCTTCCGACAAATGAATTGGATTGGGAAGACTTCCCTCCAACATAATTCGGCTCCGGCTCTTTTCCACATCCGGGTCAGGAATCGGAATTGCGGAAAGCAATGCCTGTGTATAGGGATGCACAGGATCTTCAAACAGGCTTTCGCTGTCTGCCAGTTCCACCAAACCACCCAGATACATAACGCCGATCCGGTCACTGATATGCTTGACCATGGAAAGATCGTGGGCGATAAAAAGATAAGTAAGCCCTCTCTTTTCCTGCAGCTCTTTCAGCAGATTAATTACCTGAGCCTGAATCGAAACATCAAGGGCGGAGATGGGTTCATCGCAGATCACAAACTCCGGGTCCACGGCCAATGCCCTGGCAATCCCCACTCTCTGGCGCTGTCCGCCGGAAAATTCGTGGGGAAAACGGTTTGCGTGTTCTTCGGAAAGACCTACTGTCTCCAGAAGCTCAAATACTTTCTTTTTCCGTTCCTGTCCCTTTAGTATTCCATGGGCGTCCATTCCCTCCGCAATAATGTCCATGACCTTCATACGCGGATTTAAGGAAGCATAGGGATCCTGGAAAATCATCTGCATTTTTCTGGTAAACTTATGGCGGTCTGCCTGGGATAAGCTGCCGTCAATTTCCCGTCCGTCATATATGACCTTTCCATCCGTAGGCTCATACAGCTGGATCACGGTCCGCCCAAAGGTAGACTTTCCGCAGCCGCTCTCTCCCACCAGTCCCAGGGTCTCCCCCTTATAGATATCAAGAGTGACATCCTCCACTGCTTTTAAGGTCTGGTTTTTCCCCACATGGAAATATTTTTTTAAATTCTTTACTTCTAGTAAAGGTCTCTTTTCTGCCGACATAACGATTTCCTCCTATTCCCTGAGAGCCTTTGCCCGCTCATCAAGAAGCCAGCAGCGTGCATGATGGCTTTCCCCACAGACCATATCCTCAGGAGGATACTGCCTGCAGACCTCCATGGTCTTTGTGCATCTGGCCGCGAACGGGCAGCCTTTTGGCGGTTCCATCAAATCCGGAGGCGTCCCCGGAATAGCCGTCAGTTCGCTTCCCTTTTCAGAAGCTTTCGGTATGGAAGCCAAAAGCCCTTTCGTATAAGGGTGAGCGGTTTTATAAAACAAATCTCTCACACCTGCCGTCTCCACCAATTGTCCGCCGTACATAACGGCAACCCGATCTGCAATATTGGCCACAACACCCAGATTGTGAGTGATAATGATAATAGAGGTTTTGATTTTCTTCTGCAAATCCCTCATCAAATCCAGAATCTGGGCTTGAATGGTTACATCCAGGGCCGTAGTAGGCTCATCGGCAATCAAAATCTTTGGATCACAGGCCAAAGCAACCGCAATCACAACCCTTTGTCTCATACCTCCGGAAAGCTGATGAGGATACTGGTCAAACCTTGCCTCAGGATTTGAGATTCCAACCAGAGAAATCAGCTCAAGGGCGCGGTCTTTCATCTGTGCCTTTGTCATATCTTTCCGATGTTCTTTTAATACCTCCACAATCTGTTTCCCAATGGTCATGGTGGGATTTAAGGAGGTCATTGGGTCCTGGAATATCATGGAAATATCAGATCCCCTTACCGACTGCATCTGACGCTCACTGTATTTTGCAAGATCCTTTCCTTCCAAAAGAATACTGCCTTCCACAATTTCTCCATTCTTTGGAAGCAGACCCATAATGCTTTTTACAGAAATGGATTTACCGGAGCCGGATTCCCCTACAATTGCCAAAGTTTCCTGCTCATCCAGATGGAAGCTGATTCCCCGGACCGCCTGAACCATGCCGTGCTGTGTCTTTATATGTACCCGTAACTGGTTGACTTCTAATAATCTGCTCATTGACGCTTCACCTACTTTCTCATTCTTGGGTCCAGTGCATCACGCAGGCCGTCTCCAAGGATGCTGAAACATACCATAATGAGAACAATGACGATGGCCGGAAAAATCAGTACGTGGGGGAAATTACGAAGCACCTGGTATCCGTTGTTGATCAAAACTCCAAGAGAGGCTTTCGGCTCCTGCATACCAATACCGATAAAGCTTAAAAAGGCCTCTGTAAATATGGCGGACGGAATGGTGAACATGGCATTGATGACAATAACCCCCACCGTATTAGGTATGAGATGTTTCCAGATAATCCTGGAAGTGCTTGTTCCCAGAACCCGGGCGGCCAGCACAAACTCCTGATTCTTAAGCTTTAAAATCTCCGCACGGACCAGACGGGCCATATTCACCCAGCCGGTAATGGAAAGGGCTACCACGATTGTCCAGATACCAGCCGGCATGATCATCATCAAAAGAATTACTATAATCAGGTGGGGAATTCCTACAAGTATCTCAATAATACGCTGCATAACGGCATCCACTTTTCCGCCTATAAGGGCGGAAACCGCTCCGTAGGTCACTCCAACGGTTAAATCCAAAAGGGCGGCCACAAATGCAATCAGCAGGGATATTCTGGTCCCCATCCAGGTTCTGACCCAAAGATCCCGGCCGAACTGATCCG
>JASGGP010000396.1:0-3742 GCA_047604985.1 Lacrimispora sp.
CATGCAAGCATGTTCGCCTGGCTAGTCACTCGCGTAAAAAAATGATGCGGAGGGAAAGATATGTCTGGATATAAAGTAGAAATATGCGGCGTCAATACTTCCAAGCTTCCTCTTCTGAGCAATGAGGAGAAGGAGGCCCTGTTCAAACGGATTCTCAACGGGGATAAGAAAGCCAGAGAGGACTACATCAAAGGGAACTTACGGCTGGTTCTCAGCGTCATACAGCGTTTTTCAGGCAGCAGCGAAAACGTGGACGACTTATTTCAAATCGGCTGCATCGGCTTGATCAAAGCCATCGACAATTTTGATATTACGCAGAACGTCCGTTTCTCCACCTATGCGGTTCCCATGATCCTGGGGGAAGTACGGCGTTACCTCAGAGATAACAATTCCATCCGTGTCAGCCGTTCCCTGCGTGATACCGCTTATAAGGCCATATACGCCAAAGAAAACCTGATGAAAAAGAATTTAAAGGAACCGACTCTCATGGAAATCGCCGACGAAATCGGGGTGAGCAAGGAAGATATCACCTATGCCCTTGATGCCATTCAAAGCCCCGTAAGCCTTTATGAGCCGGTTTACAACGACGGCGGGGACCCGCTTTTCGTCATGGACCAGATCAGCGACAAGAAAAACCTGGAGGAAAACTGGGTGGAGGACATTTCCTTAAATGAAGCCATGCGAAGACTTCCTGAACGGGAACGCCACATCATTGACATGCGTTTTTTTGAAGAAAGACGCAGACAGAGGTGGCGGAAGAAATCCATATCAGTCAGGCCCAGGTCAGCCGTCTGGAAAAAAATGCGCTGAAAACCATGAGGAATTATCTTTCCTAAGACTCATCCATTTGGTCAGCGGCACTTCCTCATAAAAGCATAAGCCCACCTTTTTTACAAAAGGCAGGCTTATCCTACATATTCTATTCTGATTATCAGTAAATCAATAGCCGGTCACAGACTTTGGTATGGTAAATTCCACGGCCCCCATATAGCCCGGCGCCACTTCATATTCGTCAAACACGATTACAATTTCACCATTTTCATTAAAATAAAAGCTCTCATCTTCTTTAATCTGATTAAATCCCTCTCCAGAAGCTTCTCCGTCATTGTAAAAATACATCTTGGAATCATCAGCCGCCATCTGTTCTTTCATCTGGGCTTTGATGTTATCGCTGATTGCCGTAATGTAATCACTTCGTTCCTTGAATAAATCCTTTAAAGTCACCACATTGCCTGTGGCCTTGTCAATGGTAAAAATCTTTACGGACTCTGCGCCGCTGGCCATAACCACCGTGGTGTTGATCCGCAGGGAAAGGTATTTATCATTGTCCGTCACCACGTCATAGCCGGAGGTCACGGAATAGTGTCCCTGGCCTGCCTCGTTGCCCGCCACTTCCTTTTCATATTCCGCAATCAGCTGCTGGGCATAGTCTTCTATGGAGCGGTTTACCTTTTCATTGTCCTTATTATTTACAGATACTTTCGGTATGTCAATTTTTGCTTCATAATTGTCTTTTGTATTCTCATAGGTCCGGAAGGTAACCACCTTGGCGATGGCTCCCAGAACCGGAATATCTTCCATGGCATTTGCCGTAACCGGGCTTAAATTGGCCATGGCCGCGATGGCTAACATTGCCGCTGCTGCTGTTATTCCTGTTCTTTTGGTTATTTTCATCATAGTGTTTTTCCTCTTTTCTTTTCTGGCTTTACTTATCCCTGCAAGGACTCTCCCGGGCGCCGCCTCAGGGACAGGAATCCCTTGATACTCTTCTTTCATTTTTAACAGCTTTTCCTCGTCACTGTGTTCCATAACAGCATCTCCTTCCTTAGGTGATCTCCGGCTCCAGGGCTATTTTCAGCTTCTTTAAGGCCCGGTAAAGCCTGGCTTTGACTGTGTTTAGGTTCATCTCCAGGACCTGGGCGATTTCCTCCAGCTTCCAGCCCTCAAAATACTTGAGAATCACGATTGCCCTGTCCTTTTCTTCCAAAGCGCTTAAAAGCTCCAGGGGATCATCCTCTCTATAGTGATCCTCATAAGGAATCTCAACCTCATCAAAGCTTATCCCTTCACGCTTCTGTTTCCTTAAAAAGTCAATGGACGCATTTATGACAATCCGGTAGATCCAGGTGGACAGATATTTTTCCTCCTTCAGCTTCCCGCAGTCCCGGATTACCCGGTATGCGCTTTCCTGAACAACATCCAGGGCGTCCTGTTCGTTTTTTACATAGCTGTATGCAAGCCGGTAATATTTCTCATAGCCTTCCAAAAGAAGCCGTTCCGCTTCCGCTTCAATCTTTTGTTTCATTTTTTCCTCCTCTCAGCGGTTCTATCTGTTAGACGTTCCATGGAGAATAAAAGTTGCAGCCAACGAAACGAAACATGCTTTGCAAATTTCGCCCGCGAAAAAAAGAAAGGCTCCTCGGAGCCTTTCCCTGTTCCAATATATTATAATATACCACACCCTCACTCAAAACGTACAATTTCTTTTTTCAGGCGCTTCATGATTTTCTTTTCCAGCCTGGATATGTAGGACTGAGAGATTCCAAGCAAATCCGCCACTTCCTTCTGAGTCATTTCCTCTCCTTCCTCATCCGTAAGTCCGAACCGCAGCTCCACGATCTTCCGCTCCCTGGGGCTTAGCCGGCTGATGGCGGTATTTAAAAGATTCCGTTCCACCTCGGTCTCTAAATCCCTGTAGATTACATCCTCCTCTGTCCCTAATATATCCGATAAAAGGAGCTCATTGCCATCCCAATCCACATTCAACGGCTCATCAATGGAAACCTCCATCTTGGTCTTGTTATTCCGGCGTAAGTACATGAGAATCTCATTTTCAATGCACCGGGACGCATAGGTGGCCAGCTTGATATTCTTCTTTGGGTTAAAGGTATTGATGGCCTTGATCAATCCGATAGTCCCTATGGAAATCAAATCCTCCACTCCGACGCTGGTATTGTCAAACTTTTTTGCAATATAAACCACAAGACGCAGATTGTGTTCGATCAATTCCGATTTTGCCTTCTGATCCTGGTCGCCGCCCAGCATGGCGATGATCTGAGCTTCTTTCTCATTGTCCAGAGGCGGCGGCAGAATATCCGCTCCCCCAATGTAATGGATCTCCCCCTGAGAGGGCATCATCAGCGTTCTGAATGTCGGAATTGCCTTAAACTGAAAACGGTTTGGTACGGAAACTTTTATAATCATGTTGATAGTCTCTCCTTCACATCTTTCTTCTATTCTTCATGCAGCAGCATCTGATATTCTCCTTTTACGGATAACGTCCTTTTACTGACAGCTATCAGAGGCCTTTCAATCACTTTCACTTCATCCCCCTGGCGTACCTCCATCTCATCCAAAAAGATTCCGGGCATGACGCCGTTTTTCTTCCCAACGCTTTCAAAGGGAATATAAACAACCTCAGCCACGCTTTCGCAAAGCTCCCGGACAGCCTCATAGGTCACAACATGGACAGGACGGCGGCTTACCGGTTCATACAGCCGGTTCCCCGTATCAAGCAGAGCGGTCACCTTTTTTTCCTTTCCCCGGTAGTGCATGGTGACCTCATAAAAATTGCTCTTTCCCTGTAACATTCCGCGGATGTGTCCCAGGATACAGCGGACTGCGAAGTATGTACCTGCAGCAAGGAAAATCAACCGGTAAAGGGACATTGGTTATTGTTCTATATAAAAGCCGACCTTCGTATGCTGATATAGGGCATCCAGAATTCCGGCCATCCCCACAG
>JASGGP010000397.1:0-3730 GCA_047604985.1 Lacrimispora sp.
ATGCCATTGTTCTGGTTTACCTCATCATCGGAAAAAATAACTATGCTCAATGTCCTGTTATAGTTCATCATAAATTCTTTCAGCAGCTCTCCCACAACCATGCCTTCTATATCCCAGGGCTCTTCTCCGTTTGTTTCATTCTGGAAATAATACCCCTTTTGACTGATTCCATATATCATGGTGGAATAGACCCCCGGACTTACGCCAAAGGGTTCAAATGCCCCAAGGCCCGGATAATCGAATCTTGCTGCGGAATTCTGTCCCACATAAGGCTTCACATCGGACATTCCCAGGGCATTCATCAGAGCTTCTTCCTCAAAAATGCCGGAAACGCAGTCAATGATGTGATTGGTCAGTCCCTTTCCGACCCATTCATTTTCCGGCAGACCGGAATTCAGCCAAAGTCTGGGAGTTTCAATGGAGCCGCCGGACATGACAATGACCTTTGCCCTTAATTCGCTGGTTTCTCCTGTCCATGTATTCCTGCAGGTCACGCCTGACGCATACAGCCCTTCTTCCCCCTCTTCCGTATGGATGCGGGTGACAAAGGTGTTGGGCCGGATTTCCACATTTCCCGTATTGAGGGCAAGAGGTATATAGCTCACCAGAGTGGACCGCTTCGCCACTGAATCCACAGTTGGTCCGAGGTTGCAGCCGTTTACGCAATGCCCTCTCAAGGTACAGCCCACAGTATTGTTGCTCTGTATATCAAAGTCAGGATCATTAAGATGGGGATTTATCTGCAAAATGGCATTGGGCTGGGGGCGGTATCCCGGCTGGGTTAAATCCTTGGCATTAATAAGCTGCCAGCCCATTTTTGCTGCGCCGTAGTAGAATAAGTCTTCCTTTGACGTCCCTGTGGCCCTATGCACAGGCAATGTACTTTCCACCTTTTCATAATAAGGAATCATTTCCTCGTAGGAAATCGGCCATTCCTTTTCAAAGGCCTCGGGATAGGCACGGGGGGAATTTGCGAAATAAAGAAGGGTAGTTCCTCCTACACCCGCACTCTGCCAGACAAAACCGCCCTCCTGGTTGATTCTTGGCCAGGGACTCTGGCTTCTATCCCCTGGGCCCCAGCGGAATTTGCCGGACACAATATCATTCATATCATCTTCCAGGTCTGTAAAGCTTTTTTTCAGCAGCCCGATATCAAGATCCTCATGGCTGGAGCTGCTTAAAGCACCGGCACCGCCGTTTGGTTCCGGCCACTTTTTATTTCCGTACCAGGGGCCGGCCTCAAGCACCAGCACCTTAACTCCCTTTTCCCCAAGCTCTTTTGCAACTACGGCTCCTCCGCCTCCGGCGCCGATTACGATAACATCCGCATCATATCCGTTACTCATAACTTCCCTCCAATCCATGGTTAATTCACCTGTATTCAGGCATAGCTATAGGATCTGGCAACACGGTAGCCCTTGGAGGGCCCCGGGTATCCGATCTGTTCCCAGCTGACAGGGAAATTCTCCAATGTACGCTGTCCGGGCGGATTAAGGCGTGTAGAGCCATATCCTGACCATTCCGAATAATACCCCATAAGAGTTAATCTGTTTAACGACATGATAACGGTAAGAATATCTTCCGGCCGCAGCTGGGGCAGCACCGGAAAATATTGGAGACCCCCGGGCTGGATCAGCAAACTGACTGCCTGAAGCCGTCTTGACGATGAAAGCCTGAAAAAGAGGCTTCCATCAGAAGGGTCCAGATCTTCCGGCTTATCCCCATTTTTAAAGAGAAACTGCTCCGCCGCCGCCTCTAAAACGATTGCCGCAGGGAGCGCCATGGGTATGGAAAGGCTGTCAAGCTCCATAATAAGATATTCATAGGTAAATAAATCCAATGCGCCGTAATACTGTATATTGCCGTATTCCTCAGCCAGCTCCGGCGATTGGGGGATGACGGCGTCTGCAAAGCCCTTAAAGATATCTTCCACATATTCGTAGATTGCCCTTTCATCCCACACAATGTTTTCCGTAATATTATATGTCCTGTCCAAAAATCCACCTGCTTTACTTTTCAGCTGTTACGCTACGTTTATAAAATCATATGAAGCCCCGGTGAAGTCTAGCACATATATTTGCTTTCTCAAAAAATACCAGTATACTTAGTCCCATAACCGATGTAAAATATTTAAAAAATACAAGGGGTACATATTATGCTGAATCCGAATAATAAAAACAATTCATTCCAACACTGTATAGCTTGGGGACTTAGTTTAGGTTTCGTATTTGGAGCTATAATAAACAATTTAGGAATTGGGTTAATCATGGGCATATCCTTAAGCCTGTTGTTAAATAAAGTCTATTTTAAAAGCCGTTAATTTTACATATCCGTAAGCATAAATAATATGGAAAGAACCGCAAGCAGCAAATCCAAAAGAATTTACTGCTTGCGGTTCTGATGGGCCTATCCCATTATGATCGGCTTATTTGCAGCCCCTGTTCAAGGGAACTGCTTTTTAGCATGGAAAGCCCATCTTCAAAGCTCACACATTTTGCATACCGTTTGTTCCACATTTTCTCATTATAGTACCGGTAAGACTGTTCCCCGGACAAGTACTCGTTTGAAACGGTTGTGTTGCAATCAGCAGGAACGATCATTTCAAATCCATGTTCAAAACCGCACTTAATTGTGGCATCAATGCAGTAATCTGTCTGAAGCCCTGCGATCATAACCTGATTTTCGTTTTTGGAGTGTAAATACTCTGTCAATCCGGTGTCTCTGAATGCGCTGTTAACATGTTTTTCAAAGATTTTTTCTCCGGGAAAAGGTGCAAAGTCCTTAAAAATATTAAATCCGTCCTCTCCCTTTACCAGCTCCACTCCATCGTCATGGCAGATGTAGACAATCTCAACATTGCTTTTTCTTGCAAAATGAATCAGCTGCCTGACATTACTTACAAATAAATCGTAGTGGTAAAGATCCGGTGTAACGATTAGATTTTGCACATCAACTATTAATAATACCATTTGCTGGCCTCCTCTTTGTCTGCCGTAAATTTTTATTTTTAAATTTTATAAATTATATTGACGGCTGTTAAACTTCTTACATTATTTTATCTTACTTATAAAAATCCATTTTATGTAAAATAACCGGCGTTATTGTGCTGCCATAAAACTCCGTCGGCTCTCCGATGATTTTTCCGCCCATGTCGCAAATTATTTTTACTGTGACATCTCTTGCTTCCATATGAATTTCTTCAATCTGTTGTGAAAATAAATCTTCCATAGAAAAATAAGCCAGTTTTGTGCCAATATGAAGCCCTCTATGGTTTTGCCCTATTGCAAATCTCCCCCAATGCACCTGATCATTCTCTTTCCATGCGGCGACGGCCCCGACAATTGATGTGCCTATGAAAGCGCACCACCATTGGGGAGAGCTTTCAGCAGGAAGCGGAATCATTGCGGCTGGGATTTTTTGTTCACCCTGGAATACATCTAATTGCAGCCGGTAAATTGCAGCCGTATCCGTATCAATTGCTTTTCTCAATACAAGATCGTTCATTTGTTTGCTCCTCTGTCATTTACTTATTTACCTGTTCTTTTGCATTATCAATAATGAGTTTCAAAAAATTCCCCTGCTGATAGCAAAAGCCAGACCTTCCGGATTTTCCCAAGCCATGGAATGACCCGCATACTTAACAACTTCTATTTGAATGCCCTGCTCCTCCAGAGTCTGCAAATCCGGGTCTGGAAAGGATTTCTCTCCAAAAATAAATGTTCTGGGACAT
>JASGGP010000398.1:0-3710 GCA_047604985.1 Lacrimispora sp.
CTTTACCATCAGTTACATCCATACAAAGGAAGAAAAATACTTGGAGGCCGCTAAAAAAACAGCAGAGTATTGTATCTCCCAGATACCTGAAAACGGCATTATCCCCATTGACTTTAAGCAGCCAAAGGTTCCTGCCCTGGAAGATTCCTGCGGCGCGGCCATTCTGGCATCAGGTCTTATAGAGCTTTCCGGACAAATGCCCGGGAGCAAAGGTGATAAGTACAGGAATGCAGCACTTCTCCTGCTGCGGACACTGGTGAGGGATAGAAGTGACTTTACCCAAAAGCGGGATGCCATTTTAACAAATTGCTCTGCTTCCTATCATGAAAAAACCCACCATATTGCCATGGTCTATGGGGATTACTTCTTTGTGGAGGCTATCTGCAAGTTAAACGGGACGGGAAGATTTATGTGGTAAAAAACCGGCCACAGGCTCATATCTCCTGTCTTCCACGGCTTTTATAAAGCAGCATAAAAACAGCACAAAGATGCACTTTGATTTGACTTTAATAAGCCCTTTCAAAGTGCATTTCTCTGTCCAAGGTCCTGCTTTTAATTCCTGCTTCTCATTCCAGGAAAATATCCTCCAGCCGCCGGATCATACCGTCATCCAAGGATAAAGCTGCTTTTGCATACTCTCTCACAGAGCCGTAATCCTCGAATATTTTATTGATGGATGCTTCGATATACTCCGGTTTTGTATCAAAAAGGGAAAATAAGTAATCCGCGACTCGTTTATCCTTAGCCAGTTCTATATATTTTTGATAATATCGGACATTTTTTTCCTCTCTTGCTCTTTTTGTGAGCATATAATCATAGACCATAATATCTTTCGGAACACCCAGGATCCCTTCCAAAAGCATGACACCGAATCCGGTCCTGTCTTTTCCTCCTCTGCAATGCTGAACGCTGGGATTGTTCTCCGGTTGGGCCAGGAGCCTTAAGCTGGTTCCAAAGGCTTTCCGGCTTTCCGGTGACAGGACAAAATTCAGCTGCTGCTGTACCATCCTTAAATCCCCTGCATTGGGATTCTCCTTTACTGCTGCTTTCGCCTGCTTCATAATGGCATCTTCCCCTTCAAGGTTTTCGTTATTATGGAGAATGCCTGCGGCCATGGCTGTATGGGCATCGGGATCACAGGCATAAGTGGTTACGCCGTCTCCCAATTCCCGATTGGGGCTTCTCTTTCTCTCCCCCGGGCTTCTGTAATCAATAATTGTTTTAATTCCCAGACTTTTTACATATTCCAGTCCTGTGTCTTCCAGAAAAGCGAAATAATCAGACCGGTAGCCCACACCCCATTTGATTCTCCTTCCCGATCCAGTCATGTATCCTCCCATATCCCTTAAATTATACATGCCATCCACGGGAAGAATCCGGTAGCCAAACAGCAAGGGCGGCTGACATTTCCATTCGGCGATAAAATAAATCTGTTTCCTTCTTTCAGGGACCTCATCAAAGATCAGACTTTTTTCCCGGGAAGAAAGAAGGAAATGGCGGTTTGGGGTAAAGGCATCCTTCTCATAGGTCCAGTATAACCGGTATTCCTCCAAAGCCTCTGCATCCGCAGCAATGTTTAATTCTGTTTTGCCGTTACCCAGAGGAAAGGCCTCCATATATTTTATCTCCATGGCATTACCTCTTAAGCTGTTCTATCTTCTTTTTCATATCCACAGGGGCATCATAGGCCGCAACCTGGTATTCGATTTTGACTCCCATATCCAACAGCCTTTTAAAATCCTCTTCTTCCCTTAGGGAAAAGCAGATAATATGGTCATAGGATATGGTCCTCTCCGGAGTCGTCCTCATCCCTCCGAAATTAATGTGCTCAATGGGCACGCCTCCCTCTTTCAGCCTTAAAGCATCGCTGAAGCTTCCCATAATCAGAAACGTATTTTTCTTAATAGGATTGCTTGCATATACCCGGATAAACTTATCCACGCCGAACACGTGGACCGTATAGGCAGGCGCCGCCATTTTCAGTACCTGTACCTGCACGGGATTTTCCACTGCAGCATCGCTGATGCAGATGACCTGCTCTGCTTTGATGTGGCTTAACCAGGAAGTTGCCACCTGGCCGTGAATCAGCCGGTCATCAATACGAATCCATTTGATCGCCATCTTCTTCTCCCTTCTCTTTCAGCTTGTCATTCATGCAGACCAAGCCCATTTCATAAGCCCTTTCCAATATAGCCCCTGCTTTCTCCAGTGTTTCGGGCCGAGCAATAAACAATTCCATCAGCACCGGCATGTTAAAGCCGGAGTACACCAGGATGTCAGGCTCTGTCAAGGCCAGATAGGTGGCTGCCTTAGCCGGTGTTCCTCCATAAATATCCGTTAAGATCAAAACCCCCGATCCTTTGTCTTCATAGGAAGCATATAAATCAAGCAGTTCTTTCAGACACTGGTCATAGCTTTTATCAGCCGTCACAGAAATAACATCCACATATTTTGCAATATCTCCGATAATCATCCCGGCCGTATTTAACGCCTCCTGGGCATACAGGCCATGGCTTGCCAGAATTATGCGAATACCCATATATTATAATTCCTCCCCATTTGATTTGATTACCTTCTGGAACCAGTAAAAGCTTTCTTTCCTGCTCCGCTCTCCGGTTCCCTTGCCCTGATTGTCCTTATCCACGTAAATGAACCCGTAGCGCTTCTCCATCTCCCCTGTCCCTGCCGATACCAGGTCAATACAGCCCCAGGGCGTATATCCGATCAAGTCTACGCCGTCCTGTTCCACACATCGTTTCATCGCTTCTATATGGGCCTTTAAATATTCAATCCGGTATCCGTCATGGATCATTCCGTCCTCTCCCGGCTTGTCATAAGCCCCAAAGCCATTTTCCACAATAAACAGAGGAAGTCCATACCTGTCATACAGCCAGTTCATGGTATAGCGCAGCCCTTCCGGATCAATGGGCCAGCCCCACTGGCTTGACTTTACATAAGGATTCTCCACCCTGTCCCTGCTTTCCCGGTAGTCGTATTCCGAATTGTCGTCCCTGTGCCTTACGGTAAAGGACATGTAATAGCTGAAGCCGATATAATCCACACAGCCTTCCTTTAGGGCTTCTAAATCCTCCTGCTTTATATCCAGAACCAGCCCTTTCCGTTTCCAATAGGCCTTTATATACTGGGGATACCGCCCTCTCACATGGACGTCCGCAAACCAGCAGCGCTTCTGCATGGCGGACATGGACATCATCATGTCCTTTGGGTCGCAGGAATAAGGATAGACGGGACACATAGCCATCATACAGCCAATTTTAAAATCCGGGTTAATCCCATGGCCTGCCTTTACTGCCAGGGCCGATGCCGTCAGTTCATAATGGGCCGCCTGGTACATAAGGCTTTCCCGGTCATCCCCGTCCTTAAAGAAAAGCCCGGAGTTGGTAAAGGGTGCAAAATCCCTGTCAAAATCCGCTTGGTTGTTGATCTCGTTAAAGGTCATCCAGTAGGTCACCTTGTCTTTATACCGCTCAAAGCAGGCTTTGGCAAATCTCACAAACAGTTCCACACATATGCGGTTTCTGAAACCTCCATATTTCACCACCAGTTGGTAGGGCATTTCAAAATGAGACAGGGTCACAACCGGCTCAATTCCATGTTTCCTGCACTCAATAAACAGATCGTCATAGAACCGAAGGCCTTCCTCATTTGGTTCTGCCTCCTCTCCCGTGGGAAAAATCCTAGTCCATGCA
>JASGGP010000399.1:0-3691 GCA_047604985.1 Lacrimispora sp.
TGGTGATCTTCTGTTCTTCTAACTTTTGAAGATCAGCTAGTTTTAATTGCTTCTTAATATTGATTTCATAAGACTCTCCATCAATCGCATTCCATTCATCTAATTCTTTTTGATACCCCTCAAATATCTTTTCCAGATCTGCAGCAGTCTCCATTTCCTTATAAAAGTCAAATAGTTTCTGCTCATGCTTTACAAACTCATCGCTGATATACTGAAACACGGTCATATCTTCTTTTGGATCTAATTGCGAAAATTGACTGACATATCCGATTCTGTCTGTGTTGTCAATAACTATTTTTCCATCGTACAGATATTCTTCGGGGTGTATCAGTAAATCGAGTAACGTACTTTTTCCTGTACCGTTGGTACCAATCAATGCACAATGCACATCATCCTCTATAGTAAATGAAACTTTTTTATATAAATCCTTTTGCGGATATGAGTAGGACAAGTTTTGAACCTTAAGCATGATTACCTCCTATGGCATTTATTTTCGGTATATTTTGACACAAGTTTCACAATGTTCGCAATGCCTTGCTGCTGCAATTCTGATGACCATTGAGTCTGGTGCCCCCTTGAATTCAGGATATATTTTCAGCAGTTCCGACGCCCAACCGTTGTTTTCTTAACAGCAATATTGATTATAACATGACAACTCTCATTTTTCGACGTCTATTTTAATATAATAAAAACTGCCAACAATAAGATCCTCCGTGTACTGAGGATTTTAGTCTTAGCAGTTTTTAGGAGAAACCATTATCTCGATTCTTACTCACCATTTGTTATTTTCGATTTTACAAAGTTCCTTTTAACGATATTCACTCATTACATGAATGGAATTCAATAATTTTGAATATATCCCCTATGCTGTTTATTTCCAGCCCTGCTGCAGACGGTCAGGCTGCCGCCATCAGGAATGTAATGGGCTTTTCTTCGCCTCTTTCTCCCCAACTTTAAAAGGTGCCGGCGTTTTAAGAAACTAACACCGGTACCTTTAATTAAGCCCGGGCTCCGCCGCTTTTGCAGTAAGTCCAGTGCTGTACTATAGATATAGCAATCAGCAGTTTCAAGCCTCCGCTAATATGCTCTTATGGCGCTTCAAATATTTCCCGTCGCCTTTCTTTCCAAGGAATTTATTATCCTTGACAATGACACATCCTCTCAGCAGGACAAGATCAATATCACCTTTTACCTTCACTTCGTAGCAGGTGTAATCCGCGGCACCGTGCATATCCCCATGAGTCAAAGTGCGTTCTTTATTGGGATCTAAAATCACCACATCCGCATCAGAACCCGGTAAAAGTGTTCCTTTCTGCGGATACATGCCGTACATGCGGGAAGGATTGGTGCATAAATATTTCACCATCTGAGGAAGTGTAATTCTTCCCTTTTGTACCCCCTCTGAAAAAATAACGCGCACCCGCTCTTCCACACCGGGAGCGCCGTTGGGACAAGCGGTAAAATCATTGGCACCGGCCTGTTTTTTTGTAGTGAAATTAAAGGGACAGTGATCCGTTCCGATGGTATCAAGCACATTGTCCTGCAGCGCCTGCCACATAGCTTCAATATCTTCTTTTTTACGAAGCGGCGGAGAAAGAATTGCTTTAACCCCTTCGATGTCATCCTCGTACATCTCATCAGTCAGGGTCAAATACTGGGTGCAGGTTTCCACTGCAAAATTCTTCTGATGAGCGGCCCTCGCTTTCATGACCTCAAGAATCCCCTCTTTACTGGATAAGTGCACGATATAAAGTGGTGCATCCCCTGCCATGGCTGCGATATGCAGCAATCTGTCCACTGCTTCTGCCTCGCAGCGGGCCGGGCGGCTCAGCGGGTGATATTTGGGCTGTGTACATCCTTTTTCTACATAGGTCTTTCTGAGATAACCTAAAACACCGTCATTCTCACAATGTACGGCAATCACAATTCCATCCTTTTTTGCCTGCTTCATCACCTGGTATATCTCATCATCATTCAGCTTAAAATTATAGGTTGTATAGATCTTAAAGCTGGTAATTCCCTCTTTTTGGGCGATTTCACCCATTTCTTTCAGGATAGACTCATTCACGTGCTGAATCACACCGTGAAACCCATAATCAATGACCGCTTTGCCATCAGCCAGTCTGTGATATTCCTCTACCTGATGCCAGAGACTGCAGCCAACGGGACCAAATGCCATATGGTCTACAATGGTCGTTGTTCCTCCGCATGCTGCCGCAACCGTCCCATCATAAAAATCGTCCACCGCCCGATACTTTCCGGACTGTAAATCCATATGCGTATGAACATCCACACCACCCGGAAGCACATACTTCCCAGTTGCATCAATCACATCGGCATCCTCAGCAGAAAGATTTTTTCCGACTGCCTTAATCAATTCACCTTCTATAAGGAGATCCCCCTGAAACACTTCTGAATCTGTAACAATCATGCCATTTTTAATTAATTTCTTCATAATGCCTCCTTATGAGCTTGTAATAATACTGATTGTATAGTACACCCTATATTGTGTTCTTGTCTAATATTTTCTTTCAGCCGGATATTAAATCCTGTGAGAAAAATCATCAACAGCAAACCTCCGATAACTGTATATCTGCCTTTTTATACTGATTAATTCATCAACCTTTTTAACCGCACCGGTAACAGTGACACAGGCACGGCCAGTAATGAGAACGAAGAAAACTAAGGCGCTCTTTAAAATCTATTGGCGACCTTATGACCTTTTTCATATATTTTTTCCTCTTCTTAAAAATAAACAGCGAAAAAGCTGCTCAAACATTCACGCTGTTTATATATCAGATATTCATTTTTCTATTTCCCCGTCCGCTGCAAAAAAACACAACAATCTTTGCATTGTTACTGTAACTTTGATGACCCTCGCCCCCACTACGCTCTTGGCGTCAAGGTATATTTTCAATAATTCTGTGGCTCATACTTTCTTTTTTACAAATTAGTTATGCTAATTATAACATGGAAACTCCTATTTATTGATGCACTATGATGCACTATGATGCACTATTTAATAAAGATAAGTCATTAAACATTTGCATCTGTTGCAAAAGCCTCTGAACCCATTGGGGAAATTGTGACGTAAAGGCGCAAGACATTTTCACCGGTGTTTATGACTTGCAGGCTTTCCTGGCCATCAACCTGCATTAATTCGCCCACCTGCAACGAGGTTTCATTGCCATCCGTGACAACCTTGGCATTACCCTCCATCACCTGCAGGAAAAGGGTTGATTCCAGATGTGTATGTCCCGGTAATATTTCCCCTTTTGCAATGTTTAGAACAAAGGCAATTACATTATCGCTTTTGAAAAGCATCCGCTTGGCGATTTTTCCCTGTGGCTCATGAAAATAATCATTGAAAATAAACTTGTTCATAGATAAATCCTCCTTTAATTTAAGCTCAAACTTTAATATACCCCAATTGGGGCATAAAACAACTAATTTCTTTTCTGCAAAATGTTTAAATATCTTATAAGGAAATAACTAAGACAAATCACATTGAAAGTTGTGGTTCAAGGTTACGCAGGAAAATACCTTTTATTTACTGAACCTGAGGTTCACCCTTTAAAGCTTTAATGCCTTCCATCGCTTTTTTAACCTGTTCTTCTTCACCCTCAGCTGCAAGCACAACTGCTCCTTCAGAACCGTAAACTCCGCCTGCGGCAATGCATTTTGCTTTCAC
>JASGGP010000400.1:0-3686 GCA_047604985.1 Lacrimispora sp.
ATCTCGATTACATAACCAATCATGTCTATGAATCCATCTACTTCTAGCTTCATACCATAAATACATTTCATCGTCTTCTCCAGATTCAAATTTATCACTTTTCTGAATTAGCTCTGAAACATTATTACCACATACTGGCAATGGAAATGGGTCATACCCGATAATATACTCTAAATTTTCAGATAACCATTCTACTAGGTATATCAAATTCCATTCATAATCTTTTTCTTCATTTTCCTGTTTAAATTTGCAAATATTTATTCCGTCTATCCATAGTCTAAATACTCCCCAAGATTCTTTTAGAATCCCAATCTCCCCGTAAGGATTATTCTGGAGTTGATATTCAATTGCAAACTTATTGCTATCTCCAAATTTATTTTGCACCTTAATTCCTCCCAGCATATTTGAGAAGAATTGTGAACCATGTAACAAAGTCACAACTCTCCCCCTATCTACTTTTTATTAATTCTTTATCCATTTATTATACTGTGAATTTGTAATTAAGCCATCATTTTTCATTTGTCTTAGAACACTTGCAGGTACTTCCTGAGCAGATTTAATTACTTCATAAGCATGCCACCCGCCTGAATTGTCAGGTTGAAATTTAACTAACTTGCCGTCATAAACATTATATAATTGCTTTGTTCCCGACGATGAGTAAGCTTTGTTTAATACTTGCTGTCCTGCTGTAGGGTTATTCCAGAACGGATCAGCACTAACTTTTCCCTTTGCTTTACTCTTATGCTTACCAATGTTCGGGGCAAATTTACGTTCAACCTTCCCCGCCCCCTCAGGTGGAAGAATGTATATTTCAGATTAAGGTTGGGATTCCGTATTCACTTTTTTAAAAAATTATGGTATAACTTCATGCTGTGCTGTAACAATCATTACTGTTCTTCTACGGAATGATCCATCGCTACAAAAGGGCGATACTCCGCATTGTTCTTCATCATGCCATATACTATGTTTACTAATCGGCGCATAATGCAGACCAATGCCTGTGATTTCGTCTTACCCTCGCTGATTTTACGCTGATAATAGGCATAAAATACAGGCTGATTCGGCTTTCCTGTCTTTGGAACTGTAACCATGGATACCGCTAGAAAGTAAAACAATCCGTGCAACTCACGGTTACCTTGCTTTGAGCTTTGCTCCTTGCCTTTGCCGCGGGAGCTAAACTTTATTGGTGCGATTCCTGCATATCGAGCCAGTTTATCAGCATTTGCAAAACGGCGTATGTCACCGATTTCGGCAATCAGCTTGCTTGTTGTGGCAATGTTGACTCCCGGTATCGTTGTCAGTTTGTAGTCAAAAAACATCAGCATTCTTTCGATTTCCGAATCAATCAGGGCGATTTCTTCCTTCTGCTGCTCAAGGCAACGCGCAAGGCTTTGCGTGATAAAATCCCTTGATTCCTGATATTCCCGTATCGTGTCACCGTCATTCTGGACACATTCAAATATCAATTCAATCTTACTTTTCCTTGTATTGGACGCAATCGCTTTGAATTCTTCCAACAGTTCATCAACGGTTTTATTCCGCAGATAGACAGGCGACGGATAGTTTTTCCAGAAATACAGTGCCGTCTTCCGGTCAATATCACAGAAAAATTTATGATAGCTTGGATAGGCAATAGAAACCTGCTCATGCAAACCATTTTTCAGCCGGATGCCATCTTTGACAAGAGTATCCCTACGGTTGACAAGCTGGGACAGCATCCAATGGTTGTCCTCTGGCTTGGCGTCGGGCAAGGCGTGAAGCTGGTTGATCAGTACTGTTGCCACGCAATAAGCATCGTGCTCATCATTCTTTTTCATCATCGGTGCACTTTTACGCTGGTCATAAGCCAGGGACGGGTTTACATCCTTCACTGTATGCCCTTTTTCAATGAGCCATACCGCATAGCCATAGGCGTTTTCCAAGCCGTAAAGCGGGGACAGTCCAAGGTATTGGCTTTCTTGTTTACTCGTTTTGCCAGCTTGCTGAACTCGCTGGGCTTGTTTTCAATTACAATAACGTCAAGTTTTTCATTCCAACAATTTACCAAAACTGCGGTATGGGTATCCTTGTGCAAATCCATACCGACGTAAAGGTAATTTTCTCTTCTCTGCATATCATCCCTTCTCTTTTCCTGCATCCACATAAAGCCCCGAGTACCGGCAACCTCAGATGATAGCCTTCGTTCTTAAGAACGGGCAAGGGCGCGACAGCCTATCTACTCAAGCCAGCAAGCTGGCTTTAAGACTCACAGTTTCAAACAGGTTATTTGCTTTGGTGTGTGATGTTAACTCTGTTTGAAAATCATTGCAAGTCATTTCTAAGATTTGTTTCCAATCTGTCACATTCAGAAAAAGAAAAAGGGCATGTTTTTCGTCCCCCTTATCCCCCCCTCTGGCACAAATTTTACCACAGGCAGATTTTTTTGAAAAGAGGGGTTCATAGGGGTTCAGCCTGTATTGTCAAAATTTTTTTTGCTTTTAATCGTATCCACATCCAGTCTTACCCCTGTAACGCACGGTAATGCCCTGTGTCCCCTTCAAATGTAAGGGTGAGAGATGAAACCCTCCGCACTCCATTTAAGCTTGTTGGGCCGATTTGAGGACAGGCAAATATTCTAAAATCCAGCATAAATCCCGGTCGAAAAAAGAGCAGGATAAAACGAGGTGGTCGCAGGCGGCCCCTCGCAACCACAAACGCCGGCAGTGCCGGCGTTGTAGCAGTTCGGCTTACGGTGCTGTAAAACGGCTTTTGTGCTGCGCAGGGTGCTGTGAATGATGAGAATCCCGCATTTTTAGCCGTGCTGTGTAGGAGGCTGTGTTTTCCAATCTTACTAACAGATCTCATCTTCCAAGGCTTTTCGAACGTGTCCTAAACAATCAGCCGAAATTGCGCCTATTCTTTTATAATTCTCCCGAGCTTTATTCAGACTAATATCGTTTGCTCCACCTTCATAATCTGGATCATCAAATTGCACATTGTCATCTTCCCAATAACACACTGGACAAATTTCAAATGTTCCTGGTGGTTCGCCGCTTAATGTGCGGTTGCCGCAACATACACATTTATATTTTCCCATACAAAATAATCTCCTTTGTTTTATTTCTGCCGATAAAAATAGTCAATACCATCTGACGGCTTAAAGTAAGTTCTTATTGTTCCATCGGAGGCTTTTATAGCAAATTCATTGTTTGCCTTATTATAAAAGAGTACATCGCCATTTGATCTCGTCTTTGTTAAAATATTGCCTCCAGGCTTTTGGTTCACTAAATTCTGTGCGCTCTTTAAATATTGACCTTTTGTAATCTTGCCAAACTCACTGGCATGCTTGGCATAGTGGGAATCTAACAACTCTTGCGTTTTAAAAACAGTCTTACCCGTACCCTTAACAGCAACCTTTGCTCCAGATTTCAATAATTTATCAACAGCCTCAGGCGTTAACATACAGGTTATCAATATGCCCCTAGATGTCTTCTCCTGTGTTAAGATGTCTTTTCCTGCAATAAGGTCAGCACTATCTTTGTAAGTATCGATTGGTGCCAGTAAGACGGTATATGTTAATGTGGTAAATAATTTCCCACCGTTCGTACTTGCAGCCCATTTCATATTTGCCCTATACTCATCCATATCCTTTGCCGAAAGGTCTCTGTCATGTCCAGTTGAATCAATATAGTTAATCGGACCATTTC
>JASGGP010000401.1:0-3627 GCA_047604985.1 Lacrimispora sp.
GCTGCCTGTACCCATGACTTTAAAGGAAAAGCTGGAGATGTACCGCCTGCTTTTGGACATCGGCTTTAAAGAGATCGAAGTGGCGTTTCCGGCGGCCTCGGACACTGATTTTAATTTCCTGCGGACATTGATTGAAAATAAAATGATACCGGAGGATGTGACGGTACAGGTCATCACCCAGGCGAGAGAACACATTATCCGAAGGACATTCGAAGCCCTGGACGGCGTTCCGAGAGCCATTGTCCATCTTTATAATTCCACATCAGAATCCCAGCGCAGGCAGGTATTTTGCAAGTCAAAGGAGGAGGTGAAGCAGATCGCAGTGGACGGGGCTGTTTTATTTAAAAAGCTGGCGGAAAAGACAAGAGGCGACCTTTATTTCCAGTACAGCCCGGAAAGCTTTCCGGGAACAGAGGTGGATTACGCCCTTGATATCTGCAACAGCGTTTTAGAGGTCTGGAAGCCAACTCCCGGCCATAAAGCCATCATCAATATTCCCACAACCGTTGAAAACGCCATGCCCCACATCTATGCCGGCCAGCTGGAATATATAAACAAAAACTTATCTGACAGGGATTCGGTCATCTTGTCCATCCATCCCCACAATGACCGCGGCTGCGGCGTAAGCGATGCGGAATTCGGGATACTGGCGGGAGCGGAGCGGGTGGAAGGAACCCTTTTCGGAAATGGGGAGCGGACCGGAAATGTGGACCTGATTACCGTTGCCATGAACCTCTATTCCCAGGGCGTTGATCCGGGCCTGGATTTTGGCAGAATGGACGAAATCTGCAAGTCCTATGAGGAACTGACGAAAATGACGGTGCCGGAAAGGCAGCCCTATTCCGGCTCCCTTGTATTTACGGCCTTTTCCGGCTCCCATCAGGACGCCATTTCCAAGGGCATGAAATACCGGGAGGAGAAACAGACGGAGAAGTGGGATGTTCCCTACCTTCCTGTGGACCCGGCTGATTTGGGAAGGAACTATGAAACTGATGTTATCCGCATCAACAGCCAGTCAGGAAAAGGAGGAGTCGGATACGTACTCCAAAACAGCTATGGCATCCGCCTGCCCTATAAGATGAATGAGGAGTTGGGATACGTAACAAAGCGAAGGTCGGATGAAGCCAGCAGGGAGTTAACCGCAGAGGATATTTATGAGATATTCCGGCAGGAATATCTGAATTACTTCCCGTTATTCAGCATTGACGATGTTGAATTCAGCACCGGCGGAAAGCACCGGGCTGCCTTAAGCGTTTGGAAAGGCGGGGAAAAGATATCCATAAAAGGGGAAGGCACCGGAGGCCTTGATGCGGTCAGCAATGCCTTAAAGGAGCACTTTGGCCTGGAGTACGATCTGGAGGTTTACGAGGAGCGTTCCATGGGAAAAAGCTCATCGGCCCAGGCCTCGGCATATATCGGGATTTCCCGGAAGGGACAGTTTTTCTGGGGAGCCGGAATGGATAAAGACATTATGAGGGCTTCCGTCCATGCCCTGGCTGTTGCCGTCAACAGACTGGGGGCGCTTTAACCGGATGAGGGATGTAAAATTAGAAATAAGCGAAGTGATGGAGCATTTAAGAGAATTTAGCGGAAAGGAGCTGTTTTACCGGCAGTACGGGAGAAAAAAAGACGACAGGGCGGCGCTGGACAGCTTTTTGCAGCAGTATGACAGAGAGGGCTTGAGGCGGAAAGGGATTTATATAGAGGAATTTCTGCCGGAAGCCCATAAGGAGTTTGAACAGGAAGCGCTCATGTGGCCAGACCCGGAAAAAGCCATTGAGGCAGGAAAATACAGCCGGTTTATGCCTCATCTGCCGGCTGTCCACGATTTTTTTGAAATCATATATGTCCTGGAAAATGATATGCCTGTTGACCTTGGAGAAACAGCCGTCACCCTCAAAGCAGGTGACGTCTGCTTCCTTCCCCCCGGCATGCTCCACTGTCCCAAGGTTATGGAAAATACAATTGCGCTGCAGGTCATCATTAGGAAGAGCACTTTCCATAAGGAATTTTTTAAATCCTTAAAAGGAAACAACATTATCTCCGGATTTTTCTTAAATGCGCTGTATACCCATGAAAGCAGCAGAGTTCTGCTTTTTCACACAAGAAACCAGGAGATCAGGGAAACCTTTCTGCGTCTCTATCAGGAAAATTACAACCAATGCCCCTCCTATACCCATATCATGAACAGCCTTTTTGAGATTCTGCTGTGCCTTTTATTAAGATGCGATCCCTCCGCCATGGAATTCCTTGAAGCGGAGCCGTGTAGGGATGCCCGGATCATACAGATTCTCCAATTCATCCAAAGCAACTGCGAAACAGTCACCATTGGGGAGCTGGCAGAAGAACTTCACTTATCAAAGACCTACTTATCCAGATATATCACAGGCAGAACAGGAAAGACCTTCTGCGCTATTTTGCAGGAAATAAGGCTTGAAAAGGCCTGTGGCATGCTGGGTACCAGCAATCTTAAGGTAGAGGATATTTCCGCTTCCGTCGGGTATCAGAATGTGGAGCATTTTATCCGGCTGTTTAAAAGGAAATACCATAAAACTCCCAATCAGTACCGGGTGAGCCGATGAAAGGCCGGCGATAGCTCCCTATTTGGCCACCCGGACTGTGGTCTGGTAAATGTGCTCCTTTGCTTCCGGGGTGACCGTATCGTCAAGCCACCAGAACTCCCAGACCGGGCATGAGTTGAAGCCCGTTTTCAGAGATATACTGCTTCATGTTGTCTGTCAGGACTTCTGCCTGGCGTTTTTCCGCAGAGCCGAACTCCGTTAAGTAGTGTCCCGCCGGTTTTATCAGAATGTCGCCGCTGTCATACTGTTCCACCTGTTCTCTATTGATTTTCTGCACCATCTGATATTCATATTCCACCGTTTCTTCGTCCCTTCTCTCGAATCCGAAAACAACTCCGCCCATGGGATAGCCAAAATCAAGCCTTCGTTCCTTTAAAGTGGAGAGAAAGTCAAAATACATTTTCATCATGTCGGCATCGTCATAAGCATTTATGATATCGCTGCCTGTTCCGCCCTTTACTCTGGCGGAGGCAAGATAGTATTCGGCAGGGCATTCCTCTAAGGTTACGGTATCCAGCACCAGGGAAGAAGCGTATTTGATCCGCCAGATCCGGGTCTGTAAGGCCTTGTGATAATAGGTAAGCCTTTCGATCTCCGAAAGCAGCTCCTGCTCCTGCCTGGAAAACAGCTCCACGGCCTTTTCCGGAGTCCGGGTCTGAAGAAAGTCCTTAATATCCTTTAAGGGCATGCCTACGGTTTTTAAGATGTTGATGGTATCCAGAGTGTAGAACTGCTCCGGCGTATAGCAGCGGTAACCGTTTTTTGCCACGGCAGCAGGAGAGAAGAGCCCGATCTTGTCATAGAAAAGCAGGTTCCGCCTGGAGATTCCTGCAATTTTGGCAAATTCCCCAATATTCATGTATTCTTTATGATTCATGTTTTTTAACCTAATTTAAATAATTAACTGGAAAAGGTGCGAAGCTGTACCGATACCCCATCAGGGTCATAAATGTAAAAATAACGGGTTCCATCTCCGGGGACCTGTACCGGTGACGGGTTAAGGCCCTGCTCCACGGCAAGCTGGTGCTTTTCCTCCAGTTTATCC
>JASGGP010000402.1:0-3617 GCA_047604985.1 Lacrimispora sp.
CTGGTCTGCAAGGATGAGGAGACGGAAAGGCACTACATCATCCAGAGAATCAACCATGAGGTCTTTAAAGACCCTGTTTCCCTTATGAGAAATGTTGCAGGGGTTACTTCCTTTCTGCGGAAAAAGATCATGGAACAGGGCGGAGATCCCAACAGGGAAACCCTTAACATTATAAAGGCAAAGGATGGAAAAGATTACTGCCAGGACAGTGATATGAATTACTGGAGAGGCTATATTTTTATCGATGGGGCCATCACCTATGACAAGGTAAGGGATCCCAGGGATTTTTACCAGAGCGGCAAGGCTTTCGGGCGGTTTAAGCGCCAGCTGGCAGAATATCCGGCAGATGAACTGGCGGAAACCATACCCAACTTCCATAACACTCCGGTCCGTTTAGAGGCGTTTAAGGGGGCGGTGAAAGCAGATATCTGCGGCCGCGCCTGCCTGGTAGAGGAAGAAATAAGGTTTGTCCTTGACCGGGAGGAAGAGGCGGGCATTGCCATGAAGATGTTAAAGGAAGGAAAGCTTCCTCTCTGCGTTACCCATAACGACACCAAGCTCAATAACATCATGATTGATAACGCGACAGGAGAAGCCCTGTGCATCATTGACTTGGATACCATCATGCCGGGATTGTCCATCTTTGATTTCGGTGACTCCATCCGTTTTGGGGCCAATACGGCGGAAGAGGATGAGCCTGATGTGAGCAAGGTATCCTTATCCCTGCCTCTGTTTGATATTTATACCAGGGGATATTTAGAGGGCTGTAAGGGAAGCCTGACCAGGGAGGAAAAGGAGATGCTTCCCATGGGAGCGAAGCTTATGACCTTTGAATGCGGAATGCGTTTCTTAATGGATTTTCTCCAGGGAGATATTTATTTCCATATAAGCCGGGAAAATCACAACCTGGACCGGACCAGAACCCAGTTTGCCCTTGTGGCGGATATGGAAAAGAAGTGGAACGAGATGGAAGAAATTGTCCGTAAATATGAGTAAAAGACAGGGAAACACCCCGGGGGCGTACTTATGTGCCCGGTGAATCGGAGCAGGCCCTGCCCAAAAGGCGTGGCGGAAAAGAGGGAAGATGAGAATATTAGTGACCGGAGGAGCCGGATATATCGGCAGCCATACGTGTATTGAGCTTTTGGAACAGGGCCATGAGGTTGTTGTTGTGGATAATCTCTGCAATTCCTCCAAGGTGTCTCTGGAACGGGCAGAGGCCATTTCCGGAAAAGAGGTAACCTTCTATAAGGCAGACCTTTTGGACCGGGAAGCGCTGAATGAGCTGTTTGACCGGGAAGCGGTTGATGCGGTCATCCATTTTGCCGGGTTAAAGGCGGTGGGAGAATCTGTGGCAAAGCCGTTGGAATATTACCACAACAACATCACCGGAACCCTGGTTCTGTGTGACGTCATGAGAGCCCATAATGTAAAGAAAATCATATTCAGTTCATCTGCCACCGTATACGGAGATCCGGCCTTTGTACCCATTACCGAGGACTGCCCAAAGGGGATCATCACTAACCCCTATGGACAGACCAAGAGCATGCTGGAGCAGATCCTTACAGACCTTCATACCGCTGATCCGGAATGGAGCGTAATCCTGCTGCGTTACTTTAATCCCGTGGGAGCCCATAAGAGCGGCTTAATCGGAGAAGACCCTGCCGGGATCCCCAACAACCTGACCCCTTACATAACCCAGGTCGCGGTTGGGAAGCTGAACGAAGTGGGAGTGTTCGGAGATGATTACGACACAGTGGACGGAACCGGAGTCCGGGACTACATCCATGTGGTGGATTTAGCCCTTGGCCATGTAAAAGCTCTTGAGAAGATTGCATCTTCCGAACCATTGGTCCGTACCTACAATCTGGGAACCGGATGCGGCATCAGCGTGCTTCAGATGATTGAGGCGTTTTCAAAGGCATGCGGAAAGCCCATCTCATATTCCATCAAACCGCGCCGCCCCGGCGATATCGGGTCGTGCTATGCGGACGTGTCCCTGGCTAAGAAAGAGCTTGGCTGGGAAGCGAAGCGGGGAATTGATGAAATGTGTGAGGATTCCTGGAGATGGCAGTCCCAAAATCCAAATGGATACAGGTAAGGCTTTGAAGTTAAAGGAGAAAAATAATGAATGCACAGCTGCTGATGACCCGGTACTGGAAGTATATTGCTGAACAAGATGCAGAGAAATTAAGACCTTTCTTTCACGAGAATGCTTTCATTCGCTGGCACTGTACAAATGAACATTTTACAGTTTCCGAGTTTTTAAGGGCAAATTGTGAGTATCCGGGGGATTGGAAGGGGGAAGTTGAACGGATTGAACAGATAGGAAACACGGTCATTACCGTTACCCACGTCTGGTCAGAGGAAATGTCTTCCCACGCTGTTTCTTTCTTTAAAATGGAACAGGATAAAATCATGTCAATCGATGAATATTGGGGAGATGACGGGGAAATCCCCCAATGGAGACTGGATAAGCACATCGGAAGTAAAATACATTAAAAATTAATTTATCAATTAAAAGACTACTGATTGACAGCAAGATCAGTGGTTTTTTTACAGACAAATTAAGGCTTATCTGCTTTCGCAGGATGGTCCCGGAAATCCAAATTTTGTGCTGGAGCAGCACGGAAAGGGTTGCACATGGGGAAACAGCGAATATATTAAAATAAAAAAGGTAAGCTCAATAAATATGCGTGATATTTTAATTTTAGTATTGGCACTGTGTATTGACACATTTGTTGCCAGCGTTGCTTATGGTGCGGACCGGCTGCACATATCATTCATCAAAGTTATTGCGGTCAACGGAATCTGCAGCGGCTGCCTGGGGGCAGCTTTATTCCTGGGCGGATTCATAAACGGATTGGTGCCGGAGGGATTGGCAAAAGGATTGGCCTTTTTTTGCCTGCTGGTGTTAGGCGTGGTAAAGCTTATGGATTATCTGATTAAAAGATATATCAACAATCATGTATCGGTCCATAAGGATCTTACCTTTACCGTCTCCGGTCTCAGCATCATTATAAATATTTATGGAAATCCCCTGGCAGCAGACTGGGATAATTCCAAATCCCTATCGTGGAAAGAAACCGTTATGTTTTCCCTGGCCATGTCTATAGACAGCTTATTGGCCGGGACCTTGTCAGGCTTTTTAATGATGCCGCCGGTATTGACCACTGTAGTTGCTTTTGGCGTAGGGATCGCAGTCATGTATATCGGCTTGTTTTTGGGACATAAACTGGCGTTACTGAAAAATTGGGATTTATCCTGGATCAGCGGAGTTTTATTCTTGATTCTTGCATTCAGCAAGCTTTAATGTACCTTGGAAAGTTGATATTGATAGTTGGGAATGGGTATGCAAAACAGACATTAAAACAAATAGAGCTTTTATATCCGGGGGCAAAGTGCTGGGAGTTAGATACCATTAAGGAAGAAAGTAAATTGTGTTATTTATACGAATCAATGGGTTATAAGCCTGCTGGAAGAGAGGAAAATATCAAGGAAAGCATGGCAATCGTTTATTACCGGAAGCAAACGGAGATCTGATTTAACTACCAACTATCAGTATTCAGCTGGTAGTTTTTTATCGTATAGGAAAGTTCGTCCTATACGATAAAAAC
>JASGGP010000403.1:0-3587 GCA_047604985.1 Lacrimispora sp.
TAAAACGACACGGTGTAAACAGAATGCCGTGATATGCAATAAATTCACGATGTAGGACCGATGTATCCGAAGAAGGTTTGTATTCTGCAATTGTTTTTCCAGTTTCTCCAAGTTGCTGTAAAACTGTGTCTCTCTATCTTTATAATGAACAGTAATAAGGCGTTTTGAAACATGAATATAGCTGATGTCTATTAATGGCACCGCAATATGGGAATCCCGGAACCTGCAGTGTAAAAACTCCTTTCTTCTCTGTTTGGCAATATCAGCTGCTCTTAAAAAAGCTCTTGCAAACTCCGCTTCTGTCGTCTTTCCCTTAATCAGATAATTGACCGGTCTGACGTCAAATGCTTCATATACATGTTCTTCACTGTTGGTCAGAAATATCAGGGAAGGCTGATAGCTTTCTAATTGTAACTGGCGGGCAGTCTCAATTCCATTCATCCCCTCCAGATAAATATCCATGAAAATAATATCAGGCGTTTGTTTACTATATGCCTGTAAGAGCGCCTCTCCACTCTGAAAAACCTGGATATAAATATCAATATCATGCCTGCGCGAAGCTTTTACCAACATTTCTTTATATTTTTTGGAGGTCATTCCATTGTTTTCACAAATGCAGACAAAGAGCATACTCTTCCTCCTTTTAGGTTTTTCTTAATGTACTGTGACTTTTCGAAATTAAGATAATGACCTGGTCACTATACCAAGTACGGCTTTTTTTCATGCAGTTTTGTAACAAATAATCCATTTTATGTTCCCAATCAAAACAAGGCAATTGAATTAAAGATGAAACAAAGTATTAGCCAGTACATTTTTTATTATTGCTTATGCCGGCAAAATGTACTGACTGATTGAATATACCGCTTTGTTATTAAGAACAAAAATTTGCTAATTAAGGACATGCTAACCCTATAAAATTGTTATTTTTGATATATTCAACAGCATACAGCTTTTAACAGTTTTTCCATTAATAAATAATGATTCATTTGTTCCAATCAGAATGAATCATATAGAAAAATCATTACGCAGTGCTATGTCAAAATCAGCTTCCATACAGCCATTCAATTTATTATTGAATCTTCCAAAAGATAAGGGAGGTGTCCTAAATATCTAAAATATATACAACCAAAAATGTACTAACTGCAGCGAGGGAACGAATCCATTTGATTTTCTCTGATTTTGAATCTATCTATCTTTGTGTGTCCGGGGGAAAGGATAGTTCGGTGATGCTGCAGCTCTGTGCAGACATTGCCCGGCAAAGGAATAAGAAATTCAGTGTCTTATACATCGACCTGGAATCCCAGTATCAAGCAACTATCCGGCATATGGAGGCACTGCTCCGGATTACAGCCGATGTGACAGACCGGTTCTACTGGTGCTGCCTGCCCCTATCACTGAGAAATGCAGTATCTATTATCCAGCCCACCTGGATCTGCTGGGATGAATCCGAGAGGAATAAATGGGTCCGGAACATGCCGGCTTACGATTGCGTCATCCACGAAGGTAATCTGCCAGAAGATTGGACTTGGTTTCGCAAAGAAATGGAATTCGAAGAATTTACATATCAGTTCAGCCAATGGTTTCAAAAAACAAATAGAGGATCTGCGGCTGCGGGCATTGCCATCCGGAGTGATGAAAGTCTTAACCGTTTCACCACCATAATCAATAAAGCGAAAGAAACCTATAAGGGTTATGGCTGGACAACAAGGGTGCGCACGACTGACCCGACCCGCCTGGTTTATCATTTCTATCCTTTATACGACTGGCGAACAGAAGATATCTGGGGCGCCGTGAGCAAACTGGATCTTGCCTTTAATGAGATATACGAGCTGATGTTTAAAAATGGATTGGGCATCCACCAGCAACGGTTGTGCCAGCCTTACGGCGATGATCAGCGTAAGGGCCTGGACCAGTTCCGCGCTTTGGAGCCGGAAACCTGGGAAAAGGTGGTCAGCCGGGTCCATGGCGTAAACTTTGGCAATATTTATGCCCGGTCCTCTCTTCTTGGAAACATGAAATCCGAAAAGCCTTCAGGCATGACCTGGCAGCAATATACTGTGTTCCTCTTAGAAAGTCTGGGACTGTATGCGCCTGAATTGCGGGACCATTATTACCGGAAAATCACTACATTTTTTCAGTGGTGGTCTGCCCATGGAATCCCAATCAATAAAATCCCGGATGAAGCGGACCGCAAACTGGAGTCCCATAAAAAAATACCTACCTGGCGGCGAGTGGCAAGGGCGGTAGAAAAAAACGATTTCTGGCTTAAACGCCTCAGTTTTGCGCCCACAAAAAAAGATGTGGAATTATTAAAGCAGCTCAGAAAGAAATATCAAATACTAATCCATCCGGAAGATGCGGAAGATAAGCAAATGAGGACAGCACTCCTCTCTATGGAGGACAATGGCGATGATGAATGAAGATAAAATAATATGTTATGAGGGAAATTATGATAAAGAGCTTTTTTACAGCAAGATGGGACGTTTTTTCGCAGAAGAAAAATACCGCCGGCAAATGCCTTATTTAAAAAATGAATCTGATCGCATTTGGTTTACGATAGAAATAAATAACCGGGTTGCCGCATTTTCTTCTCTGAGGATAATGGACAATTATATTTTGTTTACCACAGAATACGTAGAATTTAAGTACCGCCGCCATGGACTGTTTAGGGTCTTAACCGAAGTCCGTTTCGAGTATTGCCGCAGCCTGGACATGCCAATTCGTACTTCCACAATTTGGAATACATAAAAGACTACTATTTACAGCAGGGATTTGATGTGTACCGCGCCACAAAAAAATATTGGTTTCTTCTAAAGAACTACAACAAGGAGGTGTCCGCCCATGAAAAAAGACTTGCACTCAGCCAACGTTAAACTGGAATTGGAAACACTAATGAAAAGAATCAAGCAGCTCATTGAGCCAATGGAGCTCAATGAAAAAATACAGGCATTGAACGATATGCGGAAACAATTAAGTGAGATTTCCCCTTTCGAAGACCCAGTTGACCTGGTACAGTGGGTGCCTGCCGAAAATGTCTATGCGAACGATTACAATCCGAATAAAGTGGCTCCGGTTGAGATGGACCTGCTCTATACTTCCATCCTTCTGGACGGCTTCACACAGCCCATAGTAAGCTACAAAGTGAATAATAATCATCATGAAATTACAGATGGATTCCATCGCAACCGAATTGGCAAAGAGCACCTGGATATTCTAAAAAGAGTACACGGTTACTTGCCTTTAACCACTATCGACAAGCCTCTTGATGAGCGTATTGGCTCAACAATCCGGCACAATCGTGCCAGAGGCACCCACCAGATCCGTCCCATGTCCGAGATTATCACCTCTTTATCTGAAATGGGATGGAACGATAAGAAAATTGCCGAGAATCTGGGTATGGAGCTGGACGAAATCATCCGTTTAAAACAAATCACAGGATTAAAGCAGGCTTTTCAAAATCATGAATTTTCTAAGTCCTGGACGGAGTTTGAGAGCAAATACTACAAGTAAATATCAATAAGTAAATACTCCAAAACACAGTTTTGTGAATAAGAGAATAGACTCCTTGTTCTAGTTTTCGTATAAGG
>JASGGP010000404.1:0-3583 GCA_047604985.1 Lacrimispora sp.
TTTTGCTGCAATCATATCCGCAATCTGTTTTAAGAATTCTAAATATGTAGTCTGTTTTCTTTTAATATGCTCCTTTTGTTCTTCGTTCAGGCAAGCCAGCCCGATTACGCCGATGGCATTATCACCTAACAGAATGGGCGCAGAAATCTCATAGGTTTCATAACAGTTACCCCCATTGGGGCAGGCGGTACACAGACGGTGATTCCCCGGATTATCAATAATCATCTGCTTTCCAGTTTTCATAACATAGTCAAAGACAAAAGCAGTGCTTCCCACAAATGTATTGATTTCATGCTCGAACACCCCTGTACCGGCTATTCTGAAAAAATCTGTATCAACAATTACAACATCTGCCTGTACTACCTCCGCCATAATTTTGGCATATTGTATTACTGCATCCTGAATTTTCTTTAAATGTGTCATGTTAATCCCTGCCTTTTTCTTTATTTTATCTTTCGGCTCCCTTCCAAACTATATTTTGATAGCGCTCAGGATCTGTATCTCCTTCCGTCGAAAAACATAGTACATTGGAATTTTTATCTAACTGCAATGCTTCTTTTAACGGACCATAGATTTCATCTGTCATGATAGAAGCGAGCACTCCAAAGGGCAGTGCTCCTGATTCTCCGCTTGTAACCGGAGTATCCCCTTTGACAGGTGCTGCAAGCATGCGCATACCTTTTATTGTCACCTGGTCGGTGCAGGATAGGAAAGCAGTTGCATGATTTCTTAATATATTCCAGGAAATCGTATTGGGCTCCCCGCAGGCAAGCCCCGCCATTATAGTTGGCATATCTCCGGTAACGATACTGATTTCACCAGTTCCCTTGGCTGCTCCTTGATAAAGGCAAGCCGCCTCTGCTGCCTCTACCACCACTACTTTGGGAGGATTTATAGGATATTTGTTTGTAAAGTATCCTTGCACCGCACCTGCCAAAGAACCTACTCCTGCCTGTACAAACACATGAGTAGGTGGCGTACCGACGGCCTTTACATATTGCTCATCAGCTTCCATTGCCATGGTCCCATAGCCTTGCATGATCCATGCGGGTATTTCCTCATAACCCTCCCATGCGGTATCCTGAACCATGACACCGTTTGGTTCCATCGCTGCTTCCGCCGCAGCCATACGAACACATTCATCATAGTTGACTTCTTCTATGGTTACCGCAGCACCTTCCTTTTTAATATGATTAAGTCTGGTAATTGTAGAGCCCTTCGGCATATGCACCACTGCCCTTTGTAAAAGGCGATTTGCCGCCCAGGCCACTCCTCTTCCATGGTTTCCATCCGTTGCAGTAAAAAAGGTTACCTGACCAAATTTTTCCCTGGTTTCTTCGGACACCAGAACTTCATAGGGCAGCTCGCACACATCTTTATCCAATTTTTGAGCGATATATTTTGCCATGGCAAAGGCCCCTCCCAAGACCTTGAAGGCATTTAATCCAAAACGATACGACTCATCCTTTACCAGAACCTTATTGATTCCTAAAAATGCAGCCATATTGTTCAGCTCCACCAAAGGCGTGATTTCATACTGAGGAAAACTTTCATGAAATTTTCTAGCCTTTTTTATTTCCTCAATTTCCATGACATGCAACTGTTTATCTTCTGTTTTTGGCATTATGTTCATCACCCATTTAATTTGTTCCTGCATAAAAATTACCATACCTTTCTCGAAGCCTGCAAACTTTGGGCCGCAGGCACAACATTTGCAAGCATAATAAATCATGCTGTGAAAAATCAATTTTTCACACTACCTCCATATATTTTCAGTCCTGCGCTGATAACTGTTTCATAAGCCGGCCCTTAATTTTAAAAAATTTTATTACTCTGCATATGTATTTAAAAATAGTTTAATTCTATTTTCATACCCTTCCCGGTCTACATAAGAAGCTTTCGCATGTGATGCCCGTTCTACTATAAAAAGCTCACAGATGCCTTTACACGCCTTTTGTAACTTTTTCTGGGTATCAATGGAAACCAATTTATCCAATGCTCCACCAATCAGCAGCACTGGAACTGTAATCTGTGCGATGTTGATTTCTACATGATCCTTCTTTAATGAATACTTTCCCAGCAGCTTTCCCCAAATATGAATACCGCTTAAATAAAAACCTGCCATAAATTTCGGAGAAAAGTGTACCATTTTTCGAAATATCTTGCCTAAGCTGTCATAACTGCTGTCAGCGATTACAGCTGTTATATGATCCTTCAGGAAATCCGGATTCAGATGTAAGATTGCTGCCGCACCAAAAGACACGCCGTCTAAAACTATTTCAATTGTTTCTCCCAATCGTTCCTCCATGGCGGCTACCCAGGCTTCCAGATCCATGCTGTCCGCAATACCCATACCAAGGTACTTACCTTCACTTTTTCCATGTGCCCTCAAATCGCAAAGCAACACATGATATCCCAACTCTGCATACGGACTTACGTCCTCTAAGCGACTTTTGGCATCATCCATCCAGCCGTGAATTAATATGACCAGCTTATTCTTGTGCCCCTTCCTATAATATCCCGAAAGCTTACCTGCCGCCCCCTCTATCATAATTTGATCATATATGGCAGGCAGCCTTATTTCTTCAGCGTCTTCCTCACCGCTCTTCTTAGGCCTTATACAAGTTGTAGAAAAATACAGATAAGCATTTAAAAAATAATACGCTGCAAGCAAAAAAAACATATTTAAAAGAAAAATAATCGCAGCCCATATAGAATCCATGCCCTCACCGATCCTTTCTTCTTATGACTTTTCCGTTTCTTACTCCTGTGAATTCTTCTCCGGAAACTGCAATCTCTCCATTTACAAGTACGTAACAAATTCCCTCGGGATACTGAACCGGTTCTGTAAAAGTTCCTTTATCCCTTACCGCCTCTGCATCAAAAATGCACAAGTCAGCATAAAAGCCCGCCTGTATTCTTCCTCTGTTATTAAGATGCATTGCTTCCGCTGCTTTATCGGTCATTTTATGGATTGCTTCTTCCAGTGTCAAAGTGCTCTTCTCTCTGACATAGACGGACAATATTCTGGGGAAAGCGCCATATACTCTGGGATGGGGCTTTCCGCCTAATAGGCCGTCTGTGCAGGCATTCATTTCAGGACGTTTCATAAAGCACATCACATGCTCCTCCGTTCCGTAAAAATCAACCATACCTACCGCATTTTCCTCTTCCAGCAGCAAATCAAAAGTTGCCTGATAAGGATCTTTCTCCTTAAGCTTACCAAGCTCTGTCAGATTCAGTCCCACCGTATCCATATTTTTTTTGGTTTTTACACTGGTAATGAATATCTGGTCAAGTCCCGCAAAATCAACAAAATTATCCCATCCTGGTATCCCCTTCTCAATGTCCTCTATCATTTTTTCCCTGAGTATCGGATCGGCCAGCCTTTGCATCAGCTTGTCAGTACCGCCATCGTGTACCCATGGCGGGAGTATGACACCAAGCATGGTACTTCCTGCCACATAAGGGTATTGATCAAAGGATACCTCCATTCCTTCCTCTTTACAGGAATCCAGCAGTTTCACAACCTCCTCTATCTTACTCCAGTTTTTTCTGCCGCAAACCTTAAAGTGGGAAAAAT
>JASGGP010000405.1:0-3564 GCA_047604985.1 Lacrimispora sp.
GAAAACCCGGGCCATACAGCGTTGCCCGGGTTTTCCATAGTAAAGCAGAATCTGGGTATCATGGTAAAGTATGTTCTGGGGGCCCAGCCGGCTGCTTATGGGCCCTATGACCTCCCCGGAAGGAGTTACAATGCTGATGTCAAAAAGATCTGCATAGGACTTCCAGAGCTGAACGCTGAAGCTGGTCTGATAGCCCCCTACACTGAGTTCAATATCTTGAGGATTGGACATGGTCAGGATCCCTGAAACATGGCCTCCGCCCACCCCTTCATTTCCCGTTCCCACCACAATCACGGTTTTGCCGTAATTGGAAATATCGTCGAGGAATGTTTCCAGCAGGCTGGTCCCGTCATGGGAGCCATAGGTATTGCCGAAGCTTAAATTGATGGCTATGGGCATCTGACGGGCTACGGCTTCCCTTACTGCAAAATTAACCGCACGCATAAGCTCCGTCGTCCTGGGAAACCCCTCCTCCTGGGGGATTCCCAGCTTCACCACCAAAAGCTGGCTGTCAAACGCTATCCCACGGTACTGCCCTCTGTTTTCCCTTCCGTTTCCCGCCGCAATGGAGGCCACCGCCGTACCGTGACCGCTGATATCCGTAGAAGGAACCAGTTGTCTTGCCTCCGCCCTGCTTCCCGTACTCAAGGCCGCGTTAATCTCTTCCTGTGTAAACACCCGGTCCAGAGTCTGATCCCACAGGCTTACTATCCTGGTGGTGCCGTCGGGGTTTCGAAAATCATCATGAAAATAATCGATCCCCGAATCAATGACAGCCACCAAAACGCCTCTGCCGGTCAGAGGGCTTGCTCCCTGCTGGACAATGTTTACGCAAGAGGCCGCTTTTGCCTGATTAATAGCAAAAAACAGCCTCTTTGGTTTTTCCACGTATTCGATTTGCGGCAATTCGCTCAGCCTGTCTATGAGGGATTCCGGGACCGTGAGGACAGCGTACTCATTCACCATGGGCTCCACGCGGATTCCCGCCTGGGAAAGCCCGCTGATATCCCCGGAATACTTCACGATTACATCCCAGGATTGCTCTCCGGGATTGTATCCTACATTTAAATTCAGTGATTTTTCTCTTTCCTCGGGAGTGGAGCTTAAAGCCAGGTTTAAAAGGTTTTCCAGTTTCTGATCCTGCATAGGGCATCCTTATGCTTTTTCTACCATCTTACGCAAAGAAAGTCTTTCTCATTCCTGGCTGTGCTCTGCTTCCCGCACCTCAACCCCGTGGTAGAAGAATTTTAAGATATCCTCGTAGTTCTGTCCTTCCTTTGCCATTTCCTGAGCTCCGTTCTGGCTCATGCCCACCCCATGGCCGAAGCCACCGCCATAGATGTGAAAGGTCGTCACATTGTTGTCATTGACCCCCTGGTTTTCAATGGAGATATAGGCGCTGGGGAGGGAGTCAAAATTCTTCATCAGGGTGCCGTCCTCTTTTGTTATGGACATATATTTATTTCCCAGCTTGGCTCTTACCTGTCCCTCGCCGTTGATCGTCATAGTGCCGTCGGAGCCTTCGACCCGGATCTTTTTTACGATGCCTCCCACGCCCCTTCCCGTCACCGTAATGTTCAGGATGGAGCCAACCTCTGTAATTTCTTCCTCCAGCTGGCGGTTGGTGACCGAGGTTTCCCACCGGTACATGGGAAATGACGCATCATATGCCGGGTATTCCTTATTCTTTATGAATGTGTCAAAATCCGAATTGGTAGACAGGTTCAAAACCCCGCCTCCCGACTGAAGCAGACCTCCCTCCAGATAAGGATACTGGGTCGGATCGCTTCCCCAAATGCTGCCGTCGGTGGTATGGCCGCAGGATGTGGAAAAGTAAAAGGCTTCAATGGGCGTTTCCCCGTAAAACAGCAGCTTTCCATAGGTTTCCTGAACCGCCCCCTCAGTTTTTGATGAGGAGGGCAGGTTATTATAAACCTGGAATCTGGTGCTGTCATCCACATGGGCCCCGTATTTGCTGTAGGTATTGCTCTGGATCTGCCGGTAAGCATAAGTCCTGGCACAGACGGCCTGGGCCTTTAAGGCTTCTTTCTCATAGCTGTCAGGCATCTCGCTGGGTACCACCTTTGTCAGATAATCCTCCAGATAAAGCTCATTGATTAAAAGCAGTCCGTCCGATTCTTTTCGTATCTCAATAGTCCCGTCATAGGACGGAGTTCCATAGGATCTCTTTATGGAATCGACCATTATTGCATCCCCCTTTTCCAGAGGCGACACCACGATCCGCCGGTCGGCCAGCCTTTCATCGGAAGCATCAATAATGACCTCCGCCTTTGGAGGAACATTCACCTGCTTTTCCCCATAGGAAAGGGACAGTCCGCCTTCCGAAGACAGGGTCACGGATGGGTGGAAAATCGACTGGAAGTCCGTACTCATCAAAAGGACCCGGATGCTTTTCGCATCAAACTCCCTCATCAGCAAAGCCGCACAGATTCTTCCATGAGCCACCACAAAATCCTGAATATCATATCCTACCAGCACATCCGCTATAGTGCGTTCCTCAAATCCGCCATAAAGCCGGTAGACTTTAAAATCCTCGTCAAGCTTTAGGCTGCCGTATCCCTCCACCTCGATGGAGTCTTCCTTTACCGCAAGGACCTTGCCCGATATCTTCTTTTTCTTCATGGTGACCTTTTGCAGATTTCCCCTCTTTAAGCTGATGTCCGCCAGATTATTGGCAAAATCCTCTTCCTGACCTAAAGAAGCCTCCAGAGGAAAGGTCCGTTCCACAGATCCTAAATATCCGTGAAAGGTCTTTTCATCTCCGGCGGTCAGCCATACGTTTTTGTAGGTTACGGAATCCGTCACCGCCTCTTTTAAGGCAATGATCTCGCTCCCCTTCACTAGGATTTTCAACTCCCAGTCTATGTACGAATCCAGGCTTAAGCCTTCAAACTGAAAGCTGCCCTTACTGGTATAGGCGGTCCATGCGGAAGCTGTTTTTACGTTGGAAGGCGTGCCGTAAAGAAGAACATCAACTTCTTTGATCTGATTCTCCTTATCAAGCTTTTCCCGCAGCTGATCATACAGAGACCACCATTGATCGGCAGGAATCTGTTTGCTCTGCTTTTTCTTCCCGCTGTGAACACTTTTTCCTGCCCCCGGAACCAGGGCCTCTGCCAGGCTTTCCGCTTCCTGATAGGTCAAAAACCCTTCCGCAGTCTCCCTGGAAGCCGGTACCTTGGCCGTATCCAAATATCCGCCTTCATAGAGATAATCCATGTATTTCACGTACCAGTTATTCTGATCTTTTTCCGAAAAGTACTCCTGCTTCCGATCCTCCGCCGCCTTTTCGCAGCTTTTTCTGTCCGTCAGAAGGAGAGCAGCCGACTTGTATGCGGCCCCCCTTGATATGCCTTCCGGTTCCGGTTCAGCCACCAGAATGATTATGATGAGAATCAAAACCAAAAGAGGAATTCCGGCAATAAATCCGATAAATGTCCTTCTATTCATGAGCTCCTCACTTCTGCATAAAGTTAAAGCAGCGATTGCTCGCTGCTTTTTTCTTTTGTAACCCCAAAATGCCGGTTCTTACTTATTGACGCC
>JASGGP010000406.1:0-3559 GCA_047604985.1 Lacrimispora sp.
CATTAAATTGTTGGAATATGATGAGAAGGTCAGCAGTGACCATCCCCTGAATTTTAGCAATATTATCAGCCATAATTATGAAAAGGAAATCATCAATCAGAAATACGAATATATAGAGGGAATCATTAAAGAATGCCTGGTTAATAAGGAGGAGAAAGCGGCGTTTACGGATAAGATCGACGAATATCTGACTCATCCGTTTTTGGGTGTACCGTTTTTCTTAGGAATCATGGCCCTGGTGTTTTTCTTGACCTTTACTGTAGGAGATTTTTTGAAGGGATATTTTGAAGTCGCCCTTGATTTAATTTCTAAGTATATGCAGCAATTTATGGAAAGCATCCATGCAGCAGGCTGGATCACCTCCCTTGTAGTGGATGGAATTGTGGCCGGTGTGGGGGGAATCCTTACGTTTCTGCCTAATATTTTCATCCTGTTTCTTGCACTGGCATTTCTGGAAGACAGCGGATATATGGCCCGGGTCGCCTATGTGATGAATGAGATCATGGGGCGGGTGGGGCTTTCAGGAAAGGCGTTCCTTCCCATGCTTCTGGGATTTGGCTGTACCGTTCCGGCGGTTATGGCAGCCAGGGCTCTTCCCAGTGAACGGGACAGGAAGAGGACTATTTTGATTACACCTTTTATGTCCTGTTCTGCAAGGCTTCCCATATACGTCCTGTTTTCTGAGATGTTTTTTCCTAGGCATGCTCTGGTGGTGGCCTATTCCCTGTATTTCATCGGCCTTATGGCGGCAATCCTGATTGCCCATGTAACCCACCGGATGACGAAAGCGGGGGATGAAGACACTCTTCTGATTGAGCTTCCTGAGTATAAGACTCCCAACGCCCGAACGGTTGTCATTTATGTGTGGGATAAAGTAAAGGATTATTTGAGCAAGGCAGGGACTACCATATTCCTGGCCACCATTGTGCTCTGGTTTGTGTTAAATGGCGGGACAAAGGGCTTTGTAACCGATGTCTCCCAAAGCTTTGCTGCCATTATCGGACGGGTCCTGATTCCGGTTCTGCAGCCGGCAGGGCTTGGAGACTGGAGAATTGCGGTGGCTTTGATTTCCGGACTTTCCGCAAAAGAAGTTGTGGTTTCCAGCTTTTCTGTCCTCTTTGGAATCAGCAATGTAAATTCCGCGTCAGGGATGGGGGAACTTTCCGGGATTTTGGGAAATATCGGGTTTGGCGGAGCCAATGCCTATGCACTGATGATTTTCTGCCTGCTTTATTCTCCCTGCATCGCTGCTGTGGCCACCATCAAAAAGGAAACCGGCTCCATGAAATGGACACTGGGCATGGTGCTGTTCCAGCTTGTGGTAGCGTGGGTTGCTTCTGTGCTGGTATTCCAGATAGGAAGCCGGATTTTTTAACCGAATCAAATAAGTTCCCCATTTTAAATTCGAAAAACATTAAGTGGGGTGGGGACTTGCTTGTGTCAGGTGGAGCATAAGCTCCACCTGATAAGCAGCGATAGCTGCTTATCGGTTATGAGCAAGTAGCGATGGGGATTGGGAACAGCCGCGTGACTTATAATAATATAGAGGAATAAATTGATGAATGATAAGCTGCTTGTGGAAACTGCAGTTCTGGCAGGTGAGATCATGTTGATAAGCGGTGCGGAGATTTACCGGGTAGAGGATACCATTGAACACATCCTGCGGATGGCTGGCCGGAATACGGCGGAATCAATTGTATTTTCTACAGGTATTTTTGCGTCCCTAAACGATCCGTCCATTGAGGCCATAACTGTAGCCAGAAGGGTGACGGGCAGAGCCACCAACTTAAACAGAGTGTATCTGGTAAATGATATTTCCAGAAAGTTTTGCAAGGGTTTTCTGACTGTGGAGGAAGCTTACGGAGAACTGAAAAAAGTACAGGAAACTATTCAGTATGGAAGAAGAGTGAAAGAGATCGGAATGGTAGGCGTAACTGTCTTTTTTACCCTTCTTTTAGGCGGAGGGGGCAGAGACTGCCTGGCAGCAGCGGTTGTGGGCGCAGTGCTGGCGGTTGCCATGGAGGGCGCTGTAAGGATACGGCTCAATAATTTCTGTGTCAACGGAGTCTGCGCGTTTCTAATCGCAGTTACCACTCTTTTGGTGGAACGGTGGTTTATGCCGGGAATCAGAGGTGATATCGTTATCATTGGCGGGATCATGCCTTTGGTTCCCGGGGTGATATTTACGACGGCAATCAGGGATACCTTAAACGGTGATTATGCCTCCGGTACGGCCAGGATCATGGAGGCCGTGGTTATCGCACTGGCAGTCGCAGCAGGAGTGGGAGCAGGCATGGGTCTGTTTCAGCATCTGACAGGAGGTGGATTCCCGTGGTAATTCAAACGGTTGGTGCTTTTCTTGCGGTCATTAGTTTCTCTTTAATCCTTGAGCTGCCAAAAAGATATTTGATCCTGTCGGGAGGGATTGGAGCAATCGGATGGCTGGCCTATCTCCTCGTACAGGCCGCAGACGGGTCTGTCATTGCTGCGGCCTTTTTATCCAGTCTGCTGGTGGCTCTTTCCAGCCACATTGCGGCCAGGAAGTTTAAGGCCCCGGTTACGGTTTTCCTGGTGGCAGGGATTTTGCCCTCAGTGCCGGGAGCATCGATTTACCGCAGCGTTTCTTATGTCATCAGCAATAATCCGTCGCTTTCCAGTCATTACCTGGTGGAAACTCTTCAGATTTCGGGTGCAATAGCAATGGCAATTTTTATTATGGATTCTCTGTTCCGATTGGGACAGAAGAGGTAAAGGCAATGGTGAGATTATCAGATTTTTCAGAATAGTAATAGATGTGGTTGGAAAGACGGTCCTCTTTTGGGACTTCTTCTAAATTAATGGAAAAGACGGTTTCGGCCAATTCTTCAATGGAAATATCCTGGTTATATGGTATGATAAGGACTTCGTGAATGCTGGACGGCAGTATGATTAGATCGCTGCTGTTGCATACTGCGAAGTCTTTTAATATGCCCTCATAGAAGAGACAGGCCGCTCCGTTGGTTCCCATAGGATTGGTTAAAACGTATATGGGTGGAGAGAGGGGGGCGGAGTCGAAGAATTCATCAAGGACCTCGTCATCCAATTCTTCTTTTACGGCGGCTCTTGTGATTTCTTTCATGACCTCCGGCAGGGAACGGATTCGGGCAGGGAATAAACGTGGGGTGTTGGTTTTGGCTGCCAGATACAGCTCTTCTGTGGATAAGTTCCAGATTTTTAATTGCCGGGTGTGGATGAGAGAGGTGAGAAAGTGATCTTCTGATTTTTGAAAGGTGAGATAAAAGACAAGACATAGGTCCAGGTCATGGTAGGAGATATAAGGTACATCTTTCAGCAGTTCTTGGTTTGCAGATTCGTTTATGAGGCGGTAAATGATTTTGTTTTTTGCCTGTTCAAAAGATGACAGTTCTTCGAAATGGAAATCTTCGGGAAGCTGGCTGCTTTGGTATAGGTCCAGAATATCGGTGAGGATATCCGAGAAAGAGCGGCCACTTTGGAAAGTTTCGTAAAAGGGGGCGAGATAGATGGTGGGGGCTGTTCTTTCATTCCTTTTTTCGATGCA
>JASGGP010000407.1:0-3552 GCA_047604985.1 Lacrimispora sp.
TCAGGAAACAGCATAGCGAGGATAGTAACCGGTATCCCAGCTGTGATAAATGCCGCTTTAACCTTTCGGTCCTTTGCTATCATGCAAAAAATGTACAAGATGACCAGGACTGCGCCGGTGCCGGTCACCGCGCGCTGTGCCCAATGGCACAGCATGTAGCTGCCATCCTCCTTAGCGTCGCAGGCATGGAATAAAAATTGTGTGCCAAAGGTCAGGAAAATACTCAGCACCAGTAAAAGGGCTGACAAAAGATTACTTGCTGTATGGTCGGATTTCATATTCTGGCAGATGCCGCCTTTCTATCTGTTTTTTCTTATCTGGCAGAAGCTTCATTGATTCAGGCTTCCAATCAGTTGCCATTTTGTTTCTGTCCGCTCTATCCGCAGACTGCTGTCTGCTGCTCCAGAGATGTGCTTTCTGTTTTATGGCGTTCTCAGAGCGCAGACCGGGGTGGTTGTGTAGACTAACGTTTTTATAGCCATGCATACCTGCTCCTCCTGTATAATTTCCGGGTGATGTGTTTATTGTTCTGCAGATTCCTCCTGGAAAGCTCCTTATAATCTGCACATACATGCTTAGACCGTATTACTTTTCTTTCAAAGCTTTAAAATATGATTTCCTGTATTCACAAGGTGTTTTTCCGACAACTTTTTTGAATACATAACAAAATTGTGACAGGTTGCAGAATCCGACCTGGATGGCTATATAAGCAACGCCTAGCTTAGAATGTATCAGCAGCCTCCTGGCATGTTCACAGCGTATTTCATTGTAATATTGCAGCAGCGTCATTCCAGTTTCTTTCTTAAATACTCTGCACAGGTGGCTTTTATTTACGAACAATCTGTTCGAAATAGAACTCAGATCAAATTTTTGAGGGAATGTTTCATGCATGATCTCCTGCGCTCTGAAAGTAAGCTCTGATTTAGCTCCATTCCACTGTGCATTCTCAGGACTGCACCGATTGCAGATTTCATATTCACCATCACAGCGTTTATCAGGCCAGGATATTACTTTTAGCTGTTCACTATACATAACTCATCCTCTTTCTTTGTTTTCTCCCTTCATGCCTTTGAACGCGCCAGTTAGCAGACACTAACCTAGAGGTATTATATACTATAATCATATACTTTAATATCCTGATATTGACTTTTTAGTGTCAATTTATGTTCTTAAACAGATACAAAACGGTAAGCGGGTTCTTCATATTATATAAAATCATGAATTCTTATTCCAAATGCAGAACGGTTTATCAACCCGCTTCTTTTGATTTACACTGCTCTCCAAATCTCTTAATGGCAATTTTATAACCTTCTTCATATATTTTACTTTCCTTGATATACATTTTTCTAATTCTCCTCACGTTGCAACAGAACCCACTTGCTGTATTCCTTGTTGCTGTAATTCCGATGACCGTCGAGCCTGGATACCTCCACCAAATAAAAATTAAGGGCTGATGCCCAGAGATTTTCCATCTCATGGTGCAACAGCCCAATTCATAAAATGTTATTTCCTTAGTCGTACAGATTCTGTGAGACTTCTTCACTGTTCATATTGTCAGCATTATACCACTTGCAGCCCGTATCCACATCAGACACCGCTTCTCCTTTGGCAGCTTTTACAGCCAGTTGGACCGTCTGATATCCAATTTCTACAGGTGCCTGGGTAACAGCTCCGGCCAGCCTGCCATCTTTGATGGCATCCTTAATCATGGTGCCTGAGTCAAATGCAACACCGATTACTTCTTTCCCAAGTCTTCCTAAATTCTCATCACCTGTAATCAAGCCTTCCCCTGTCTTCTGATTTGATGCAAAAATGCAGATCGTATCATCTTTATTCAATATTGTCTGTGCATCTGTTGTCATCAGAGAGGCCTCTACCTTTGCCGGAACTGCAATATCCAGAATAACATCAGCTGAATCGCCTTTATCCGCTTTTGCGTCACTTACAAACTTTTCATTTCCGGTTACGCATACGCTTTTTCCATCAGCTTCAATCAGTTCGGTAATCTTATTGATAAAACCAAGTCCCCGGCTGATAATAGATTCTGACGTAGCATCCTGGTTCAAAACTCCGATCCGGACACTTCCGTCAGCTTTTGCAATGATATCCTTTACCAAAGGATATGTATTTTCGGCTGCTACTTCCCCTGCCTTGTAATTGTCCGTTGCTGCATTGGCCACTACGGAGCCTGCCGGTGCAGCCGGAACACCGGAGTCAAATCCTATGATCGGGATTTTCGCATCCTGAGCTTCCTTAATACTGTCGTTTAGCGCTGATACATCCAAGGCCGCCAATCCAATTGCATTTGGCTGCATTTGAACTGCATTATTCACCATCTGAACCTGCTGGGCAATATCCGATTCAGAATCAGGGCCCTGATATTCCAGGCGGACTCCCAATTCCTTTGCTGCATTTTGAGCGCCCTTATAGACTGCCTGCCAATATTGTGACTGAAATCCTTTTGCTACAAGATAAATTGTCATATCACCTTTAGAAGCAGCTTCTGTGGCCGCCGGGGCCTGAGTGGTTTCTGAGGATTTGCCCTCAGTTGCTGCAGGAGCTGGAGAGCTGCTGCCCGTTGCTTTACTTCCGCATCCGGCCAGAGCGGCGGCAATCATTGCCGTGCTCAGAAAAATCCCCAATACATTTCGTTTCATTTCTACTTCCTCCTCATATTTAAATTAGTTATATGTAAATTCTTTCGAATCACATTCCCTGTACTGTTTTTAATTCTTCCTGCGGTTTCTATATACATCAGCAAATACTGCAACAACTAATACAAGACCCGTTGCAACCTGCTGATAGTGTGTCTGCAGCCCTACAAATGGCAAACCTGTTTTAAGTACGGAAATAATAAACACACCGATCATGGTTCCTGCAATCGTACCGGTACCGCCTGCCATTGAAGTTCCGCCGATTACCACACCCGCGATGGCATCCATTTCAAATCCGGCACCTCCGCCTGGAAGCAGGGTGGAATAAATGGTAGAATATGCAAGACCTGCGATTCCAGCAAAGGTACCGCTGATGATATATGCGATGATCAGGTATTTGTCAACATTAACACCGGAAAGCCGTGTGGCCTCTTTGTTGCTGCCAAGTGAAAGGATATACCGCCCAGTTTTTGTCTTGTTCAAAACGACAGCCATAATGATAGCTGCTGTGATCAGAAGCACAAAGCCAGTGGGAATCAGCAATCCACTTGCTGTTTTTATCTTGAAAAGGCAGCGATACCAGCCTTCCGCATCGGATCCTGATTTCCAGGTAACTGACTGAGCGCCTGTGATGATGGAACCAATCCCCTTTGACAGCATCATCGTACCAAGGGTAGCAATGAAAGGCGGTAACCCCATTTTAGCCACCAGCAAACCATTTATCACACCAAAAATCATACCTATGAGAATACAGATAATAATTGTCAGCCACATTGGAAAACCTTTATTAACGCTCAGATAACCGGCAACCAAACCTGACATGGTCAATACAGTACCGATTGAAAGGTCGATCCCGCCCGTTGCAATTACAAAGCAGATGCCGATAGCCATAAATCCG
>JASGGP010000408.1:0-3547 GCA_047604985.1 Lacrimispora sp.
TTTGCCGAATCTGAATCCTTTGCTGATATTTGCAATCCCGCCCTTGACCCGGAGAAAAAATTTATTTACTCGACCGGAGGCTCGGGTGCGGGCAACCAAGAGTGGGATATTTATCAGTTTATTGACGGTGAGTTCGTGGTTACAAACCATTTGTCTTATGAAGGAACAAATGAGGCTTATCATTTCATAGAACAAAAGCTTGTAAACGGGAAAATGGAAATCCTGCGGGACGAACTTATACAGGAAAGCAGTTTTGATAATGCGCTGTCTGCCGCAGGTTATACCAGCGACAAGCTTTGGCAGCTGGATAATCCGCGTTGGTATGGGAGCGGCGGTCATCAGGCCGACCAATGGCTGGAATGATAAATAACATATATTTAAAAACACGTTGTTTTTATCTATATAATAATTCGTTTACTATACAATTTTAAACTCACCATTATGAGGGTTATGCCACAGAAATGACACGTGCGCTAATTGATTATAGTTTTAATGTACTAAATGTGCATAGAAGCCGCAGAGGCTGCATGGAATGGTTTTGAGCATACCACAACCTGATCGCCGTTCACGGAAGGGCTGCAACCAGAGGAGAGGCATCCCGGCCCTAAAGGATCCCGGAGCCGCTGTGGCAGCTCTTATGATGAAAGCAGCTGCAGACAGATAAAATAAAACCGGAGCAAACAAAAAAATGGTTTGCTCCGGTTTTCGTTTGTGAATTTTTAGTATCAGATACAAAAGGCGGAAGGTATATAAAAATTAAGCCTTGTTATTTTATTATTTCTTCTTTATAATAAATAAAGAGTAAGGGGGCTGAAATATGACTTTTCAACAGCGGGTTTTGTCCCATGAATTCCAACTGAATGACACCGATGATTTGATCATTGATTATATCAATCTGAACCGGAAAGAGATCATGAACTTATCTATACGGAAAATAGCGGAAGATATTTACGTTGCGCCCAATGCCGTCATGAGATTTTCAAAGAAGATAGGTTACAGCGGTTTTTCTGAGCTGAAATATGCCTTAAATAGTGAGGATGAACCGGAGGCCGGAGATAAGACACTGGTCCATCAGCTCATGGAACATTTGCCGCAGAATATTGTGAAAACATTGGATACGATTGACGAAAGTGTCATTAAAAAAGTATCCAAAACCTTAATAGAGGCGGATTGCTGTATATTCGCCGGGCTGGGTGATTCCTATCATTTTTGCGAAATGATGAAGAATAATCTCCGGTGCTTTGCAAAAAAGGTAGAATGTGAAATTCACATTCATGATATGTTTTACTGTGTGGAGCATGGCAAAAGCAGTGACGTTCTGGTTGTCATAAGCGCCCGGGGAGAACATGAACGGCTGCTGGAGCTGACACAAAAGGCAAAGGCAAAAGGAATGAAGACAATCAGTATCACTCATTTTAACAAGAATTCACTGGCTGATATGACGGATCTGCAGCTGTTTTTCTGGGGAGAATACCGGGTTGTGAATGATTATAATGTAACGGACCGGTGTGGCCTGATGGTATTGCTGCGGCTGCTGAGTGAAGATTTCTGGAATACGTATTACAAGGTTTAGTTTACTTATGTATGACAGGTATTGTTTAAAGACAATACCTGTTTTTGTGTATTTGTATCATATCTGCTTAAAAACCTGTGTGCAAATTACCAAAATGCAGTTTTATGAAAAATAAGTGCTATAGTGTTCTTAACAAAGAAATAAGGAGGAAGGGTTATGAATCTTCAAGGGGTAACAAATGAAAAATTGATTGCTTTAAACCGCAGCTATAAAAGCAAGGATGAGGCAATCCGTGATTTAATTGAAAAGCTTTATGAAGAAAAAAAGATCCAGTCAAAAGAAGAGTTTTATCAGGCAGTAAAAGAGAGGGAAAGCTTATCCGCCACGGGAATTGATAAGGGAATCGCCATTCCCCACGGAAAAAGCAAGACGGTAAATGATGCGGCCTTTGCATTTGCCTCTGTCAGAGAGCCCATAGACGACTGGGAGAGTCTGGCTCCGGATAACAAAGTGCGTTACGTGTTTTTGCTGGCAATTCCCGAGGCAGAGGCCGGAAGCACCCATTTGGAGCTGCTGGCAGAATTAATGACAAAGGTATCGGATAATCGTTATCTGGAACATCTTCTCTCGTCCAAAACCAGCCGGGAGTTTTACACAAATCTTTCTTATGAACCGGTAAAAGCGGAAAGTAAAAAGACATATGAAAAAACAATCGTAGCTGTGACAGCCTGCCCGGCAGGAATTGCCCATACCTATATGGCCGCGGAAGCGCTGGTTCAGGCAGGGGAAGAAATGGGAGTTAAGGTTTATGTGGAAAAACAGGGGGCCAATGGCGTGGAGGGCCGCCATACCGCAGAGCATTTAAAGGAAGCTGATGCAGCAATTTTCGCAGTTGATGTGGCGGTGAAGGATTCCCAGCGTTTTGATCATCTTCCGCTTTATAAAACCAAAGTGTCTGCGCCCCTTAAAGATGCAAAGGGCATTATCAGGGCAGCACTGGATAAAGCGAAAACCCAGGAAAAACGGGAGTATACGGGAAGCAGGGAAGAGGATAAACAGAGCTTTGGAAGTGAAGTCAAGCAGGCGGTGCTCACAGGAGTATCCTACATCATCCCAATCATTGTTGCAGGCGGTATGATCAATGCCTTCGCAGTATTGGTAGCCCAGGGCTTTGGACTGCAGGATCTTTATAACCTGGATAACAGCTGGCTGTGGCTGTTTAGAAAGATGGGAGGCAATACTCTTGGAACACTGATGATTCCCATGCTTTCTGCTTATATGGCTTACTCTCTTGGAGATAAGACGGCGCTGGCTCCCGGATTTGCTGCCGGAATTGCCGCAAATCTGATTAACGGTGGATTTTTATGCGGAATGCTGGGAGGCTTGGTTGCCGGTTATACGGTGAGGGCCTTAAGGAAGTATATCCCTGCAAAAGGTGTATTTTCAGGATTCGTTTCGTTTTGGGTATATCCTGTGTGCAGCACGTTAATTGTTGGAATCGTCATCATTTTCCTCCTTGGAAAACCGGTTGCATGGCTGAATCAGGCTCTGATTCAAGTGCTGGGAAGTATGAGCGGATCCAATGCCGGACTTCTTGGCGCCATCATTGGAATTATGGTATCCTTTGATCTTGGCGGTCCGGTAAATAAAGCTGCGTATACATTCTGTGTCGGTGCTATGTCAGAAGGGATTTTAATGCCGTATGCAGCATTTGCTTCTATTAAAATGGTATCTGCATTTGCAGTAACCTTTGCAACCCTTGGATTTAAAAAGTATTTTACCCAGGAAGAAAAAGAAGCCGGTATGTCCACCTGGATTCTGGGACTTGCCGGAATCACCGAGGGTGCTATCCCCTTAATGATGGCGGATCCGCTCCGGGTGATCTTCTCTTTATGCGCCGGATCTGCAGTGACAGGAGCAATTGTAGCCATGTGTAATATCGGCTTGGATGTACCTGGGGCAGGCATTATTTCCCTGTTATTATTAAAGGATGGATTAGGAGGACTTGCCAATGCCGCTATATGGTTCTTTGCG
>JASGGP010000409.1:0-3535 GCA_047604985.1 Lacrimispora sp.
GCTGGTTCTTCCCTTTGAAACGGCTTCCAAGGTTTTTCCCAGAAGAATCAGGGTGATGATTACGCCCGCCGTCTCAAAATAGAGGGATTCCACCGCCATATAGTGTCCGCCTGCGATCTGGAACAGATTGTAAATGCTGTATAAAACCGCGGACGTGGTTCCCACGGCAATGAGGGAATCCATGTTTGGGCTCCTCTGGATCAGGGCCCGAAAGCCGATGGTATAAAACTTATAGCCCACTCCTATGGCAGGAGCCACTAAAAGAAGCTCTATGAGGGCGTAAACCAGGGGATACTGCATAGGGTCAATGCCTGCCGGGAAAGGCAGCCGCACGATCTTTATCATGGGCACCATGGCAATGTAGAGAAGCGGTACGGAAAACAGGGCGGAAACGGTAAATTTCGTCCACATGGTTTTAATTTCCCGCTGCTTGCGCGCCCGGTCCTCATCTGCCGCATCGGTTTTATTGATCTCTAAGGCCTTGTATCCTGCCTTTTCAATGGCTCCCTTAATGGCTGATAAACGAACCTTTTGAGGATCATAGGCGACCGTGGCCTTTTCCGTTGCCAGATTGACCGATGCGCTCTCCACTCCCTCAAGCCTTCCGAGAACCTTTTCTATCCGCTGGGCACAGGCCGCACAGGTCATTCCGCCGATGGGAATGGTCACATTGGCGCTTTCGGATTTTTCCACTACCTCATATCCGATTTTTGTCACTGCTTCCTTAATATCATCAAGCTTTAAGCTGCTGTTGTCGTATTCCACAAAAAGCTTTTCGCTTGCCAGATTTACGTTTGCCTGGCTGATGCCGGAAAGCTTCCGGACCCTTTTCTCAATTCTCTGGGCGCAGGCCGCACAGGTCATTCCTCTTATATTTAAAATTTGACTTTCCATAAATCATCCACCTCACTATAATTTGTCTTTTCCGTGTCTGGGGCGTCCCCCAAAACACAGACAATTGATGCTGTTATCTAATTTTACCAGAGCTGACAAAAATATGTAACTGCCGCTCTGATTTTTCCCTGTGTAAAGCGGATATTCCCAATCCGCTTCACTACTTGCTCATGAATGCAGGCTGCTTCGCAGCTTATCTGCGTTCAAGTTAAGCTTGATGTTTTTAAGTACTTATGGTACTATTATGACAGTTATTTAATATTTTGCAAGTATGCACTTTTTTGTGATATAGTACCCAAAATGATACTAAAGGAGGTTATCCGTGGTGAATTGCAATTGTACAAATATCAACTGTCCCGTAGATACTACCCTGGATATGATCGGCGGGAAATACAAGGCCCTCATTCTCTGGCACCTTATGGACCACACCCTGCGGTTCGGGGAGCTTCGCAAGCTCATCCCCCAGGCCACCCCTAAAATGCTGACTCAGCAGCTTCGGGAGCTGGAGGAAGACAATTTAATCATCCGCACCGTATACCCGGTGGTTCCGCCGAAAGTAGAATATACCTTATCTGAGCTGGGAAACAGCATACGGCCCATTCTGGAGGCCATGTATAATTGGGGAACCGGTTATCTGGAGAAGAACGGCCTTACCGTAAGCTGCTCCATGAAGCTTCCCATGTGATGTTTATCCTGTGACCTTTATCCGCAATGGGGCGCCGCCGAATGCAAAAATTCATTCTGCGGCAGCCCCATTCTTTTCATTAATAAGAAGTTTTCCAATTAGCAAATATCTGCTTGGATTCCTTGAGGAAATCATAAGAGATCGTGATGTCGCTGTCCGTCACAGTCTTATCTTTATCAAAAATCGGCCATGGATTACAGCCTCCCGCTTCTACCTCCACCCGGCTCATGGGGAAACGGTTTCCGCAGTTCTGACATACTAAAACATCCCCCTCCTGCTTATAATATCCTCTTCCGGAATCATAGCAGACCTGACAGGTGTTAAATGCAGTGCGGATGGTCCCGTCAGGGGCCTTGACCGCAATGACTTCCATCTTGGTTCCGTCCACGTCTACGGGATAAAAAGCGGCAGTATCTGTAATGTCCTTAACAGGAATGACAAGATCCTCTCCCGAGGCTGCCGCCTGGTTCTGAGCTGTCGCCTGGTTCTGAGCTGCCGCCTGGTTCTGAACTGCCTCCTGGCTCTGAACCGTCTCCTGGCTCACTCCCGCCGCTGAGGAAGTGCTTTCCGCTCCTCCTGTTTTAGCCGTAGGGCTGCATGCAGTTAAAGCTGCTGCCGCAATCACGGCGGCTAATACGGATATCATTGGGGCGGAAACCGAACGCCTCTTTGTGGTCTTATTTTCTGTCTGCAATTTCCGAATCATCGAAATGAACCTCCTGTTTGTTGTTTTTGTCATTTTTCTCTGTTTTTCCGCGGGTGAGAAACAGCGCTACCACCATGATTCCAACAGGCAGAATACAATGCCAGTGATATAATAATAATTCCATAGGTCTGTGCTCCTTAAATGGTTGATTTTTTATTGTGATCTTTTTAACCGCGGCGGCGGGAAAGGCCTGCCTACTGGCAGCACGATGCACCACCAGACGCCTGGAATGTATCTTCCGGCCATATCATTGTCTGAAAGCTGCTGACTTCTTTCTTAATCCCATCCATATCCATGTTTTTAATATCGTCCACAACCTTTATATATCCGTAAAAGGTGTTATCTCCATTAGAAAAATCAAAGCTGCCTGCAGGTGTAAAATAAAATGCGTTTTCACCTGTTTCAATGGGAAGCTGTGTCGCAAAGTCAGGGACAAGCAGTGAGTTCCCATAGCTGGCTTTTGTGGTCTTGTCAATAATATCCCATTCCACATCCTGGCCGGATGCTACGACTGCGACAGCAGGCTTAAAGCCGTCGTCCGTCAGCTCCATGGTAATTTTCTGAATGTCGCTTCCGTACTCATCCACAGCCGCCTCCGCAACTGCCACTTCATCCGTAGGAATCGTATATCCGGCAGGCACCGGCTTTTCCGGAGCATACTCCTTCAATACGCCGCTTCCGTCGGAACTCCCGCTGTCTTCGGAATTATCTCCCTCAGCGACGGCATCCTCCGTCACGTTAATGGTTCCCCGGATCATTCCCATCCAGCAGCTATAGCGGATCTTCCCTGTCTTTTCCGGAGTGAATTCAATGACATTTTCCCCTGTCTTAAAGGAATATTCGATGTCTAAATCCCGGATGAGCATCCGGTTATTACAGCCGTTTATGCTGCCCTTGGGCGCATCAATGACCCATTTCACCGGCACTCCTGCCTGAACTGTAATGTTAGGATACTTACCCGGCGAAAGGGTGCTGTTTACAACCTGTACACCGTCTTCTATTTTTACATTCTTACTTTCTCCGCTGCCGCCTCCGGCCTCATTTCCGCTGTCTGAACCGGAACCGCCGGTACCGGAAAAGGAAAGTAAGTCCGGGGTCTGAATCCCTGCCAGGCTTATCCCCTGGGAGAACATGGACATGCCAAGAACCACCACCAGGACCGCTCCTGCGGTCATAACCCTGCTTGTAAACTTTTTCCCAAGAGCCGTGGAAAGCGCACCCAGACCGAACATGAGAGGCACGGTTCCCAA
>JASGGP010000410.1:0-3507 GCA_047604985.1 Lacrimispora sp.
GGTTTCAAATTCTTCTCCCGGCACCAGCTTCAAAAGAGCCTGCCTTGTGGCGAACAGGAACTTACGCCCTTTCAGCCCCGATCCATGGCATAAATACACAATCTCTTCCCTGGCCCCGTCAAACTTGCTCAGATTATCAATGGGCGTGCCTTTATCCCGCAGCTTTCCGTTTGGAATATCCTGAACCTTTACCTGATGCAGATTTCCCTTATTGGTAAAAATACAGATCTTGTCCGTATTTAAACAGTTTACCACATAAGGATTCTCTGTTTCAACGGTTTCTTTATTCCTGTCATAGGTTGTTTTATCCAAAATCTTGCAGTAGCCGAAACGGTCCATAACAAAGGTCACCTCTGACACAGCGACGGCCGCTTCATCATAGACGGCTTCCTTTCCGTCCTCAATTAAGGTTCTTCTGGGAGTGGCATACTCCTGCTTGATCCGTTCCAAGTCATCCTTAATCACCTTGTCCATATTTTTCCGGCTGGAAAGGATCTTTTCATATTCCGCAATTTTAGCCAAGGTTTCCTTATATTCCTTTTCCAGCTGGAGAATTTCCAGGCCGATCAGCTTGTAGAGGCGCATCTCCAGAATGGCGGTTGCCTGCTTCTCCGTAAAGTGCAGGGTCTTTGCATCTTCTTCAAAGCCTTTCACACGGAAGTTGATATTTGAAATGTCACCGGTCATAAGGCAGTTCTTTGCGTCCTTTAAATTTTTGGAGCCTCTTAAAACTGCAATGATTAAGTCAATGATATCGCATGCCTTAATCAGGCCTTCCCTGATTTCCTTTTTTTCCAGCTCTTTTTCCAAAAGGGCCTGGTATTTTCTGGTAGCATTTTTATACTGGAAATCCAGATAATTTTTAAGGATTCCCCTTAGGTTTAAAGTCTCCGGCCTGCCATTTGCAATGGCCAGCATGTTGACTCCGTAGGTGTCCTCCAGCTTTGTCTTCTTATATAGGATGTTGCGGATTTTTTCCACATCCGCATCCTTTTTAAGCTCCAGGACGATCCGGATGCCATCCTTGTTGGACTGGTTGGAAATGTCCACCACATCCCCCAGCTTCTTGCTTTCCACCAGCTCCGCCACATCCACAAGGAATTTATTGATTCCGGCCCCTATCATGGTGTAGGGAATTTCCGTGATCACCAGCTTATCCTTGTCCGCTTTCCTTTTGCCCAGCTCCACTTCAAGCTTTCCGCGGAGTTTGATTTTTCCGACCCCCGTTTCATAGATGGCGGGCAGATCGCTTTTATTGGCTATGATGCCGCCTGTGGGAAAATCCGGTCCAGGCAAGTATTCCATCAGCTCCGGAATAGAAATATCCGGGTTGTCGATATAGGCCTGTACTGCGTCAATGACTTCTCCCAGGTTATGGGACGGAATGCTGGTGCTCATTCCTACGGCAATGCCTTCCGCTCCGTTTATCAGAAGGTTGGGCACCCGGACCGGCAGTACCTCCGGTTCCTTTTCTGTTTCATCGTAGTTGGGGACAAAGTCCACGGTTTTATCCAAATCCTTTAAATAGACTTCCTCTGCAAATTTTTCCAGCCTGGCTTCCGTGTAACGCATGGCCGCCGCCCCGTCTCCCTCAATGGAGCCGAAGTTTCCGTGGCCGTTTACCAGGGGCATTCCCTTCTTAAAAATCTGGGACATGACCACCAGGGTTTCATAAATGGAGCTGTCGCCGTGGGGATGGTATTTACCCATGGTATCACCCACGATACGGGCCGACTTTCTGTGGGGCTTATCGTGGTTTAAGTGAAGCTCGCTCATATCATACAATACGCGCCGCTGTACCGGCTTTAATCCGTCTCTTGCATCCGGGATCGCTCTGGCTGTGATGACGCTCATGGAATAGTTCATGTAGCTCTTCTGCATTTCCTCGGAATACTCTGTTTTAATGATTTTTTCTGCCATGTTTCCTCTTTCCCGCTCGCTTCTCAGAGCATATAGGTATGCCCTGTGGGCGCTTCCTCTCTTCTGCTCGCTTTTCAGAGCATATAGGTATGCCTGACGGGCGCTTCCTCTCCTTACGCGTCAATCTCGGCTTCATCTGCATGCTCATAGATAAACTGCCGTCTGGGAGGCACGTCGCTGCCCATAAGCATTTCCGTTATTTCCGAAGCCATGCGGGCATCCTCAATCTCCACCTGCTTTAACACCCGCCGCTCCGGGTCAAGGGTCGTTTCCCAAAGCTGGCCTGCATCCATTTCACCAAGACCCTTGTAACGCTGAAGGGTGAATTCCCCTGTATGAGTCCTGCGGTAGCGCTCCAGCTCCTTTTCATCATAGAGGTATTGCTCCTCTCCCCGCTTTGGAATAACCTTAAATAAAGGCGGCATGGCAATAAACACGTGGCCGTTGTAAATCAGCTCCGGCATAAAACGGTATAAAAAGGTGAGAAGAAGGGTATCAATATGGCTTCCATCCACATCAGCATCAGTCATGAGGATGATTTTATGATACCGCAGCTTTGTAATGTCAAAATCATTGCCATAGCCTTCAGAAAATCCACAGCCAAAAGTGTTTATCATGGTCTTGATCTCTGCATTTGCCAGAACCTTGTCCATGGAAGCCTTTTCCACGTTCAAAATCTTTCCCCGGATGGGAAGAATGGCCTGGTGCTGCCGGTTGCGGGCCGTCTTTGCGGAGCCTCCTGCGGAATCCCCCTCTACGATGAAGATTTCGCATTTTTCCGCCTCCCGGCTTTCGCAGTTTGCCAGCTTTCCGTTGCTGTCAAAGGAAAATCTGGATTTGGAAAGCATGTTGGTCTTGGCCTTTTCCTCTGCTTTCCTGATCTTTGCAGACTTTTCCGCACAGCCGATAACCGCTTTTAAGACCTCTAAGTTGCGGTCAAAATACCGCTGCAGCTCGTCTCCCGTCACAGTAAATACCGCCTTTGTGGCGTCTGCGCTGGCAAGCTTTGTCTTTGTCTGCCCTTCAAAATAGGATCCGGGTGCTTCACAGCCACCACAGCCGTCAAGCCGTTTCTCGTATCGGCTCCTGTGAAATTGGCATCCTTTTCCTTTAAAATTCCCAGTTCCCTGGCGTAGCTGTTGATCATTTGGGTGAAACGGGTCTTAAAGCCAGCTAAATGGGTTCCCCCCTCCTGGGTGAAAATATTGTTGCAGAAGCCCAGGATGTTTTCTTCAAAGGTGTCCACAAACTGTAAGGCCGCCTCAATTTCCACCTTGTCCACGGTTCCCTTAAAATAAATAGGATCATGGACCGCTTCCTTTCCGGTGTTTAATTCCCTTACATAGGCAATAATCCCATCAGGCTCATGATAAATAATGGTTTCTTCTTCTCCCTGACGCTTGTTCCTATATGTAATTTTAAGAGACGGATTTAGATAGGCTGTTTCATGAAGACGGCTTTTTAACCAGTCCGCCTTAAAACGGGTTTTCTCAAAGATTTCCCAATCCGGTAAGAAGTTGATCTCTGTTCCCGTTTCTTTTGTTTTTCCTAACGTGGGAAGCAGGCCATCCACCAGTTCTACCGTTG
>JASGGP010000411.1:0-3502 GCA_047604985.1 Lacrimispora sp.
CTGCCAAAGCAGCATAACTCCTTTAACCTGCACAATATTCAACCCTGCTGTTTTTTCCGGTATAGCCTTAAATACTTCTTTCTCTGTTGATAAAAATTGTTGTTTTAGTAGGTTACTATTCTTCTTGTTTACTCCTATCCGTTTGTAAGACAGGGCACATGCCATCATGACCTATGGGGTTATTTGTTTGGCAGACAGCTAAGTCGGCGATTTCATAGGAATTATTAATCTGCCTACCACTGCGAAAGTTTTTGGTAACCACAATTAGCCTTGCATCAGAAAGCTGCTTGATGGCTTTGCTGACGGAGCTGACTGCCATTCCACAAGCTGATGCGATGGTCTGCTTGCTGGGGTAGCATCCCTTTTGTGTGTTTCTACATTTGCAAAGATAGCAATACACATAAAAAGCAATCGGAGACAGTTTGCAATTAAATATCTGATTCTGTACGACAAAAAAGTTTCCTCGTTTCATCTTGGTGAACACACTCCTTTCTAACGAGAGAGAAGGAATAAAAATGCCCCTCACTTCTATTAAGGAAAAAGTGAGGGGACTGCACGGATTGAGAAAGTTAAGATTTATTATCTTGATTTTATTCGGTTCTCCGTATACACTTAAACAAAGATATATCATGGAGGAATACAAATGCTTGATTATATATCCGTACAGCAGGCATCAATCAAATGGGAAATTTCAGAACGCAGAATACAAAAGCTCTGTGAAGAAAATAGAATTGACGGAGCGGTTCGCTTCGGTCATGCTTGGGCGATTCCCAAGGATGCGTTAAAACCAGTAGATGCCAGAAGAAGGAGGAGGAACGATGGAAAATAAAATTTTGCTATTAGAAGATGACAACAGTTTAGTGGATGGGCTGAAATATTCTTTAGAGCGCAATGACTTTGATGTTGAAATTGTCCGTACGGTAGAGGAAGCCTTGGGCTGTTTACCTAGGATTGATAAATACGACTTACTGATTCTTGACGTGACATTGCCGGATGGGACAGGCTTTGAAGTTTGTGAAAAAGTGAGGAAACAAGGATATCAGATTCCTATTCTATTTTTAACTGCTTCCGATGAAGAAGTGAATGTCATTCGGGGACTGGACAGCGGAGGCGATGATTATGTAACAAAGCCTTTTAAGTTAGGTGAACTGTGTTCCCGAATTCGTTCCTTACTGCGTCGATTGGGAATATCCAATCGAAACAACCATACCGTAATGGCATGTGGTGATATATCGATTGACCTTTTGGGAAGCCGAGTGTTGTTAAAAGGAAAAGCTCTGAATTTAACAAGTGCAGAATACCGTCTTATTTGCTTCTTAGTAAGGAATGCCAACCGGGTGACCACTCGTAATAGTATATTGAACGAGCTGTGGGACAGTACAGGCGACTTTGTGGACGATAATACACTTTCCGTCTATGTGCGGCGGCTTCGTGAAAAAATTGAAGCTGATCCCTCCCACCCTGTGCACTTAATAACGATCCGTGGATTCGGCTATCAATGGAACGAGGTATCCGTATGAACCTTTTTCGGGATAAACAAACAAGATGTTTTGGCGTTTTTCTTTTTTCTTTTGTTTTCCTGATTTTTCTTTCCGGCATAGGATTGAGTGCAGTACAGGAAAAGGCCATACAAAGTTTATTTCTATCACATGACGATGCCGTTGTGACTTCTCTCTTGGAGCACGGTATTTCTAAAGATGTGATTGCCAAAGCCATTACGAGTACAGCAAGCAGTCAAGAGGGAACAACTCTGCTTGCTAACATTGGTGTAACAGAAGATACCACAATAAGATTTCTTCCCTTTGTTGCTAAGTTTCAGCAGATTTCCGGGTACTACATGCTGTCTCTAGGAGCGTTTTTATCCATATTGCTTTTGGTCGGAGCATTCGTATTCTTATGGAAGCGAGAACTGCTTTATCTTCAAGCGGCAAAGGTAATTAACAATTTTACAGAGGGTGATTTTTCCTGCCATATGCCACAAATGAATGAGGGAACAATCTATCATCTCTTTGCTTCGGTAGACCAGCTTGCTACCATACTTCAATCGAAAAACGAAGCCAGTCAGAAAGCAAAAGAGTTTTTGAAAAATACGATTTCCGATATATCACATCAGCTAAAAACTCCGCTTGCTGCTCTTTGCATGTATCACGAAATTATTTTCGATGAACCCGATAATATCAAAACTGTGACAGAGTATTCCCAAAAGACAGAATTAGCACTAAAGCGTATGGAACAGCTGATTCAAGGTATGTTAAAAATTACTCGATTAGATGCTGGCAGTATTGGTTTTGAAAAAGAAAGCTGTCATATATCGGAATTAATTGGTCAAGCTGTCAGTGAGTTGACAACACGGGCAGCGAGTGAGGGAAAAGAAATCATAGTAGACGAATCACTGGAAGAAACAGTCATTTGTGATAAGCAATGGACGAGCGAAGCGGTTGGAAATATTGTTAAAAACGCTTTAGATCATACGGGTTCTGGAGGTGAAGTGCATATCTCTTGGAAGCGAACCCCGGCGATGATCCGTATCTTCATATCCGATAACGGCACAGGGATTTCCCCAGAGGATTTACATCATGTTTTTAAGCGTTTTTATCGCAGTAAAAAATCGTTGGACACACAAGGAGCAGGCCTCGGCTTGTCACTGACAAAATCCATTATCGAGGGTCAGGGAGGCATCATCTCTGTTCAAAGCGTTCTGCATGAAGGGACTGTTTTTACGATTTCCTTCCTTACGGAACCGTAAGCTGTTATTCACCTGATTGTAAGGTGTACCTGTTATTCTATTCAGAAAGGAGGTACTTAATATATGAATATTTTAAAAGTACAGCATTTATCGAAAACCTATGGAAAAGGTGAAAATCAAGTAAATGCTTTAAAGGATGTTTCTTTTACATTAGAACAAGGTGAATTTTCGGCAGTGGTAGGCGAATCGGGTTCCGGTAAAAGCACACTGCTTAATTGTATTGGAGCTTTAGATACCCCTACTGCCGGAAATATCTACATGGATGGAAAAGATTTATTTTCCATGAAAGAGGAACAGCGCACCATTTTCAGACGGCGAAATATTGGATTCGTGTTTCAGTCCTTTCAGCTAGTTGCAGAATTGACGGTGGAGCAAAATATCATGTTTCCGGTTCTTCTTGATTACCGCAAACCGGAGCAATCGATAGTGAATGAGATTTTAGAAGTCTTAGGGCTGAAAGACCGCCGTCATCACTTGCCAAGCCAATTATCCGGTGGTCAGCAGCAGCGTGCTGCGATTGGGCGGGCGCTGATTACAAGGCCGAAATTAATACTTGCTGATGAACCAACCGGAAATCTGGATAGCAAAAACAGTCAGGACGTGATTGATTTACTGGTCAAGGCATCGCGCCACTATTTCAACACGGCATCGCCGCCGGTCTCGAAATGCTCGACATAGCGCACGGTGACACCATCGGCATCTTCGCGCAGCAACGTCTCCAGCGGCGTACGCGTCGCCCGCTTCAGCATCATCCCG
>JASGGP010000412.1:0-3502 GCA_047604985.1 Lacrimispora sp.
TTGCCTGTAATGCACCAAGTGCCATAGCATCGTTGTTGCAGAAGATAACTTCGATCTGGTCGCCGTACTGTGTTAAAGCGTCCTGTGCGATCTGCTGAGCTTTTGCCTGATCCCAGTCACCACGCTGCTTTAACAGTTCTTTTACCTGCATACCTCCATCTGTAAGAGCCTTTACGGAGAACTCTGTTCTGTACTGAGCGTCTACGTTCTCAGGATCGCCCTGGATCATGATGTAGTTGATAACGCCGTCGCCGTTGATATCGCCCTTGTTAGAGGTTTCCAGAATTTCTTCACCCTGGTAAGTTCCGGACTGTCTTGCATCACATCCAACATAAGTAGCGTTGATCTTATCATCTTTCCATCTCTGCTCTTCCTGTGGATCCGGCTCACGGTTGATGAAAACTACAGGGATTCCTGCTGCATTGCACATGTCTGTGATTTCAGGAGCAGAAGAAGCCTGAACAAGGTTTAAAATCAGTACGTCATACTTCTGAGTGATGAAGTTCTGAATCTGGTTTGTCTGTTCTGCCTGATCGCCCTTACCATCCTGGATTACTACGTTCTCTTTCTTAATGCCAAGATCTTCGGTTAAGTAACGCTGAAGCTCTGTTCTGTAAAGAGTCATAAAGTTGTCATCGAATTTGTAGATAGAGATACCGATCTTCTTGTCAGCCAAATCTCCTCCTACCGCATTCTTGACTGCCTCTGCAGTAGTTTCTGCTGAGCTTGATTCCGCCTTTGTCTCTGCGGCTGTGGTTGCTTCTGTAGGAGCTGCGGTAGTTGCTGTAGAGCCTGAACCACAACCTGCTAAAGAAAATACCATTGCAGATGCAAGACCTACTGCTAATGCTTTGTTGAGTAATCTCATGATAAATCCTCCCGTTAATATTTTTGTCGATTGGTGTTTTTCCCTTATCGATATGCACATTATAGCTTTATTTTGTGCACTTTTCCATATAAATTTCTTGGGACATATATCGATTTTTTTAGATTCTCATGTTTTCATCAAATATTTTCGATAATTTTACTCACAATGCACAATCCATCCCGGATTTACTGGGCTGTCAGGGCTTTCTGGCTGCATTCATAGTATTTATCCCGGTCTAATTTTACGATATCCTGTACATTTTGACCAAGAGACTCCGCAGACGCGATCTCAAAAATGACCTTGGCGTATTCCACGCTGTCACACTGCACGGTTCCGAAGATTTTCCCGGAACGGAGCCCTAAAAGTCCCTGCGGCGTCCCGTCGATTCCCACGATCTTCACCGGCCTTGTGATTCCTTTCCGTTCCAGGGCATCTGCGGCGCCCAGAGCCATATCGTCATTATTGCAGATTACCACTTCTATCTCATCGGGAAATTCCGCAAGCCACTGTTCCATCCAGGCCGACGCCTGGCTTCTTTCCCAGTTGGCAATGCCTCCGGTGATCTTTTCTAAGGGTACCCCTCCGTCCTTTAGAGTCTGGATGGACCACTCGGTCCTGATCAGGGAATCCTGATGGCTGTTTTCTCCTTCCAGCAAAACGTAGCTGACCTTTCCGTCTCCGTTTAAGTCCAGAGATGAGGGATCCTTTTTATAGGCCTCCACCAGAATGTTTCCCTGAAGAACCGCAGACTCTTTGGCGTTTTCACCCACATAATAAAGCTTTTCCCAGCGTCGCATATCCTCTTCCACAGGCTCTCTGTTAAAAAACACCACAGGAATATCCGCATCCATGGCCTTGCTGATGATGTTGGAGGCCACAGACCGGTCCACCATATTCACGCAGATGGCATCGTAGCCCAAGGAAATAAACCGGTCCACCTGACTGTTCTGGGTGTTCTGGTTTCCCTTTGCATCCACAATCTCCATTACCACCTTGACCCCGGTTTCCTTTTCATATTCCTTTGCCTGTTCTTCAAGGTTTCCCCGAAGCGTGTTGATGAATGAATCATCACCCCGGTACAGAGTTACTCCGATGCGCATGGACTTTTTTTCATCCGGACCTCCCCCTTTCTTTCCCTGATAAAAGACTCCCCATAGAATGAGCAGAATAATTACTGCCGCTGCCAGCAAACCATACCCTTTTTTCATGTTTTTCTCCCCCATTTCAATCAATCGGATACAATATCTTCTCAAACCTGCTTTCCCGCAGGCTGGCCTTTTGTATATAATAAGAGTCCAGAAGGATCTGCTCCCTTCCCAGCCCCTTGTGGACCGCTTCCACCGCTTTTTCAATGCTCATATACCCTGCGTCGAACTGGTCGTTTACCACCAGGCCTTTGATGATCCCGGAGTCCAGCTCATTTAAAATCTTCGCAGTACTTCCGATGCCGTAAAGGCCTGAAATATAGCTGCCGTACACCGGGCTGTCCCCGATAATATCCGCCGCTTCATCAAGGCTTTTCACATCAATGGCCGCAATAAGCGCATTTTCGCTTCCCGGGTATACCATGGACTCAATAACCTGGCGGAAAGTTTCCTCTGTTTCATTCTCATAAAGCCTTGTGGTAAATCCCGCTTCGGAAAGAGCCGATACCAGGCCGTCATAGGCCGCCTGGTTATATCCATAGTCCAGGCCTTCCGAAAAGATCCATACAGGAAGGCTGGGCTTGTTTTCAGCGGCAATGGCCTCTCCCAGCTTTCGCCCTTCCTCCTGATAGTCCGGGGATATGCCGCTTTGAACCCGGTCATTGGGAAACATGTTTCCCACAATAACCGCCGGGCTGTTTAAAACCATATCATCCATTTTCTTCGCGCATTCCACGGGATTTACCGGAATCAGGACGACTGCTGAGGCCCCGTCGCTGATCTCCCGGAGGACCAGTTCCATCTGCTGGTCTGCGTCCCCTTTCTCATAGAGGGTGATAAAGCTGACATCCACATTATATTCCTCTGCGGCCTTGTCCACACCTTTTCTGAAATTTACGTAATAATCATCAGAGGTATCACTTATGATGACGGAAACCGGATATATTTCCGTTTTCTTCTCCTTTATAATCAAATCCGTTGAGGATAAAAGAAACAGGATCACAAGGGCAACCGCAAACAGAGACCATAATAATTTTTCCTGTTTTGTCATGAGCTCTTTTCCTTTTCTAAAATAGAACCATAGGGGACAGCGGGAAGATGAATGATGATGGTTGTTCCTTCATCCGGTTCCGTATCAATGACCAGGCCGTACTTTTCCCCGAAATACAGCTTGATCCTTTCGTTTACATTCTTCACACCGATTCCTGAACCTTTTTTCGAGGTGACTAAAACCTGATCTGAAAACAGGCTTTCCACCTGCTCCTCCGTCATTCCAAGGCCGTTGTCCTTCACCGTAAAGTATAAATCTTCTTCTGTTTTCCAGACCTTTAAGAGAATCTCTCCCTCCCCGTCCATAAATTCCATTCCATGATAGATGGCGTTTTCCACCAGAGGCTGAAGCATCAGCTTTAGGCTGGCAAGCTCCATGCATTCCTCATCCGCGTCGATTATATAGGAAAATTTATTTTTAAACCGCATGTGCTGGATC
>JASGGP010000413.1:0-3485 GCA_047604985.1 Lacrimispora sp.
ATATGGCAAACAACTTGTTTTTTCCCGGAAAATCATAGACCGAAAATGCGTAGCCTCCGATAGAGCAAAAGAGCAGCACCAGAAACGTATAGCAAAAAGTAACGATACAGCTGTTCAAAAAAGCCCTCGGAAGATTGACCGACGCCGTCATATTATTGAAATTAGTCATTAAATTGCTTCCAAACTGCACGATTGGCGGGAAGGAATATATTTCGTTCGTAGAAAGAGTCGACATGACGAACATCATATAAAACGGAAGCAGCATAATAAGCGCAATCAATCCCAGAATAAAATAGAGAGAAATTTTCTTTCCTATCGGATGTATCACAGATAAAAGGATTAAAACAGCAGCTGTTACAGCGATCATAATCAAAAGTGTTTTCATAAGCTATCTCCCTCCTTTTCTCTTTACAGCATCCTTCTCCGCTGTCACTTTGGTCAAGATCACTGAAATTATGACGATGATAAGCGTAATCACATAAGCGATCGAGGACGCGTAACCATAGGCATTTCCGCCCTGGGGCGCCTTATTCAGCAAATACATCATAAGGGTCAGTCCGCCGTTGTTCGGTCCGCCGCTCCAGTTACTTCCGGTCAGGATGAAAGGCTGGGTAAATAAACTGAACATACCGATGCTGGACTGGATCAATGTAAACAGTATGATTGGCTTCAAAAGCGGTATTACGATGGAAAATACCAGTTTTCCATGATTCGCCCCGTCAATCCGTGCCGCTTCATAAATATCAGTGCTGATTCCCTGCATTCCGGCCAGATAGATGACCATATTCCAGCCAACCCATTTCCAGGCAAACATAATGATAACGGCCACACGAATCAGCGAGCCGTCTCCGGCAAGCCAGTTCACCGGCTCTTCTCCGAAAAAACTTAAAAGATAATTGATCAGTCCGTAATTATTTCCAAACAGATTCTGAAAAATGATCGAAATTGCAACGGAACTGGTCACCATGGGCATGAAATAAATTGTCTTGAAAATGTTCTGTCCCCTGACCAGCTTGGAATTCAAAATATACGCCAATACCAGTCCCCCTAACAGGATAGGGATATGCGCAATAATGCCGATGAGCAGCGTATTGGACAACGCCCTCCAGAACAGCGGATCCTGGAACAGGTTAAAGTAATTCCCTAACCCCAGAAAGTGCATGGCTCCGAGTCCATCCCAGCGGAAGAAGCTCAGTGCAAAGCCAGCCGCCAACGGGAATAGACCAAAAATGAGGAACAGTATATAAAACGGAGCTATGTAGACATAGGCTACCCGATATGTTTTCAACGTCTTCACAAAGCCTTTTTTCTTATTTTCCTTCACATTTCTCTTCCTTTCCTAATCCGATTGTGTGCCGCCTACCCGTAATAGAAATGGCCGGACCCTTCATCCGGCCATTCTCATTTTATCCGACAGCTCTTTCTTTGTGCTTTACCATGCTCTATTCTTCCCAGGCTCCGGCATCCTTCAGCGTCTGTATCTGCTGTTCCTTCAATTCTGCACAAGCTGCCGTGATGTCCTTGCCGAGACGTTCCCTGATCTGCTCCGGCGTCTCTCCCGCTTCGGCTCCGGCATTGAAGGAACTGTACAGATATCCTTCCGCCGTCGTATCCATGATCGTATTGTTCACAACCGGTACTTCTGCCGCAATTAGGGCTGCAAGCGCATTCGGTGCCTGCCCTCCGAAGTAATCATCCCCTTTGGTATACAGCTCAGGAGCTGCATCCCAGGCAGGCGTATAAGCCGGGAAATAATCAACGGCCTTGAACATTGCATTCTGTCCTTCTGTGGTTGCCAGCATATATTTGATGAAGGCCCATGCTGCTTCCTTATTCTGTGACTGCTCCGGAATGACAAGGAAAGATCCTCCCCAGTTGGTAGACGGCAGACCTCCCGGAAGAGCGGTAGCGCCCCAGTGTCCGGCACCGTCCGGGTCAATATCCGTTTTTAAGAAACCGGAGAACCAAGAACCGGCTGCTACCGATACGCAGGTGCCGGCCGAATATGCTGCATAGGCTTCAGCACTCCACATATCCACATTCATATCCCAGCCGTTATTACGGATGTCAAGACAAGCCTGCAGACATTCCAGATCTCCTTCTCTTTCCAGATTCAGATTCAGCTTCTCATCGTAATAGTCGCGATTGATGAACATCCACTGGTACGGATAGGCTGCAGAAGGCAGGAGCCATCTCTCACCCGGTATGGAAACCGCCTCTGCGACCTGCAGTACACCTTCCCATGTGCTCATCAGTTCGGCAACCTCATCCGGATCAGTGGGCAGTCCGCATTCGGCAAAAACATCAGTGCGATAATAGTATAAGGTGGGCCCCAGATCCCATGGTATCGCTACCAGCCTCTGTCCGTCCGAGGACGTTGCCTGATCCCATTTGAATTCTACAAAATCATTTTTTAAATCTGCTGCACCCAGCGTATTCAGATCGCACAATGCGCTGCTGTCCCTGTACTGGGAAATGTAGGCGCCTTCCACCATTGCCACATCGGGCGCCCCGCTCCCTGCGGTCAGCGCTGTCTGCAATGCCTGGTGGTGCGCAGTCGTATCTGTAAATACTAATTCCACTTCAATATTCGGATATATCTCGTTAAAGCCGGCCATCGCTGCTTCAAATCCATCGTCGCCGGAGGGCCAGCCGCCTACTTCGATATGTCCTGAGACAGAAGACGGATCCGCCTCCACCGCTTCCGCAATGGCTGCTCCCTCTTCTTTGCTTGTAGTACCGGACGCGGTACTCTCCGCGCTCTGGCTGCCTCCGCATCCCGCCAGCATAGAAGCCGACAGGGCAACACTCAGCGTCATGGCTATCCGTTTTTTTACCGTTATCTTTTTCATCGAATACCTCCTTAAAACCGTTGACTAGCTATCTATTACTCAAACCGTGCATGCTTCCGGTTTTTTCATCTTTCTATCGTTCTAACGCTTTCCCCTTCTTCAACACAAAGCGGAATCCTTGTCACGTATTTTACTTTTTTCCCTTGAAGGACATCCAATAGCACTTCCATACATCTGGCTCCCTGCATTCTAGGGTTTAACTTCAGCGAGGTCAGAAAAAGATCCGCATATTTCCTGGCATATATTCCATCAATGCCTACGATGGATACATCTTCAGGAATTCCATATCCCAGCTTCTTAAGCCCTCTGTAAAAACCAAGTGCCATATCATCATTAAAGCAGAGCGCCGCAGTAGCATCACATTTTCTTTCCCGGAAAATCTCTGCCGCCAGCATACCCTTTCCAAAAAAGTCTTCCGGTATTGTAATGTTATCCTGAATCTTCTCTTCCATGAAATTCATTACACGTTCGTCATTGATAAGACCTCTCTTGCTGATTCCAAAGTAATATTCCCTCATCTTCTCTCTCAGCTCATATTGCATAAATTCCTTGTAGGCGCAGGTTCGCGCATTGGCATTCTCCAGTTCATAGGGCATAATCATCGCAATCTTACGGTGCCCTCTGTCCCACAAG
>JASGGP010000414.1:0-3431 GCA_047604985.1 Lacrimispora sp.
TGAATAAACAATTATAAATATTCATTGCTATATTTTTTCTTTTTTCTTTGTTATAATAATCAAATTAGATATTGTTTAAAAAGCAAAATCAAACACCAATTGTTAGAGTCCTTTCTAACGATTAATATCATTCTTGTCTAAATGAAAAACTCTTAGAAGAAGTCAATGAATACTTCGAAAACAACTGTATTGAAGAACTTTGTGACATCTTAGAAATTATTAAATAGAGGCTGCATTTTTAAATATAGCCACACCTTTTTCTGCCATAGCCAAATAAGCATATATAAGGAGGGGGCGATCATGGCAAAATATACAGATAATGAAATCCGTTAGCATGACAAAAATAACATATAAAATTGCTGGGGAATATTTGGGCTTTTGCGGAATAACAAGTACGATATAAAATGGAACGGAGGCTGTCTATATGGATAACGATCTACTGAGTGCCCGGGAAGTTGCTGATATATTGAAAATCTCAAGAAACACGGTTTATGAATTAATTAAGCGGGGAGAGCTAAATTCTTCAAAAGTCGGAAAACAAGTAAGGATAAGTGAGGGTGAAGTTAATTCTTATTTAAATAAGGGGAACAGCCCCTCTGGGTTTAGTACTAAGGATATGGGGGTGATGAATCATGGGGTCCCGAAAATGATTAAGAAGCCGTCCTATACTCATGTTGCTGACGAAAATATCAAAAACAATGAGTTTATTATATGCGGTCAGGATATATCCCTGGATTTACTGGCTAATTATTTAGATACCTATGCAGATACTTTACGGATTTACCGATCCCACCTTAGCAGTTATAATGGAATATATGCTCTGTACCAGGATCGGGTCAACATTGCAACTGCACATCTTTGGGATGGAGAGTTAGATGAATATAATGTATCCTACATTAAGAAAATGATGCCCGGAATCTCCGCTTTGATTATTCGAATAGGAAAGTTCAGGCATGGTTTTTATGTACAAAAGAATAATCCCAAGGGAATTGTCGGCTGGTCTGATTTAAAACGGTCGGATATTTCCATCGTAAACAGAGAAAAAGGCAGCGGTACCAGGATTCTGTTGGATGAAAAACTGCGTCTTATGGGAATGATTGGTGAATATATTGAAGGATATCACCATGAATGCAAATCACATCTTGCTGTTGCAAGCCTGATATCCCATGGGGAAGCTGATATTGGAATAGGAAGTGAATCGGGAATGATGAACGTGAACGGAGTGGATTTTATCCCGCTCCAGACGGAGTGCTATGACCTTATTATGCGTTTGTCGGATACAGATAAGCAGCCCTACAAGAGAATTATGGAAATACTGGCTTCGGATGCGTTTAAAATGGATTTGCAGAGCATGGGGCTGTATGATACTTCGGAAACAGGGAAAATTATCTGGAAGTAAAAATCAAAAACAATATAGAAGTGCATTTGCTGAGTAATTAAATTTATTTCAGCAATTACACTTTTTTGCGTGAAAAATAAAACTCTGCATTTTGAGCAAGCAGTTTTCAGACACATCTTGATTTATAGCACAGTTAAAAAATGGAATGGAACAAACATCATGTGATAAACGTAACTAAATGTGACAACAGGAAACCCACTTGGAGATATATTGTATAAAAATTTCAAATCAGAAGAAAAGTTTATGCTACATTTACATTGACGGTTAAAACTTGACAGTATATAGTATCATTATCAATTAAAACAGAATGCGACAAATCACACACGGATCATTAACCAATCTTATTGCTGCAATAATTTCCAAAATGTCAGCAAAATAACAAAGAGGTTATTATATTCATCTCAATGAATATAATGCCTCTTTTTATTTATTATACAGCAGCCAGTTGACAAATAATTTGAAATGGAGGATTTAATCATGAGAAAACTAGCATTTTATGGTAAGGGCGGCATCGGTAAGTCCACAACACAGCAGAACACAGCAGCAGCAATGGCCCATTTTTATGATCAGAAGATTTTTATTCACGGCTGTGATCCTAAAGCTGATTCCACACGTCTCATTTTAGGTGGAAAGCCCCAGGAAACTTTGATGGATGTACTTCGTGAAGAAGGCGCTGAAAAGGTGACCAATGAGAAAGTTATTAAGAATGGTTTTAAGGACATCAGATGTGTTGAATCAGGCGGGCCGGAGCCTGGCGTAGGCTGTGCCGGGCGAGGAGTTATTACGGCCATTGATTTAATGGAATCAAATGGTGCCTATACGGATGATTTGGATTTTGTTTTCTTCGACGTGCTTGGTGACGTTGTATGCGGTGGTTTTGCAATGCCAATCAGAGATGGTAAAGCGCAGGAGGTATACATTGTGGCTTCCGGTGAGATGATGGCAATCTATGCTGCCAATAACATCTGCAAAGGACTTTTAAAGTATGCGAAACAGAGCGGTGTACGCCTTGGAGGCGTTATCTGTAACAGCCGTAAAGTAGACCGGGAAAGGGAATTCCTGGAGGAGTTTACTTCAGCCATCGGCACACAGATGATTCACTTTGTACCAAGAGACAATATTGTGCAGAAAGCTGAATTTAATAAAAAGACAGTTGTTGAATATGATGCATCTGAGAACCAGGCAAAGGAATATGGAGAGCTGGCCAGAAAGATTATCGAAAACAAGAGTTTTGTTATTCCCAAGCCCCTTACCATGGATGAACTGGAAGCAATGGTAGTTAAGTATGGTATCTCAGACTAATTGGAAGGAGTATTTCCTATGAAAATGTTAAGAGCAATTGTACGTCCCGATGCTGCCGATGTGGTTGCGGATTCCCTTTCGGAAGCAGGTTTTGGTTCCATGACCAAGATCAACGTATTTGGCCGCGGAAAGCAACATGGTATCATGAGCGGCGCGGTTCGTTATGATGAACTTCCCAAAACCATTCTGATGCTTGTAGTCGAGGATGAAGCGGTTGATGAAGTCCTTAAGATCATCAAGTTCAAGGCTTATACCGGTAATTTCGGAGATGGTAAAATATTTGTTACCTCAGTAGACAGAGTGCTTACGGTCAGAACCGGAGCAGAAGAATTGTAGGTGAAGCGCTATGAAAGAGATTATTGCAATCATCAGACCCAGGAAGGTAAGTGCGACGAAAGAAGCTTTGGTAAACCTTGGTTACCCCAGTTTAACTGCCGTATCGGTGCTGGGACGCGGGAAGCAGAAAGGATTGGAGGGCGAAATCGATATTGAATTCAGATCCGGCATTCTCGACCAGAACAGACATACGGGAATGAAATATGTTCCCAAGAGGTATTTATCGATTGTGGTACCCGATGACGAGGCTGATGCAGTGCTGGATGCGATTATTAAGGCCAATCAGACAGGTCAGATCGGTGATGGAAAAATCTTTGTGTGTCCTATAGATGATGCGGTTCGTATCAGAACGGATGAACAGGGAGATGAAGCGCTGACTTAATCATCATTTACA
>JASGGP010000415.1:0-3415 GCA_047604985.1 Lacrimispora sp.
GTTTTCCGGCTGCCTGAGGCTTTTTCAGCCTTGAGCCGGAAAGCTCATAGGTGGTCCGGTTCTTATATTCCTGGGTCTTGCCTTCATTCCAGTTCTGGACCGGGCGGTAATAGCCGGTGATCCTGCTGTAAATCTCCGCTTTTTTTCCGCATACAGGGCAGGTGCTGTGTTCGCCGGCAAGGTATCCGTGCTCTGCGCAGATGGAATAGGTGGGCGACAGGGTATAATAGGGCAGCTTGAAGTTTTCCGCAATGGTCTTAACCAGCTTTGCCGCTGCTTCCCAGTCAGGAAGCTTCTCCCCCAGAAACGCGTGAAACACTGTTCCTGATGTATAAAGGGTCTGAAGATCATCCTGGACCTCCAGAGCGTCGAAAACATCAGAGGTATAGTCTACAGGAAGATGGGAGCTGTTGGTATAATAAGGGGTGTCTCCTTCATTTCCCGCGGTTTTTATGTCAGGATAACGCTTTCTGTCATGCTTTGCAAGACGGTATGTGGTGGACTCCGCCGGAGTCGCTTCCAGATTGTATAAATCCCCATACGTTTCCTGGTAATCCGAAAGCCTTTCCCTCATGTGATTTAATACATCCTTTGTAAACTGTAAGGTTCTGGAATCCGTCAAATCCGCTCCCAGCCATTTGGCATTTAAGCCCACTTCGTTCATGCCGATAAGGCCGATGGTGGAAAAATGATTTTCAAAGCTTCCCAGATACCGTTTCGTGTAAGGATACAGGCCCTGGTCTAAAAGCTTTGTGATGACCTCCCGCTTTGTCTTTAAGGATCTGGCGGAAATATCCATCATGTGGTCAAGGCGCTTGTAGAAATCGGCCTCATCCTTGGAAAGGTAAGCGATCCTGGGCATGTTGATGGTCACAACTCCTACAGATCCGGTGCTTTCGCCGGAACCGAAGAAGCCTCCGGTCTTTCTTCTCAGCTCTCTCAAATCAAGGCGAAGGCGGCAGCACATGCTTCTTACGTCGCTGGGCTCCATATCGCTGTTTATATAATTGGAAAAGTAAGGAGTTCCGTATTTGGAAGTCATTTCAAAAAGCAGACGGTTATTTTCCGTATCCGACCAGTCAAAATCCTTTGTGATGGAATACGTGGGAATGGGATACTGGAAACCTCTTCCGTTGGCATCTCCCTCAATCATGGTTTCGATAAAGGCCTTGTTTATCATATCCATTTCTTTTTTGCAGTCTTTATACTTAAAGTCCATCTCTTTTCCGCCTACGACGGCATTGAGCTCCGCCATATCCGCCGGAACGGTCCAGTCCAGGGTGATGTTGGAGAAAGGAGCCTGGGTTCCCCAGCGGCTGGGAGTATTCACGCCGAAGATAAAGGCTTCCACGCATTTCTTTACCTCCCGATAGGACAAATCATCTGCTTTCACAAAGGGAGCCAGATATGTATCAAAGGAGGAAAAGGCCTGAGCCCCTGCCCATTCGTTCTGCATGATTCCCAGGAAATTGACCATCTGGTTGCAGAGCACGGATAAATGCTTTGCAGGAGAAGAGGTGATCTTTCCCGGTATACCGCCTAAGCCTTCCATAAGAAGCTGCTTTAAGGACCAGCCTGCGCAGTAGCCGGTGAGCATGGACAAATCATGAAGGTGAATGTCCGCGTTCCTGTGTGCATCTGCAACTTCCTGGTCGTAAATTTCAGAGAGCCAGTAATTGGCCGTAACCGCGCCGGAGTTGCTTAAAATCAGCCCTCCTACGGAATAGGTGACCGTGGAATTTTCCTTGACCCGCCAGTCCTCCACCTTTACATAGCTGTTCACCACATCCTTGTAATCCAGAATGGTGTTCTTCATGTTCCGTATTTTTTCTCTCTGCTTTCTATATAAAATGTAGGCTTTCGCCACATCCGTATACCCTGCCTGCTCCAGCACATGCTCCACGCTGTCCTGAATCTGCTCTACCGTAATCTTATCCCCTGACATCTTCCCCTGAAAATCCGCCGTTACCCGGAGAGACAATAATTCCAAAATCTCATTATTATACTCTTTTTGCGTGGCCTTAAATGCCTTCTTAATCGCTTCCGTGATCTTATTCAGGCTGAATTCAGCATTTTCTCCATCTCTCTTAACTACCTGAATCATAAGAACTTAACTCCTTCCTTTTTACCGCCCAGCTTTTTGGGCAGGATCCGCCCCGTTTTATCGGGCGTACAGGTATGCCCACAGGGTATTTCCTTTTTTTTCCAGCTTTTTGGGCGTACCATATGAAATCCGTTATTCTTTACCGCACTGATATTATAGCAGAGTAAAAAGAAAAACACAATATGTAGTTTGATTTTTTAATATCAAATCCATATATTGTGTCTTATTCTTTATTCGTCAAAAGCATCGGCGCTGCCCGCCAGGGCGGCGAACATTTCCGAAGGCACATAGGCATTGACCAGTATTCCGTTTTCCTGGTATTCTTCCTTTAAAAGCTGGCCGTATTTGCGGATCAGCTGGATTTTCCCTGCTTCTCCGTAGGAATATATCTTTTCCAGATATACCTTCTGGCTTCTTAGAATAGTTTCCAGAAGATTCAGCAGCTCTTCAAGGCCTTCCCCTGTCTTTGCGGATATCCTGACCTGATAATCTGAGGAAACATCCCTGAAGATCACATCGGTTCCTGCGGTGTCAATCTTGTTAAACACCGTCACCACCACTTTGTCATGGACTTCCAGCTCTCTTAAGGTCTCGTATACCACATACATCTGCATATCCATCTGGGGATTGGAGCAGTCCACCACATGAAGGATGATGTCGCTGTATTTGGCTTCCTCCAGGGTGCTCTTAAAGGCCTCAATCAAATGATGGGGCAGCTTTCTGATAAAGCCTACCGTATCAGTCAGCAGAATCTCCTGCCCTCCTGGAAGGCTTAAATTCCTGGTGGTAGGGTCCAGAGTTGCAAACAGCTTGTTCTCAGCCAGGATTCCTGCGTCAGTCAGCCGGTTTAACAGGGTGGATTTCCCCGCATTGGTATAGCCTACGATGGCCGCGACAGGCACATGGTTTTTATCCCGCTGCTGCCTGGCCACCTCCCGGTGCCGCTTCACATCCTCCAATTCCGCTTTCAGCATTCCGATGCGGTCATGGATGAGACGCCGGTCTATTTCCAGCTTCTTTTCTCCCGGTCCCCGGGTGCCGATCCCTCCGCCCAGACGGGATAAGGAACTGCGCAGTCCCACCAGACGGGCTGAACGGTATTTAAGCTGGGCCAGCTCCACCTGGATCTTTCCCTCTCTGGTGGTTGCCCTTCCTGCAAAAATATCCAGAATCACCATGGTACGGTCCATGACCTTTGTATCCAGGGCTTCCTCTAAATTCCTCAGCTGGGCTGGTGACAGCTCATCGTCACAAACGACTCCCGTAGCGTCAAGCTCCCAGATTCTTTCCTTTATTTCCTCGATCTTTCCC
>JASGGP010000416.1:0-3407 GCA_047604985.1 Lacrimispora sp.
ATCCTGCTTTTTATGGGAATCGGATACGCATTTTCATTATTTGTGGTACCGATTGAAAAGGATCTGGGCCTTACAAGAGCGGATACGTCCTTTGTATTTACTCTATGCTTTATCTTCTTTGCCCTCGGGTCCCTGGTAACCGGTTTTTTAGTTCAAAAAATACCGCCGGCGGTCCTGCTAAGGACCGCGGCAGTTATGTTTGCCTTAGGCTTCTATGCTTCCGCACAAGCAGACAAACTATGGCAGTTATATTTTACATACAGCATATGCTGCGGCCTGTCCATTGGAATTTCATATAATATAATGATCAGCATTCTGCCGCTATATTTTCATGATAAAATTGGCCTGGCCACCGGGGCACTCCTCATGGGATTTGCCATGAGCACAACTGTATTAGGCCCCCTATGCGGGATCGGCCTGTCGGTTATAGGCTGGAAAGGCGTATTTATAATCCTTGGAATCCTTGGGGGGATAGTCCTCCTCACCGGAAGCGTGGTAATTCATACACCGACAGATGATCAAATGAGCCTTTTGCCTAAAGGAAGCCAAAAAACAAACACTGTCACAGAGCTTCCTCCATCAGGAATATTAAAAACAAAATCATATTACGTATTTGTCACAATATATATTTCCATTGGCGGAGTAGGCATGGCCCTCATCAATCATGCCGCAATGACGCTTCAGGAGGACTTAAATCAAAGTCTCTCCTTAAGCACTTTGATCGTCAGTTTTGTATGCCTTTTCAATGGAATCGGGCGGATCTTCTGGGGAGTTGCTTATGACCGGACGGGAGGCGCAGCTGCTTTAAAGAAATTGGGAATTATATTAATTATATCAATGGCAGCAATTTTACTGTCACTGTCATTAAAAAATCCTTTGTTATTTGCTGTCGGCACTGGCGGGGCTCTGTTCTGCTATGGCGGAAGTTCCAGCCTGGCTCCCATTATTGTAAGAGCGTTGTTCGGAGATAAGTATTTCTCCAAAAACTTTGCGGTTACAAACATAGGAACTATGATACTATCAAGTGTACCGGCTCTGGTAGGCGCTTTACAGACCAGGTTCGGTAATTATACTCTGCCGTATTCTGTTCTTCTGGTTTTTGCAGCATTGTCTCTTATTATGGCATACTTATATCGGCCGATTGTTGAAAAAGAGCTGCATACAGTATGTTAATGAAGTAAAGATTGCCCGTAAGGCGAGGGGGATGTACTTCACAAAATAGCCAAAGCAACTGCCAATGAAAGCATATTTCAACTTAATATTCGCTTTGTTCACTTGGTAGAAGTGAATATTCAACGTATGGTATATAGAAACTTTGATAACGATCTTCCTGCATGTAGAATATAAAATGCAGCATATCTACTCACAAATGCCCTGGCAGTAATTTACTGCCAGGGCATTACTATAAGCATTTCCTTTATGGGAATTATCTTTTGAAAATTTCATCTGTTATTAATGATTTTGAAATATACATCGTCTTTAAACGATTTCTAAGAAGCTTATGATGAGAGTTACCCTCCAGAAACTTTTCCTTTGCCTTTTCGCATTTGCTAATAATGGAAGTTACAGCCCGGAGAGGGCCTCCGTCAATTCTTCCTTAGTGTAATCTTTCATAGCATTCTAACCTTTTATAATCTAATTTGTTATTAAATAATCTTTCCTGCTTATACTTCTTTTCATCTATATAGCATACATATTCTGGGCTTACTGGATATACCGCTTATCTCAGTCCAATACCTTTAAGAACATCATTTGTATTTATACCATCATATGCGTAGGCAAGTTCATTTAGTTTAAATGGCACTTTTGCTCTGTCATCAAGTTTTATTAGTTTGTAATTGTTCCTTAAACGGACGCTATTGCGGATAATTGACTCTTTGATTGATGGCTTGCTGATTTTATCTGCATGAGCAATTATATCTTGCAGATTTCCATACTGATTTATAAGTTTAGATGCGGTCTTAGGACCTACTTTATCCGCACCTTTAATGTTATCCGCGCTATCACCCGTTAGTGACTTAAAATCAGCATATTGCCAAGGATAAATGTCATACTTATCTTTTAAATATGTCGTGTCACAAACGACAGTTTTATCACCGCGGTAACGCAGAACGTTCACATTCTCACCAATCAACTGAAAAAAATCACTATCAAACGAAGCAATCGTAATTTGACATTCATTACCGTATTTATGGGTATAACTTGCAATAACGTCATCTACCTCAAGTTCTTCTATTTCTTTATGCTTAATTTTCATAAACGTGAGAGCAGCGTAAACATCATTAAGTTGTGAAAACGGATTTTCTTCATCAGTAACTTGCGAATAATCGATGCGATTTGCTTTATAATCAGCAAGCAGTTCCGTTCGCCCGTTTTCATGTTCACCATCAAATAACACAATAAGGTTTGTAGGATTTGTCATTTTAATTATTTTTATTAAAGCACCAACAAAACCCAAGGTACCTTGTATTGCTTTACCATCAGTATTTATTATACTTGATGGCATACCAAAAAACATTTGAAAATGCAAATTAAGTCCGTCAACTATTAAAAGTTTGTTCATGCCATCATCTCTCTTTGTGAAAATTATAAAAATATCATCGTTGTTTAATAACTCTATTTTATCATATCTACTGCCGATATTCTACTTCATTCCGTAGTTCGACTATGGATATAGCTATTTACAAAGATGATGTTTCAAGTATAAATCCATTGTCTCCCAGGGCCCACTATACCCTCTTCCAACATGTTTTAGGGCCTCCTATGATTTATTATTTTATCATAGAAGACCCTATTTTTAAAAAAATTCAAATGCTGGGGTTCTTTAAAAGATGCCGGATCTGCTCTTTAGAAACACCCACATTTTCAACCGCATCAAGCTTTAAAGCGCCCATTCTATATGCAGGGACTGCCCATACACCGGAATTCTCAAAGGCAAGCTTGTTAGATTCGTCCAGCTTGCTGCGATACGTTCCCAGCTGGAGTGAAAGCCGAAAGTCATCAGCATCAACCAAATCACTGACGTACTCAGAAAGAGCAGCAATATCTTCAATATTAACATGCTCTCTCTGAGCCGCCTGATACATTCGTTCATGATATTCCAAAATATCAATCCCCTTATCAACAGCATAAAAATACCCTTGTATACACAGATCGCTGTGGGGGCCATACCGATCCGGTCTGGGATGGGATTCGCACGGATGCCAGACTATGGTAACATCCAGACAGTCCGGGATAAGCTCCATTAAATGTTTATGTGCCTCCAGACAATAAGGACAGATATAATCAAAAAAGATATGTAACTCACGTTTCATTCTCAATCACCTCTTATTCATATAATTTATTTATAATGCTCTTTTCATCACTTCAAGATAGACGGATTTGGGGGAACTCTACCATTCCTCCTC
>JASGGP010000417.1:0-3395 GCA_047604985.1 Lacrimispora sp.
GGAGCTTCGCAACCGGATTGGACCGAAGAGAATTGTGGTTCAGAATTCGGGGGCCGAGAAGTCTTCTGATAATATACAAGAAAAAGCCCCTGAAAGAATACGGCAGAAAGTCAGGGAAGAGCCCGGGAGCGGAGCCTTGGTAAGAAAAGCAGCCGTAAGAAAGGCGACAATAGGAAGGACGGGGGGAGGAGAGTTCGGCGGGATGCCAGGTACCACCAGCTTAAGGCCGCCAGGCCATTCTAATATTAATTTGTCTGTACGATGGGTCACAGGTAATAAAAGCTATCTTGAGTTGACTAATGCCTGTGGAGTGCTTCGGCTTACGCCGATTACGCAAGATACCATCCGGGTCAGCTTTGCGGGGGAGACGCTGAAAAAGCTTGCAGATATTCCGAAAGAAATTGTGACGCAGCCAAGCCCCGTCTGGAATTTTAAGGAATCAAGGGACCGGGTAGAGCTGATGACCGGAAAGCTGCTTCTGCGCATTGATAAGAAAACAGGTGCAATTTCTTTTTGCACGGCAAAAGAAAAGCATCTTCTTTCGGAAAGTATTCGGCTTCCAAGACAGATAGAGAAATTACCCGGGAATCAAACATGGACTTATTTTAACTGGACCCCAAAAGAAATATTGAAAGCAAGAGGCGGGTCCGACAATGAGTGGCTTGACCTCAAAGATACGGCAAGATATATTTCTTTCGGCGCAGAATCCGAGAGACCGGCCTGTATTATTTCGAACAACGGATATCAGATACTGATTCCGGCAGGCAGGCGGGTAATGTGCTGTACATTGTCGGTGTATGGTTCTTATTTATACACAGAGGGTGAAAAACAGATAGATTATTTCTTCCGGACTGCATTATAAGAGTGTTGGTTTCGAAAGCTTATCGGCATAGATCGCACAAAAAATCATGTCGGATTTATCCAATACACTTATCCGATATTGGTATATTTTATGCGTAAATAAAATATAAAGGAGATAAAAGTATAGTATGGATAACAGTATTTTTAATAAAGCGAGAAAATGGATTTGTTATAATGCCAGACCAATAGACCGGGCAAGATTTCGGTATTTATTTGAAAATGGCAGCCGGGAAGCCGTATTGTCGGCTCTTACTGAATATCAAAATGATGACGGCGGATTCGGACATGCTTTGGAGGCAGATTCCTTTAACCCGTTTTCTTCACCGATACAAACCTGGGCGGCGACAGAAATACTGCATGAGATATGCCTAGAAGAGAATCACCCTATCATTCGGGGAATCCTTAGGTATCTGGAAAGCGGTAAGGATTTCAACGGAAAATGCTGGCTTAATACAGTGCCATCAAATAATGATTATCCCCATGCGTCCTGGTGGATGTATGACAATCAATCCTATGATGTGATTACCTATAATCCAACCGCTGCATTAGCAGGCTTTGCTTTGAACTCTGCCGGTAAGGATAGCGATATTTATAAAAAATGCTATAATATTGTTAAGGAAGCAATTGCTTATCTGAAAGAAGCGGATCAGTGCAATGAGATGCACATACTTGCCTGTTATGTGAGGATGACACAGTATTGTCGTAAGGCGGGTCTTGCCGATGAACTGTCAATCGATGAAGTCGAGAGGATTTTACAGCAGAAGGTAAATAAAATTCTGACATGGGATAGAGATACATGGAGTGACTCTTATGTATGTAAGCCATCGCATTTTTTCATGGATAAGGAGAGTTTTCTATATCATAGCTTCGGAGAGTTGGCGGATTATGAATGTAATTTCATAAAGAATACGCAGAGCCCAGATGGAACATGGTCAATCAACTGGCAATGGGAAGAATATCTGGAGCAATGGCATATTGCAGAAAATTGGTGGAAAGCTCATCTGATCATAATGAACCTGAGGTTTTTACAGGGATTAAGCGAAGAAGCACTGGTTAAGGTTTCTGAGACAGGAAAAGTATAAGTCTCCCCTGGATCAATTAACTGTACAAGTATTGTAAAAATGAAAGGCGTTTATGGATGAAAACAAAAACAAATTCTACACATTTTTGGCTTTTTCTTTGGGGGCTGGGGCTTGCCGGACAGCTATGCTGGAATATTGAAAACCAATGGTTTAATACCTTTGTATACGCCAAGATTGCCAAGGACTCTACTATAGTTACCCTAATGGTCATTACCAGTGCTCTGGTTACTACCTTTAGCACCTTTTTATTTGGTACTTTGTCCGACCGTATCGGCTCCCGGCGTAAATTTATATCATTTGGCTACATTGCCTGGGGAATTTTTACGATTGTATTTGGTTTTACAGAATTTTTAAATACAGGGGCCGTTGCTATGGGTGCGAAATCATCAATATGGATTGCCTTTTTAGTAATTTTAATCGATAATATTATGAGTTTTTTCGGTTCAATGGGCAACGATTCTGGGTTCAGCGCGTGGAGCAATGATCTGACTACAAACCAAAATCGTGGGCAAGTAGGAGCGGTACTTGCCTTTTTACCTATAATCGGTACTATTATTGGTACAGTAGCAGGTGGGTTACTTATTGGCAGTGATGATAACTACAACCGTCTATTTTGGTGTATGGGCATTTTTGTAATTACTGCGGGTATTTTATCCTTGCTATTCTTGAAAGACAGCCCAACTCTTTTACCACACAGAAGCGGTACCTTATGGCAGCAGTTTACCGCAGTTTTTCGTTCTAAGGGATTGCTGATACAAAAAGAACTTCTTCTGGTATGCGTTACTACAGCACTATTTTTTATTTCCTTTAACATTTATTTTGTACATATGGGCAACTGGATGATCTATCGCATGGGTTTTGGAGCGGACAGCATGGGACTTATTCAGGGCATCGGCCTTTTGCTGGCATCTTTATTAGTCATTCCATGTATTGGACTGATTAACCGTGATAAGACGCCGACTATTACGTTTGCAGCCATCATCATTAATATGGTTGGACTTTGGATTTTGGCATTGTTTATTCGTCCTGAAAATGTTGATACACAAAAATTATTCAGCCCGCAAAATCTTCTTTTGTTTTTTGCAATTTTCCTGGCCGGTGCAGGTTACATACTTGTAGTGCAAAGTATGACGATGTGGGTAAAGCAGCTTTATCCGCAGGAAAGCCGTGGTCAATTTGAGGGAATACGCGTATTGTTTTTCACCTTGATTCCAATGATCATTGGTACGGTAATCGGAAATATTATAATTAAAAATGGAGCTGGAAGTATTGTTAATGAATATGGAATTACAGAAAACATTCCAACAGAAAGCATTTATCTATGGGCCGCGTTATTGTTGATTTTTCCCATGATACCTTTGCGGTCTGGAACAAAAGCTTATTATAAAAGAGTAAGGGAAGGCGCTTTGCAAGCGGAAGATAAATACTGACATTCATCTTGCCTCTTCTTTT
>JASGGP010000418.1:0-3327 GCA_047604985.1 Lacrimispora sp.
CTTCTGGATTTCACTGACCCCTGTATCAGGATTTACTCTGGAAAACTCCACCTGATTCATCTTATCATCGGGCTTTAACAGCTTGTAAAGAATGTATTCCCGGTACATGGATACGCTCTCTCCATTAATCTTAAGGAGCTTATCTCCCGGACGCATCCCCGCTTCGTAAGCGGGAGATTGTTCTGCCACCTCCTTGATGGATGTGGTATCATAGCCGCTCGCTCCCACAAGGATCATGGCCAGGAGAAAGGCCAGAATAAAGTTAAATATGGGGCCGGCCGCAATCACCGACATACGGGCCGGTATGGACTTATTCTGGAACGCCCTTTCATCCTGATTCGCTTCATCCTCCCCCAGCATCATACAGGAACCGCCCAAGGGCAAAGCCTTGATGGAATAGGTCGTTTCCCCTTTTTTAAAGTGAAACAGCCTTGGCCCCATTCCGATGGAAAACTCTACCACCGCAATGCCGCTCCTTTTTGCAAATAAAAAATGTCCCAGTTCATGAATTAAAACGATCAGTCCGAAGACCAGAATTGCTACGATAACACTGGACAATCTACCACCTGCTTTCTATATATTCGTAGGCTGACGCCTCTGCCTCCAGAATCTCCTCTACCGTCGGATTCTCTTTCACAGTATGCCCGCTCATGGCTCCCTCTATCATATCCGTAATGGCAAGATAGGGAATTTCCCTGTTCAAAAATTTGGAAACCGCCCGCTCATTGGCGGCGTTAAACACCGTTGGCAATGTTCCTCCTCTGCGTCCGGCCCTGTAAGCCAGTTCAAGCCCTGGGAAATTGACCATATCCGGCTTTTCAAAAGCGATCTGCCCCATGGACCAGAAATCCAGACGCTCCCCGGGAAGATGCCTCCTCTGGGGATAATAAAGGGCATATTGGATAGGAAGCTTCATATCCGGCGTGCCCAGCTGGGCCATCACCGCTCCGTCTTCAAATTCCACCATGGAATGGATGACGCTCTTTGGCTGGATCACCACCTGAACCTGATCCATCTCCACCCCGAACAGCCATTTTGCTTCCATAACCTCCAAGCCCTTGTTGACCATAGTGGAGGAATCAATAGTTATTTTCCTGCCCATGGACCAGTTAGGATGCTTTAAGGCATCCTCCACCTGTACAAATTCCAGTTCTTTCCTGGTTTTTCCCCGGAAAGGCCCGCCGGAAGCCGTCAAAAGGATTTTGTGAATGGCTTTTCCGTCTTCTCCGTTTAAGCACTGGAAAATAGCGCTGTGCTCGCTGTCTACCGGCAATATCTTTACTCCCCGTTCCCGGGCCAAGGGCATGATAATGTGCCCGGCCGTCACAAGGGTCTCCTTATTAGCCAGAGCAATATCCTTTCCTGCTTTCATGGCCGCAATGGTGGGCCGTATTCCGATCATGCCGACTACAGCCGTCACTACCAGCTCCGCAGAAGATTCCGTAGCCGCCTCCACAAGCCCTTCCATTCCGGAAACAATGCGGACCGGTAAGTCCTTTACCGAAGCAGCCAGTTCTTTTGCTTTATCTGAATTCCACACGCAGGCCAGTCTGGGCTTAAACCTACGGATCTGTTCCTCCAGAAGCCGGATATTGCTTCCGGCAGCCAGCGCGGTTACCTTGATGTCTTTCTGATTCTCAACCACTTCCAGTGTCTGGGTTCCGATGGAGCCTGTGGAGCCCAGAATTGCTATACTCTTCATCTTATGCTCAAAACTCCTTTTCTCTTCCAAAATTCCAGGGCAAACTCTTTCAGTTCAAACTCTTTCTGCACAAATTATTTCAGCGATGACTTTTTCAGAACAATTTATTTCAGCGCAAATTCATTCAGTGTAAATTTTTTCAGAACAATTTGTTTCATCACAAAATCATTCAGCGCAAAAAAGTCACTGCGAAGTATATGGCCGGCGCTGTAAAGAGCATGCTGTCAAACCGGTCCAGAATACCTCCATGGCCCGGAATTAGCTTTCCGTAATCCTTTACCTGATGGTTTCTCTTAATGGCCGAGGCAGCCAGGTCTCCAACCTGGGAAATCACTGCCCCGATGGCGCAGGCCAGAGCGCAGGCGGCCTGAGGATTTAAAAGCCCTGTCATAAAACCGCCGAAAACCGTCCCGTAAAGAAGTCCAAGGAGAGCTGAACCGGCCACTCCGCCAACCGCTCCCTCTATGGATTTTTTGGGGCTCAGCACAGGAGCCAGCTTATGCCTTCCGATCAGAGTCCCCACACAGTAAGCAGAGGTATCACAGCCCCAGGAGCTTAAGAACACCAGCCATACCATATATTTCCCGTCAGTCATGGTGCGGACCTGATATAAATAGGACAGCATGACTGCCACATAAAAGACGCCGAAAAAAGCTGCCATCACCTCTTCCGTTTTGTACCTCGGAAAAGAAAACACATAAATAGCCATAAGGATCATCAAAAAAGCAATGGACATGAGCATCATAAACCCTTCCCCATGGAACCACAGCAGACCGTAATAGGAAATCACGGTCAGATATCCCACATATCCCAGCGGTTTTTTCTCTATCTTCATCACACGGTACAGTTCAAATACGCCGGTCATGGATATGAAAACAGTTGCAGCAAAAAGCAGAAGTCCTCCGCCTCCAACAACAACCAGAGCAATTAAGATGAGAATGATTCCGCTGACCAGTCTGGTTGTAAACATTATTTCACTCCCCCAAATCTTCGCTCCCTGTTATTGTACGCAGTGATCGCCTTTTTCATTTCTTCCATATTAAAATCAGGCCAAAAGCAGTCCGTAACGTAAAGCTCCGTATAAGCCAGCTGCCACAGCAGATAATTGGAAAGCCGCAGTTCCCCGCTGGTGCGTATCAAAAGGTCCGGATCGGGAATGCTCTCCGTATCCAGATAGGAGGAAAAGACCTTCTCTGTCATATCCTCAGGCAAAAGCTGCCCCTCTGCCGTGTCTTTCATGATTTTTCTTACAGCTCTCACGATCTCATCCCGCCCGCCGTAATTGACAGCGATCACAAAGGTCATGCCGGTATTTTCTTTCGTCTGCTCCACCAGCTTCCCGATTCCTTCCGCGATATCCCGGTCAAACCTGTCCCTGTCTCCGATCATCTTTACCCGCACGTTGTTGGCTTTGGCGATTTTTAAAAGCCTTACCATATAATAGCGGAACAGCTGCATGAGCGCTCCCACCTCTTCCGTAGAACGCTTCCAGTTTTCCGTTGAAAAACCATATACCGTCAGATATTTGATTCCAAGCCTTGCCGCATCTTCTACCGTCTTTTCCACGGTCACACAGCCTTCCGTGTGGCCCATGGTCCGGGGAAGACCCCGCTTTTTTGCCCATC
>JASGGP010000419.1:0-3325 GCA_047604985.1 Lacrimispora sp.
GTCTTTAAAGACCTCATGGTTGATTCTCTGGATGATGTAGTGCCTTTCCGTCTCTTCATCCTTGCAGACCAGACGGAAGGTATCGTTAATATGGCCGCTTCCATAGCGCTCCCAGGAAACCGGTTCTCCCTCAAAGGCCAAGAGCCCGATGGCTTCCCTGATTTTTCCGCACTGTGCGTCTCCCATTACTCTTCCTCCCATAGCTTTTCCGGATACAGGCCGGCTTCTTTCAGTCCCTTAACTGCATTTACCACTGTCTCTTTATCTTCCTTGTAGGTAACCCCATACCAGCGGTCCACGCTCTTTAATACGGACACCTCTGCCTCTTTATCCTTTAAGAGCTCATCTACCACAAATGGAAGGAAGTATTCACATTTCAAGGGATTTTTCGGAAGCTCCCTGTCTAAAAATGCGGCAAACCGCTCCTCAAGCTCCTTTAAAATGCTGTTTGTAAATCCCCACATATTCATGGAAACTATGGTGTCCTCTCCCAGTTCCGTCCAGGTCGCCCCATCGTCCTCCGTATATTCCGCCCTGTTTCCGTGCTTTTCTATTCTGGTCCGCTCGTGAATATCCACAAGCTTTCCTGCCTCATCGGTGCTGCACACGCCTCTTGCCACGTGGCCGTTTTCCGTCAAGGTGTTGTAAAGCTGGTAGCCGACCATGGTGTACTGGTACTTCTCCCCATCAGAAACCTTGTTAAGCTGGTTGTAAATGGAGACAAAAGCGCTCCTGCCATAATAATCGTCCGCATTAATAACAGCAAATGGTCCGTCTATCACATCCTTGCAGCATAAGACAGCATGCCCGGTTCCCCAGGGCTTCACCCGGCCCTCCGGCACTTCATATCCATTGGGAAGCTTATAAAGCTCCTGATATACGTATTCCACCTGCACATGAGCTGCCATGCGGTTTCCGATATTTTCCTTAAATTCTTTTTCAATTTCTTTTTTAATGATGAAAATAACCTTTTCAAATCCAGCATAAACCGCATCAAAAACAGAAAAATCAATGATCTTATTTCCATAGGCGTCCACAGGATCAATCTGCTTTAAACCACCATAACGGCTTCCCATGCCTGCTGCCATAATCACCAGAACCGGTTTCTTGTTCATTGCTGCTACCTCCTAAATTCTATTAACCCCAGTATAATGAATGCGGGTCAAAAGATATTTGCACTATTTATTATTTAATTTGCATTATCGTACTCTTCCCGCCATTTTATCACAGAACGCATCAAACTGTCCATAAGGTCAATTCCGTTCACCCGACGGCTGTATCCTCTGTCCCGAGGTTTAAATAAAACCTTTATTGGTTAATTTATTTAAAATGTTTTCTGTCCGGTTGATTCCCATATTGTTATATGATAAAATAAATGACACTCGTTATTTTTGATCAAGAATAACGTAAAATTTATAAAAAGGGAGAAATAAAATGAAAAAAAACTTTCAAACAATGGGAGCGGCTCTGGCCTTGGCAGTTGTTTTGACTGCGTGCGGTTCAGGAACGCCCTCCACACAGCAGACCGCCCCGGACAAGCCCCAGACTGCCCAGACAGAGGCCGTAACGGAGACAGCAGAAACCCAGCAGACCGAAGCAAAGGAGACTGAATCCCCAAAGACGGAAAAACCGGATAAGGATATGGCGGGCCGCGCCATTCAGCTGCCGGAGACAGTGAAAACCGTCTATTCCACCAGCCCCGAGGGAACTACCTTCATGTACACCTTTGACGACAAAATGGTGGCAGGAACCAACTTCGACTTATCCCCTCAGGAAAAGCAATTTACCACAGAATACTACCAGAGCCTTCCAAATTTAGGCGGCTGGTACGGCAAGGGCAACGAGGGAAATGTGGAGGAGATCATCAAGGCAGCTCCTGATATTGTCCTTTCTTCCGGCATTGACCAGGCCAGCATTGACAAGGCAGACCAGCTTCAGGAAAAGCTTGGAATTCCCGTAGTCCTCATTAATACGTCCCTTGACACCCTGGCGGACTCCTACCGCTTCCTGGGAACGCTTACCGGTAATGCAGCCCGGGGTGAAGAGCTGGCAAAATATACCGAGGACACCATCAACAAGGCAAAGGAAATCACCGCCGGTATTCCAGAGGACAAGAAAGTGACTGTTTACTATGCAGAGGAAGCTCTGGGGCTGAACACAGATCCCTCCGGCTCCAACCACTCCCGGCTCATCGACTTATGCGGAGGCGTCAACGTGGCGGACTGCGAAATCACTCCCGGATACGGTCGGACCGAGGTTTCCATGGAACAGGTTATCTCCTGGGACCCCCAGTACATCATTGCCTCTGTGGATAACGGCTATGAGAATTCAGGAAGCTATGACACCATTTTAAGTGATTCCCAGTGGTCCGTCATCCAGGCTGTAAAAGACGGCCATGTGTACGAGACGCCCACCGCGCCTCAGAACTGGTTTGACCGTCCGCCCAGCGTGAACACCCTCATCGGAATCAAATGGGTTCAGAACTTACTGTACCCTGAGTATGCAAATTACGATATTAAAAAGAAAGCAAAGGAATTTTACTCCACGTTCTATCACTATGATTTAAGCGACGAGGAGGCGGACAGCCTGCTTGCCCGCTCTGTGAGGAAAAACTAGGAGATGAAAAATATGCAGAGACCGGATGAAAAAATTCTGGAAATGCCCTGGAGCCAGGTATTGGAAGCCTATCCTTACGGGGGAGACTTTTTTCAGGCGAATGGACTAAAGGAGATGCTCTTCGCATCTCCTTCTCTGAAAGCGGATATTCTGGCGCTGGAGGAGGATGTCCTGGAGGACATCGGCATTACCGGGGAAGAACTGATGGAGAACTTCCTGCTGTTTCTCCAGCGGATGGAAAAGCTCCGGAAGAAAAACGCATCCCTGGAATGCCTGACCATCCTGGGCGGCCACCAAAAGGACGGAAGCCCGGAGCAGCTGGACTTAACCATCAGAAAAGGAGATGTCCTGGCCATCGTAGGCCCTACGGGATCGGGAAAGAGCAGGCTTCTGGCAGACATTGAATGTCTTGCCCAGGGAGACACCCAGACGGGAAGGACCGTGCTCATTGACGGCAGAATCCCTACCCCTGCAGAGCGGTTTTCCATTGAAAACAAGCTGATCGCCCAGCTGTCCCAAAACATGAACTTTGTCATGGACCTTCCGGTCATGGAATTTTTGGAAATGCACGGGGAAAGCCGGATGATTACGGGAATAAGGGAAGTATCAGAGCGGATTTTCGTCCATGCAAATGAGCTGGCCGGAGAGCGCTTTTCTCCTCTGACCCCTTTGACCCAGTTAAGCGGAGGCCAGTCACGGGCCTTAATGA
>JASGGP010000420.1:0-3292 GCA_047604985.1 Lacrimispora sp.
ACTGGATGCCGGAAGGATCGCCATAATTACAGGCTTCCAGTTCATGACGGATCCTTTCCGTGTCAATCCGCTTTAATTTAGCCGATCCGTAAGCAGAGGAGGTGTGCATTGCCACCTGGGCTGCATTTAAGGAAACAGATGGAACTCCCAGAACGTTAAAGGCCATTGCCATTAAAGCTACGCTTATCTGCTCTCCGGTGGCAAGGAGCATATCCAGCTCCCTTTTTGGGGGATTGGGATTGATCTCACGGGCCTTTGCAATGAGACCGTCTGTCGTCTTTCCCATGGCGGATAAGACCACCACCACCTGATTGCCTTTTTCATAGTCTTCCATGCAGCGCCTTGCTACATTGAAGATTCTTTCTTTATCTGCGACGGAGCTTCCGCCGAACTTTTTCACTACTAACATTGATGCCTCCTGGAGAAAATTAGATTTCTGCGCGGATGCGCTGCCTGATTCCCGGCAGCTCTTTCGCTTTCCCTTCGTACTCTGCTTCGGTAAGGACCCCGGTTAAGACTGCAAACTCATCCATGTGATCCAGCTCTATGACTTCCACCTTGCCGAATATTGCTTCCACTTCTTTCAGGCGCTTATCGGCAATTCCCTTAATTCTCACGAAATAGCGGAAAGAAAGGCCTTTTATGTCGGAAATGTCAAGTGTCTGGCTGTCCCAGCCCATTTCCACATGGCTTCCGCCGTTTTGAAGGGCTTCGATGATGTCCGCAACCACCGCGCTGGCCGTGGGAAGCTTTCCTGCGCCGCTTCCGTAAAACATGGTGGTTCCCAGCATGTTCCCTTTTACCAGAATGCCGTTGTACACATCATTTACGGAATATAAGGGATGGTCCTTTCCGACCATCACAGGAGCCACAAATGCGTGGATATGGCCGTCCTGAATCCTGCTTGAACCAAACAGCTTTACCGAGGTTCCCATGGTATCCGCATACCGGAAATCCACATCCGTGATTCCTGTGATTCCTTCTGTATAAATATGCTCATAATTGACTTCGTGTCCCGCAGCCATGGCCGTGAGGATGGCAATTTTACGGCAGGTATCATGCCCTTCCACATCCGCCTCCGGGTTCCGCTCGGCATATCCCAAGTCCTGGGCCTCTCTTAAGGCTGTTTCAAAGGTTTCTCCGGCCTTATCCATCTTCGTCAGTATGTAGTTGGTGGTGCCGTTTAAGATTCCGGTGATCTCCTCAATCTCTTCTCCTGCCAAGGAGGTGTAAAGAGGACGGATAATGGGAATTCCGCCGCCTACGCTGGCCTCAAAGAGAAAATTCACATGGTTTTCCCTGGCGATTTTTAAAAGCTCGGTGCCGTGAGCAGCTACCAGGGCTTTGTTGGAGGTGGCTACATGCTTTCCCGCCTGAAGGCTTGCTTTCACAAAAGGATAAGCCGGGTTTAAGCCTCCCATGGTTTCAATTACCATGGATACCTCCGGGTCTTTCTCAATTACAGAAAAGTCGTGAACGATCTTATTCTCTATGGGTGTTCCCGGAAATTCTCTCAAATCCAGAATATATTTTACATTGACTCCATCGCCTGCCTTTTTGGCGATGACCTCCCTGTTCTTTTCCAAAACCTCTACCACACCGGAACCGATGGTGCCGTAGCCCATAACTGCAACATTTTTCATAATCTCCTCTTTCCCGCCTGTAGGAATCCTTGCCCCCGCGTTTCCTATTATTCCCTGGCTAATATTTTAACGTAGTGAACGCCGTCCTTCTCCTCTATATCTTCCACCATTTTCGACACATTCCCCGTAGTTTCCAGAACCTCCACGCTTAAGGTCAGGGTGGCCACGCCGTTGACCGGAATACTTTGATGGATGGTGAGGATGTTGGCCCGGTAAACCGCAACCACGTGAAGTAAGTCAGAGAGCAGGCCAGGCTCGTCATCCATCTGCATTACAAGAGTGATGGTCTTTCCTTTGGTATTATCATAAAACGGAAAGATATCGTCTTTATATTTATAAAAAGAACTGCGGCTGATTCCCACACGGTCAGTCGCCTCCTGGACGGTAATAACGCGCTCCGATTCCAATAGTTTTTTTGCCTCAACTACCTTCAGCAATACTTCAGGTACAGCCTTTTGCTTTACCACAAAATATTTACTTTTCTCTTCCATAAAAAAATATCTTCCCTTCTGTGTCCGCAACCGAAATACATCTGTGCTCATAGGGAAGATATTATCATATTTATGCAGGGTATGCAACTATTTTTGTGTTTATTTTCTCTGTTTTTTATTCTGCTTCGCTGTCATTGGCCTTTGCGCCGGTGTTGAGCCAGCGTAAATAGGCGTACATGAACTGGTCCAGAGATCCGTCCAAAACGCTGTTTACATTGCCTGTTTCCGCATTGGTCCTGTGATCCTTAACCATGGTGTAAGGCTGAAGAACGTAGGAGCGGATCTGGTTTCCCCAGCCGATCTCTGTCACATCGCCGCGGATGCCGGAAAGCTTTTCCGCATTCTCCTGCTGCTTTAATAAATAGAGCTTGGCCTTTAACATCTGCATGGCCTTATCCTTGTTCTGGAACTGGGAGCGTTCATTCTGGCACTGTACCACAATTCCCGTAGGAATGTGCGTAATACGGATGGCAGAAGAGGTTTTATTAATATGCTGGCCGCCGGCTCCGCTGGAACGATAGGTGTCGACCCGTAAGTCCTCGTCGTTGATTTCCACATCCAAGTCTTCTTCAATATCCGGCATGACGTCGCAGGAAACAAAAGAGGTCTGGCGTTTTCCCGCCGCATTAAAGGGAGAGATGCGGACCAGGCGGTGAACGCCCTTTTCAGATTTTAAATAGCCGTAGGCATTGGTTCCGTTGATCTGGATGGTAACGGACTTAATGCCCGCCTCGTCTCCGTCAAGGTAGTCTAAGACTTCCACTAAAAAACCTTTCTTTTCCGCCCAGCGGCAGAACATGCGGTAAAGCATGCTGCACCAGTCACAGGATTCGGTTCCCCCTGCGCCTGCGTTAAGCCTTAAGATGGCGTTGTCGCTGTCATACTCCCCGGAAAGCAGGGTGTTGATGCGCATTTCTTCCAGGTTTTCCTTGAATTCATTCAGCATGGTCTCAATTTCCGGGATCAGGGAAGCATCGTTTTCTTCATTCCCCATTTCGATCATGACGCCGATATCCTCGTACTGCTGTTCCAGCTCCTGGTACCCGTTTACTGTGTCTTTTAAATTCTTTGCAAGCTGCACAATCTTTGCGGATTTCTCCGGATCTTCCCAGAAGCCCGGCTCCTCCATGGATTTGTCCAGCTCATCGATCCTCTTTA
>JASGGP010000421.1:0-3256 GCA_047604985.1 Lacrimispora sp.
TGATCCAGGAAAAGGGATTTGAGCCGGAGCAGTTTTACCGTATTGATGCGGAAATGCACGCCATCTGGTTCCGGGCCACCGGGAAGCAGAAGCTTTGGGACATGATACAGGCCCAGCAGCTGCATTACACCAGGTTCCGCATGCTGGATTTTGTGACGGAAACCGATTTTACCAGAATCATCAGGGAGCATAAAGAGCTTTTCGAACTGCTGGAGAAAAAGGATATCACCGGCCTGGAACGGTCTCTCCGGGAGCATCTGTATTACAGCATGCAGCGAATGAAGTACCAGATTGAAGTGGAATATAAGGATTACTTTGAACAGGAAAGACAGGAGGACTGATTATGGCTCATATATCAATTTCCGTAAAAGGCCCGGATGGGAGCGTGAAAGCTTCTGCCCAGGGAGAGGATCAGGTAATTCTCTCTTGGACAGGCGGATATGAGGAAGGGGATATCATTACCTTTGAAACGGATGAAACCGGCGCACATTACGCCGTGCGCATAGATGACTGCATGGATGAAGCTCTTGTTTATATAACAAGCACCCAGGTGGTTTACGATATACCCTTTGGAGAGAAAAAGGTTTCCTATAATCCAAAGGCATTTACCGGAGAGAAGCATTATCTCACCATGAGAAAGGCCTGTGGCCATGAGATTTCCGCTTACCGGAATTTGGCGGTCAATGTGATGGACCAGCACGGGGACAGGGGATGCTTTCCTCATGCCTTTGCCAATGTGGAGACGAGAGGCGAGTCCGTATTTGCGGCCCGCAATGCCATTGACGGCGTTCTTGCCAATGAATCTCATGGAGAATGGCCCTATGAATCCTGGGGAATCAACCGCCAGGACGATGCGGAAATAACCCTGGATTTTGGCCGTCCCGTGGACTTTGATAAAATCCTTTTGTATACCCGCGCCGATTTTCCCCATGACAACTGGTGGGTGAAAGCTGATTTTACCTTTTCCGACGGAACCACTGAAACGGTGGAAATGGAAAAGAGCGTAAAGCCACATGTATTTTTGCTGGAAAGAAAGAACATCACCTGGCTGAAGTTAAGCAATTTAATAAAAGCAGATGACCCGTCTCCATTTCCTGCCCTGACGCAGATTGAAGTATACGGAAAAGACCCGGAAAAATAAAGATAAAAAACATGCTCCGATGTGATATGCTTTCCCCTCAGCAGCTTTATTGTATAAGCTGTCCGCCGGGGAGGGCATATCTTTTTTTGTCCCCGGATTTTCATAAAAAAACAGAAATACTGCTTTTCCTTTTTCCTATATTCAGGTAGAATATAGAGAGCGAATAAAATTACAGCATAAGGAGGAAGACAGATGGAACTTTTGTTTCTGGAGCCTGTTTTTAAAGAGGCCATTGGGGAGGCATCAGGCTTCGTGAGGTATTCGGCTACGAAATACCAAGCGATACCACCGGAGGCTGGGCGATCAGCGCCCACAAGAACGGAGAGTGCCGGATTGGGGAGGATATACGACGGGCAACTGCTTGGCACCCTGTGGGAGGAAGAGCCGGGGCTGTTGGCAATTATCCCGGAGACCAGTTCCCGCTTAGTCAAGATCATCGATGCTAAAGAGGATTTAAGCATCAGGTCCATCCGGATGACAGCTATGCAGGGGTTCATGAAAATGGTTCCCTTGGAAAAACAGAGTGCTGGTATGTTCTGGACTGTGAACCTGGAACAGAAATTGTGATCGGCCATCATGGGAAAGACCGGGAAGAAGTGGAAGCCATGATCAGGGATCAGCGGTGGGAAGAATTTATCCGGAAGATTCCGGTGAAAAAGGGCGACTTTTTCCAGATAGAGCCCGGCTGTGTCCATGCCATCAAGGGAGGAACCCTGATCCTGGAAACACAGCAGAGCAGCGATATCACCTACCGTGTTTATGACTACGGCCGCCTGTCCGACGGAAAGCCAAGACAGCTTCATGTGGAACAGAGCATCGACGTCATAAGCGCTCCTTTTAAAGAAAACGAAATCCATCCGGTGTCAGAGAAACTGCCGGGGGCAGTGCATACTCATTTGGTCACCTGTAAATTCTATACCGTGGATAAATATGATATTGACGGCGTATTTACCAAGGAGTTTAAAAAATATTTTACCAATGTAAGCGTCATAAGCGGCAAAGGCTCTGTAAACGGAATCCCTCTGGAGGCAGGGCAGCATTTCATTGTGCCGGCAAAGAGCGGAGAGTGCAGGTTCGAAGGAAAGATGTCTGTCATCTGTTCCAATCCCGAATAATATTATCAATATGCCCAGGAAGGATGGGCAGGAAAGAGGAAAAGTATATGAGACTTGGAGCGTTAGAAGCAGGCGGCACAAAAATGGTTTGTGCCATTGGAAATGAAAATGGCGAAATTTTCGAGCGGATTTCCATCCCTACGGAAACTCCGGAGACCACTGTACCGAAGCTGATCGAATATTTTTCGGACAAGGAAATCGAGGCCCTTGGAATCGGCTGTTTCGGTCCTATTGATTTAAACAGGAATTCAGATACATACGGATATATTACCACCACCCCCAAGCTTGACTGGGTCAACTATGATATTGTGGGAGCCTTTAAAAGGGCCCTAAATATTCCTGTAGGCTTTGACACGGATGTGAATGGGTCTGCTTTGGGAGAAGCTACCTGGGGTATTACAAAAGGTCTGGAAAACAGCATGTATATCACCATTGGAACAGGAATCGGAGCCGGGATCATTTCCAACGGAAAGCTCCTTCACGGAATGCTCCATCCCGAGGGAGGCCATGTGCTTTTAGCAAAGCATCCCGACGATACTTATGAAGGCAAATGTCCATACCACAAAAGCTGCTTAGAAGGCCTTGCTTCAGGACCTGCCATAGAGGCCCGCTGGGGGAAGAAGGGCATAGAGCTGGCGGATAAGAAAGAGGTGTGGGAGCTGGAAGCTTATTATATCGGTCAGGCTTTGGTGGACTATATCATGGTCCTGTCCCCCCAGCGCATCATCCTTGGAGGAGGCGTCATGCACCAGGAGCATATGATGCCTTTGGTAAGGGAAGAAGTGAAGCGCCAGATGTCTGGATATATCAGAACAAAAGAGCTTGAAGATACGGAAAATTATATCGTTCTCCCCAGCTTAAATGACAACCAGGGCATTATGGGAGCCTTGCAGCTGGGACTCAATGAATATCAGCTGGAAAATAGAGGATAATTGCCATTTTTCTCCTAGTGAAATTCCATTTCCTGTATGTTATGATACATTTTGTAACAGAAATGTAA
>JASGGP010000422.1:0-3215 GCA_047604985.1 Lacrimispora sp.
TATCTGGTTTGTGTCGGAGTCACAAAGGAGATGGCTTTCCCTTTTTGCCCTGCACGCCCTGTCCTTCCTGTACGATGGACATAGTTTTCTTCATCCAGAGGAATGTCATAGTTGATAACCAGAGAAATATTCTCTATATCTATACCTCTTGCTGCCACATCTGTGGCTATTAAATAGCGATACTCTCCCCTTTTAAAACGCATCATTGCAGATAACCGGTCGGCCTGTTCCATGCCGCCGTGTATTTTATTACAGGGATAACCCAAATCATCCAGGAGGTCACATACCATATCTACCCGGTCTTTCGTACTGCAAAAGATAATACAGCTATCCGGCTTTTCAATAATCATAACATCGGTAAGCAGTTCAAACTTATCTTCTTCATCAGCAACATAAAGAAAATGATTAATATCAGAGGTCATGATACTCTCCTCACTGACATCTATATTAACGGGATCTCTCATATAATTTGAGGCTAAATTTTTTACCTCATCGGAAATGGTAGCAGAAAACAGCATCGTCATCCGGTCCTCAGGCAGTTCTTTCATAATTGCTTCTACCTGTTCGATAAATCCCATATCCAGCATCCTGTCAGCTTCATCAATTACTAAGCAGCTAATCTTACTTAAGGGCAATGTGCCTTTCTTTATGTGATCCATAACACGCCCCGGCGTACCGACAACTACATGTGTTTTCTGCTTCAGCTCTGCTTTCTCCATAGAAAATGGGTGTCCTCCATAGATTGCCGCCGCTTTTAATCGTTTAAATCTGCCTATATTGGTAAAATCCTCTTTTACCTGAACAGCAAGTTCCCTTGTCGGAGTCAGAATAAGCGCTTGCGGTTTATTTTCAAGCCATTCGATTAATTCACATATGGGAATTGCATATGCGGCAGTCTTTCCGCTGCCCGTCTGTGCTTTAACCATAAGATCATCTTTTTCTAAAGCAGACGGAATGACTTTGGCCTGAACCTCCGTAGGTTTATCATATTCCAGACCATTCAGTGCCTTTACGATATCCTCACTGATTTTATAATTATGAAAACTAACAATATCCATATCTAAGCCTCTCATTTCATTTAAAAATTGTATAATTTCAAAAGGATTACTTCTTTTTTGATAAGTTACGCATTAGCCCATTTTACATGAGGATACCGTTTAATGCAATAAAAACTGTTTTATCAGCCCTCATTCACTATAGGTTCGATTTTTCCTGCAGTTTCTTTTATTATGCGTTTGCTATTATGACTTGCATTTGATATCATATATAAAAAAGATATTTAAAAAGGTGGAAGCAAGAATGGATAATCAAGAGCAAAAACATCAGCGCCGTCCCAGATATAAAGGCACTCACCCAAAAGCTTTTAAAGATAAATATAAGGAACTGCATCCGGAGTTATATGCTGATACTGTGACAAAGGTAATTCAAAAGGGCAATACTCCTGCCGGCATGCATCGTTCCATTTGCGTGAAAGAAATATTGGAATTCTTACAAATCACCCCCGGACAAACGGGATTGGATGCAACCTTAGGTTATGGTGGTCATACTTTGGAGATGCTTAAATGCTTAAATTCAAAGGGGCACTTATATGCTACTGATGTAGATTCTATCGAATTACCTCGCACAAGGGAGCGTTTAGAAAGCTTAGGCTATGGTCCGGAAATTTTAACGATCAAACAGACGAACTTTTCCAATATAGATCAAATTACGCCTGAGTCAGGACCATTGAATTTTATATTGGCAGATTTAGGTGTCTCTTCCATGCAAATAGACAATCCGGAAAGAGGATTTTCTTTTAAAACAGAGGGGCCCTTAGACTTGCGGTTAAACCCATCAAAAGGCATCTCTGCAGCGGACCGTCTTAAAACTATTTCACAGGATGAATTACACGGTATGTTGTTGGAAAATGCGGACGAGCCTCATTCCGCAGAAATCGCTCATGCCATTATTTCCGCAATAAAAAAAGGAACGGACATTACAACGACAAGTCAGCTCCAGCAAATTATCAAAGATGCTTTGAAATTCATTCCTGAAAAAGATAGAAACAATGAAATAAAAAAATCCTGCCAAAGATGCTTTCAGGCCCTGCGAATTGATGTGAATAATGAATTTGAAGTACTGCATGAATTTTTAGAAAAGCTTCCTGCTGCCATGGCTGAAGGCGGACGCGTTGCTATCCTCACTTTTCATTCCGGCGAGGACCGTCTCGTTAAAAAGTCCTTTCAACGCTTCTATCGCGAAGGTATCTATAAAGAAATAGCTCCTGAAGCTATCCGGCCATCGGCAGAAGAATGTAATTCCAACAGCCGTGCCCGATGTGCAAAATTGCGCTGGGCTATAAGATCTTAATAGGATTTATAGAAAAGGGGTAAGCCATTACAGAAAAATAATACTGATTTCTGTCAGGCCTACCCCTTTTTCAGTTACTGAACCAATATGCGAACAGATTTCATCAACAATTTAGCTCTTATCCCTTAAAGAGCAGTTCCCTTTGCAGGCACAAACAACCGGGACATATCGGCGCCTTCCAGTTCAAGCAGTTTGATTTTTGTGCCAATTCCTCCGGCATAACCCGTCAGGCTGCCGGTTGACCCTACAACTCGGTGGCAGGGAATAATAACAGATATGGGATTATGTCCGACAGCACCGCCAACTGCTTGGCCGGACATGTTCTTACCCAGCTTCACAGCCAGCCTTTTTGCAATGTAACCATAGGTTATAACCTGGCCATATGGTATCTCGCATAGAATACTCCATACCTCCTGACGGAACTTACTGCCCAGGGGACGGAGAGATAATTCAGAAATATCGGGGTTTTCTCCGGCAAAATATCGGTCCAGCCATTTTGCCGCAGCATCAAATACCGGTATATCGCTTTTTTCTACCATTTCCTTAAGTATGGTACCCCCATAATATTTTTGTCCCTCTAACCATGTACCCACAAGGTTATCGCCGTCACATGCAAGTGTTATTCTCCCTACAGGTGATGAATAAGCTGTTGAATAATACATTTTCATCCTCCCTACCGTCTTCGTCTTCATAGTGTATTCCAAAGATTGATTGTGGCATAACTGCGCCACGGCTGCCACGCTTTCGCCATTTCCAGCAGTTCTTTTGATGAGAAAGGCTGAAGTGCCTTTTTTACACCCACATCCGTTTCAAGAAAAGCATCCGTCCATTCCATTGCCCGCATTGCAATGTACTGTGCCGTCCAA
>JASGGP010000423.1:0-3184 GCA_047604985.1 Lacrimispora sp.
GTCCATCCCTATATGGGAAGTGATATTCCCGATTTAATGGGATGCATTGTATTTACGGAACTGTCCCGACGTCAGGAATCTCCGCAGCCTGACAGAGGTGTTCTGGCTTATACCAGACCAAGAACGGATTGTAAGCTTAACGATTTTAGTATTATTGAGACCGATTATGATTTTGGAGACAGAGCTTCTTATTATGTTGGTCTGGGAACGGATATGAATCAGACCAAACTATATTTAGGGGTTTATAGCTCCACGAGAGTGACCGATTATAATCAAGGTACTATTTTTGAAATTGTTCCCTGAATTTATATCTGTAAAATCGAATATCAGACAACTTAAAACAGACTGAAAAGCATGCTTTTCAGTCTGTCTTTAAAATATATAAATTTATTCATGCCACTTCCGGCTAAGAATCCGCATTCTATAGCAATTCATCACATTCTCTTTCAGTCGGTTCATCAGTTTATAGTTGGCGGTTCCCCCCGCAACACTTCCTACAACCGGCATAAGCTGTAACAACTTGGCAATATCCAGATAATCCCTATACTCCATCTGAAACTTTTCCCAATCCACCGGCGGATGGTCGCGCTCATCCCAGTCCTGCAATATCCGGAACACATCCAGACGATGCTCTCTGCTGGAAAATGCAAGCTGGAAAACATACAGCAAAAACAGCCTTTCGCTTTGCTGGTCTGTATCGTAGCCATATAACTTTGCACTGTCAAACATAAATTTTATTTTTATCCCCATCAGCACCGGCAGATCGGCTAATCCCAACAAAATACCGCCTGCTCCAAACCCAATGCCCTGTGTAACAGCTGTCTTCATGTAAATCTGAAATTGCTCCTGTACCAGAAAATCCTGCTCAGCCAGTGAAAGTCCGGAAGCATCTTCCTTTATTGTCAATAAATCCGATCCAAACAAAATTGTTTGCACCATCTTTTCAACCGTCGCAGTAATTGTATTCTGCATTTTTTTCGGCACCAGCTTTTGCGTTTGCTTTTGAATTCCCTTGGAGGTACGTTCAAATAATCCGGCGCTTTTAATAATGTCATCATGCCAGCGGTTCAGTTCCTTCTCAACATGCTTTTCATATAGATTCATTGGAACACCTCCTGACTTTTTCAATTAAAATCCATCCTGCCGAAATTCTTAAAAAGCTTGATATATTTAATCATATCGATAATCTCCCAGCAATTTGCACTTACAAAACTCTCCATCGGATATTCGCCTCCCTGATTATTGTCAAACCAATACCAGCCGTTTGCATTTACATTCCATACATTATACTCTGAAAGTCTTCCGATTATTTTTTCAAGCTGCCAGTCAAGCTCTTCTGACATTATATCCTCGTTGCCCTTATAATATTTACTGTCGGGTGATTCGATAAAAGAAGAAGGTCTTCCACACCATCCGGACCATTTCGCCGGGTCTCTCTCCATATGTGTATTCACCAGCTTCGTCAGATTTTCTTTCATTGTCGTGATCTCAAAACGCGATACCAGTTCAGACTGTTCTATTTTTTTGATCACCTTGCAATAAGCCGAAATAGTGAAAAAGTCATCTTCCATATCATTTGTGGATTTTAGGATACTGCTCTCCATCAGCATTGCCGCCTTTTTATATATTTCAGACTTTTCATCGGCATGCCGTACGGCGAAAAATGCAAGTTCTATAGAAGTAAGCTCCAAATATGCATCCTTATTGCCGGCATCATATGTGTACCACGACGCATGAGCGTAATCGTTATTCGATGGAACACTCCAGGGCCAGCCCTTTTCATATAAACCTGCTGTGCTTGTGATATATTTTAAAATTCCCTGCAAAATCGGATGCTGTTTATCGTCAAAGTGGATTTCTTCTAAAATACCTATCGCAAAACCAGTAGTAGCCGGTGATGAATTCGGATTCCAATTGTCTGCCTCAAGCGCATGTCCAAAGCCCCCGTCAGCATTCTGATAAGCGGAAAGCGCAGTAAGAACAGCCTCCTTATCGCCGTTTTCAAAGTGATAATTCCACAAGGCCGTTTCAATTGGCCTGGCAATACGGTAAACCCATGATCTTATTAACTGAAAATCGTCTTTTGCGAGCATTTCCATAATATTGCCTCCTCGTCTGCATCCTAATATCGGGCTCTGATAGTTACTGTTGATTATAGCATGGATTCTTTATATATATTGCAAAAAAACGACATTTAATAATTTTTTCAGCAATACCTTCAAGTCATATCATCCCGAAGCGCATCAATGATATTTTCTTTTTTTATCTTGCTGATGGCATACAGCATTGTAATGAACACGATGAAGAGCACGCTGAACACGCTGACTGCCATACTTCCCCACGGAAAAACAAAATCGATATTGTCCGCCCCGCCGACAACCATCCCCTTATAAATCAGACCGGAAAGGATTCCTGAGAGGGGCAGCCCCCAAAGCATCGTCCGCGCTCCATAAAGAGTGCATTCAAAGCGCATCATCTTATTGAAATCCCGATCGGACATTCCCACAGAACGGAGCATGGCGAATTCCCGCCTGCGCAGCTTGATATTGGTGGAAATCGTGTTGAAGACGTTGGCAACCGCAATCAGCGAAATCAGCGCGATAAAAACAACCGAGAACAGATTAACAATGAATGTGATATTACGGTTTTGCTCCAGTATCCCATAGACATTGTACAGATTATAGTCGGCGGTAATGCCGGCCCCATCAATCATCGTCTGCATCTCAGTCGTAGACTGACCGGGATTTTCCGACTTGAAGGTCATGCCCAGTTTTGTAGGCTTTACAGTCGCACCTAGCGCGTCAAACTGCGGCTTTACCTCGTAGGGGGCCATCACCATAAGAGAGTATCCGGGCCACTCACCCGGCTCTGTGGGCAGCAGATCGGGGTAGTCTTTTACAAAGGTTGCACGGATCGTTTTCGTCTGGTCCCCGGTCTTGGAGCGGAGCGTAAATTCCATAGGCTGTTCCTGTGTATACCAACTCCCAGGCAGTATTCCTGCCATGATCATTTTTTTGTCCTGCCCGGTGTATTCCTCTTCGGACAGGCCGAGGCCTTCGAGCAGGTTCTGATAGACGCTGTCCTCAACAAACTGAATATCCAACTGCACTTCCACCGTTTCACCTGCCCCGTCATAACCGATGGGCTCGCCATACTCGTCAAAAAAATGGCTTGACAAATCACT
>JASGGP010000424.1:0-3178 GCA_047604985.1 Lacrimispora sp.
CAAACTCCTTCTTCATAAAGGATGTATTGGATGCGGCGGTTGCCTGTCTCACAGTACCTTTCCCAAAATACAAGGTCTGGTTAATTGTATCTCTGTCCAGGGCATAGCTCATGGCCTGACGGAACTTCAGATTAGTAAATACCTCTCTTAAATCCGGATTTTTATCTGTGATGTTAAAGGAAAACGCGCAATCCGCACCTCTTGTGTTATCAAACAAATACACATGGTAATTCCCATTTGCTTCATTTTCTTTCAGCATGGTGTAATCGGCAACAGGAAGAGGATTCTCACCTGCAGCATGAATCTCACCGCTGATCAGCTTAAGGGCACGCACATCCTTATCCTGTACAATCATCGCCTTTTGTTCATCTATGTAGGGAAGCTGGTTGCCTTCCTGATCTACTGCATAATAGTAGGGGTTACGTGCAAAGTACTTATTTCCGTTTGCATCTATTCTGTCCAGGACCCATGGATAAAGATCAGGAGCCCCGGTATCTGTCTGTGCCTGTGAATTGTCCACATGCATCTTAAAGCAAAGCACCCATGATTCATACCCTTCCTCCTTAGCCAGCTTATCTGCATCCGGGTTATAGGTCTTATGCCACTTCTCCAGATATTTCCTGGGGGCGAAAAATGTCCGGATAATGTTGGTTGAATAACGGGCCATGGTAACTTCAAATGCCGGGTTTGGTTCTTCAAAGTTTATTGTCAGGGTATAAGGATCAATCTGGTTATATACCATGGGTATTCCGTTGCTGCAGTAGGAAGCTTCCACCGCAGGATTGATATCCTTATTCATCAGGATATCATTGTACCAGAACATCCAGTCATCGGTAGTAAAGTCATCCCCATTAGACCACTTCATTCCCTCTCTTAAGTGAATGGTAAATTCAGTGAAATCCTCATTGATATCATAGCTTTTAATCAGGTTTGGCTTAAATGTCTGAAGATCCTTTTCAATGGTCAGAAGGGATTGGAACCGCAAGCCCTCCGTGTCCACCTGGCCCACACTGGGGCCAAAGGCAGCGCCTACATAAGTTCCGCCGTAAACACCGATTTCACCAACTTCAACCACAGCCGGTTCTTTTGGAAGCCGGTCCTCGATTTTAGGAAGCTCTCCCTTTTCCACCTGTTCATGCAACAGGGGAGATTCCTTATACTGCCCGTCTCCCACACCTCCGCGAACCACATCGCCCGTCCCGTCAGTCTCAGTCTGTTCTGTCCCCGCCTGCGCTTTGCCGGATGTTTCTGCCGGAGCAGTAGCGGCCGTCTTGCCACCGCATCCTGCAGTTCCTGCCACCAGACAGGCCGCCAGCAATACTCCCATAAGTCTCCTCTTCTTCATTCTACTTCCTCTCTTTCCTCTCTTTTATTTTAGGTGGTTCTTAATTAACGTATCCCTTGTCACCAGAACCGGTTGGAGAATGATTCGTTTATGAAATTTTTGTTCTTCCAGATTTACCTGAGCTTCTTCCATCAGAGAAAAGCATTCTGCAATCATCATATTGGCATCCAGAGAATAGGTGGTAAGAGCCGGAGCAAACTGACCGGCAAGAGGAATATTATCCACGCTGAGCACCGATACCTGATCAGGAACCTCAATTCCTTCTGTCCTGAGAGCCTGAATCAAGCCGATGGCCATCCAGTCATTAGCGGCAAACACTGCAGTAAAACTGCGGCGCTCCACAAGGCTGGCCACCTGGCCCGCCAGGGCATAACCGCCTCTGAAGTTCATCTTACTTTCCAGAATAACATGCTCGGTCGCATGCTTTCTGGCCCCCCGGATAAATCCATTTTTACGGTAAAGTGCAGAAGCATAAGTGTCAGGCCCGGTAATATGGATCAACCGTCTGTGTCCGTAACCGGTCAGAACCTTGGCCGCATTCATGCCAATTTTAAAATGGTCAAAATAAATCTGCGTGAAATCATCTTGATCCGGATAATCTTCAAAGGAAATAATGCGGGGGAAGTTTTCTTTGATTCGCTGAAGATACTCTTCCTCAAACTTTCCAATCATCAGCACCGGCGAAATCATATTCCCGTTCTCCAGGGTATCTATGGTCAGCGGAATCATATTGACGCTGTTTTTTGCCGAGTAGTTGGTCAGTTCCATCAACAGCCGGTTGTAAAACGGATCATTTATCTTAATGCTGGGAGAACAAATAATATTGACGTATTTGTTCTTAATGATGGGAGCTATATAAGTTCCCTTTCCCTCATACTTAATCAGAAGCCCTTCCGACACCAGTTGGGTAATAATTTCCCTTATGCGCTGCCTGCCCACCCTCAGCCTTTGTTCCAGCTTCCTCTCGGACTCCAGCTTGACCAGGCGGTCAGATTGAAGCTCCTTTATCTCTCTGCGCAGAATTCCGGCAATTTCTTTATTTTCCTCGTTCATCTTTCCGCCCTCCTGATTTTTATTTGTATATTTTGTACAGTTACTCTTCATTTTCTTTCTATAAATTATTCACAAAAACCACTTTTGGTTTAACCCAAATTAGTAACTTTTTCATATATATTTCACAATTTCATCTCAAAATAATGAATATATTGTTTAAAAATATATCCATATCTATCTTTTTTATAGTCATTTTTAACAATAATACAATGCCCCTCCGGTCTTGTCAAGCAAATAAGAATATTAATTTATCTCTTCCGCTCTTTTAGTCACTTTGCATACTTTTCATCACTCATACTTGTCTAATATTACAATGCGGAAATAATGAGTACTGAGGGTTCCCGCCTAAGAAATTTTGATGACGGTGAAATAAAAACAAAAAAGTGCTGCAGGATCAATATCAATAATTTAAAACTTATTGATATTGATCCTGCAGCACCTCATGTTCATCTGCTTCAAAAAATATGTCTAATCGTTTTGCCCAATTTTCTTCCACAATCAGTCAATCCCGTTTATAACGCCTGTCCGATAAACCTGAAAATTTTAATCGTTTCCTCAGATGCTTCCCGATTCGCTTGCTGCTGCCAAAAGGCAGCAAACAAAAGTTCAATGCACCGCATCATAAGCGGCAGTGCTTCTTTCTCATCTCTTTCCAACACAGCAATACTTTCATATCCCCCAAGAAACAGATTGACAAATGTAAGCCATTTATCCTTTATTGATGCCAGGTCCTTCTGTCCTAATAATTGCCCCAGCAGGAAATAAGCTATGTCAAATAAA
>JASGGP010000425.1:0-3159 GCA_047604985.1 Lacrimispora sp.
TTTCATAAAAACAAATGCTTTGAGAAATTAAAGCTGATTCATAAGCAAAAAAGAGGCTGACTTGGTCCGTAATCTTTCAACCCGAACCAAATCAGCCTTATTTCCACCTCTACTTCTCTTTCGCTTTCGCAAACAAACTCTGCAAGATAATAAAAAACGCCAACAATGCCGCAATTGTAATCTTGGTCCACCAGGAGGAAAGAGTTCCCTGGAAGGTGATAAAGGTTTCAATGGTTCCCTTTATCAAAACCCCAAACAGGCTTCCGAACACATTTCCCACCCCGCCAGTCAAAAGAGTTCCGCCGATAACCGCAGAGGCGATGGCCTCCATTTCAAACCCTTTCGCCTGCTCCACAAACCCGGCGCAGGTGTTTAAGGCGAACAGAAAACCGCCCAGGGCACATAAAAACCCGTTCATAACATACACCAGAGCTTCGTTTCCTCACATTCAGTCCCATCATTAAGGCCGACTGCTCATTTCCGCCCACCGCATAAACGGCCCGCCCGAATTTCGTATACTTTAACAGCACAAACACCAGCACCAGCACCGCCAGGGCGATAATTACGCTGGGATAGATAAAGGGGTAATTGACCACGCCCTTTTTATTTACGGTTCCTCCCAGAAAGGTTAAATTGATCTTGCTCTTTGCCCACTTCAAAAACATCTCATTTTTCACGCTTATCATTTCCTGGCTGATAATGGCCGTCATGCCCCTTGCAAAGAACATTCCCGCCAGAGTCACAATAAAGGGCTGCAGCTTTAAATATGCGATCAAAAATCCCTGTGCCAGGCCAAAGACCAGGCCCATGACCAGAACGGCCAGAAGGGCCGGAACAGCTCCTATTCCCTTTATTTCCATCATCCACGCCATCATCATACAGGTCAGCGCCACCACCGAGCCTACGGAAATGTCAATGCCCCCGGTAATCATGACCATGGTCATGCCTGCCGCAATGACGATCAGGCCCGCATTGGAGATAAAAAGATTTAAAAATACCTGTGGCTTTGCAAAGCCCTTGCCGCTGAAAATAACCATTCCGGCTATGTACATTGCCGCAAACAGGGCAATGGTAATGATGAGCAGGAATACCTTGCCGTCTACTTTTCCCTTGTTCTTCATCTACGCCACCTTCCTTCCGGCTTCACGGCCTGCCTGAAGCTTTTTTACCATCCTCTTAAGCTCTGCCGACTGGAGCGCCACAATAACGACCACTACCACTGCCTTGTAAACAGGAATCTGGTCCGGGGAAACGCCCATGGCGTACAAGGTGGTACTTAAGGCCTGAATGGTATAAGCGCCGATAACGCTTCCCAGTAAGGAAAACTTACCGCCTCCCAGGCTGTTCCCTCCCAGGGCCACCGCAAGGATGGCATCCAGCTCTAAGTTCAGGCCGATGTTGTTGGCATCCGCCGAATAGATCCTGGAAGAGGCTACCAGCCCGGATATACCTGCGCACAGACCGCAGAATGCGTAGGAAAGGAAAATAATCCTGGCAGACTTGATTCCCATGAGCCTTGAAGCCCTGGAATTAATGCCTACCGTCTGGATGTGAGCCCCAGGGTGGTCTTTTTTAACAGGACATAAGTCAGCACCACCACAATTAAGGCTACGAAAACCGGAGTAGGAACAGGAATTCCGGGAATGCTGGCTCCCAGCATCTTATAGGATTCTACACGGATATAGGTAATCTGCCCCTTCGTGATGAGCTGGGCAATCCCCCTTTCCTGCCGTAAATAATATGAGGGTGGCCACCATGGGCTGAATCCTCATCCTTGCCACCAGAAATCCGTTAAAACAGCCGCATAAAATCCCGGCCCCGGCTGCTGCCAGGACCCCCAGCAGATAAGGATTCTGAAACTCGTTGACCGTCTGCTGTCCCCCTGCCAGAATAAAGCAGCACACAGCCCCTGCCACGGACATGACCGCTCCCACAGAGATATCCGTTCCTCCCGATGCCGCTACCACCAGGGTCATCCCCACCGCCAGGATCACCAGATCGCTGGCCCGGTTGATTACATCAATGATGTAGCCATACAAAACACCGTTTTTTATGGTCACCTCAAAAAACGTCGGAGTCTTTATAAGGTTTGAAAGCAGCACAAGAATAAGGCAGAACAGAGGCAGAAACAGCCGGTATCCTGTTAATTTCTTCACAATTACTGGAATCCTATTCATCTCCCCCACCTCCTGCAATTGCTTTCATAATGCTGTTCTGGTCAAGCTCTTCCTCTTCCAGTTCTCCCACCTTCTCCCCGTCCCGGAGCACGGCCATGCGGCTGCAGGTGCGAAGCATTTCCTCTCATCTCAGATGAAATAAACATTACCGACTTTCCCTCTCCGGCCAGCTTCACCACCAGCTTCTGAATCTCCGTCTTGGTTCCCACGTCGATTCCCCGGGTGGGTTCATCCAGAATGAGAAAATCCGGGTCTGTGAGAAGCCACCTGCCTAAGATGACTTTCTGCTGGTTTCCCCCGCTTAAGCTTTTGACAGGAGTCTCCATGGTGGCTGTCTTTATCTGCAGAAGCTTTATATATTGATCCGCAAGCTCTTCCTGCTCTTTTCTTCCAATCAAGTGAAACATCCCCCTTTTTGCCTGAAGGGCCAGGATGATATTGTCCCTGACGGATAAATCAGCCACGATTCCCTCCTCTCCGGTTCTCGGGAAGATAGGCCATTCCGGCCATCATGGCATCAAGGGGCGTGTTGACAGAAACCGCCTTTCCATTTACCTCAGCTCTCCGCTGTCCGGCTTATCCGCACCGTATAAGCTTCTGGCAAGCTCGGAGCGGCCCGAACCTAAAAGGCCCGTAAGGCCGATCACCTCTCCCTTATGCACCTGTAAATCATAAGGCTTTATGGTCCCCTGCCTGCCGATACCCTTTGCGTCGATGACCACATCCCGGGACTTCGCCACTGCCTCTTCGCCCTTCTTTATGGCGGCCAGATCGTCGAAATCCTTTCCCATCATTTTCGCCACCAGCTGCACCCTGGGAAGCTTTTCCGTTTCATATTCCCCTACCCGTCCTCCGTTTCTTAAGACAGTGATTCTGTCACAGACCGCATAGACCTGTTCCAGAAAATGGGTGACAAATATAATGCCCACTCCCTCTCCCTTAAGGCGGTTCATCAGCTTAAACAGCTTCTCCACCTCATTGT
>JASGGP010000426.1:0-3144 GCA_047604985.1 Lacrimispora sp.
CCTTCCCGGAAATGATGATGGAATCCCAGGGTCATGCCATCCTTAATCCCGCATTTTACCAGACAGTCCTGCAGGCTGTCCACCAGCTTGCTTCCATCAGAGTTTATCACGCACTTAGTAACCGGGCCATCCTTTTTATACTCATATCCATCAAAATGATGAACTCCCTGAAAGGGTTCTTTTCCTGTCTGCTTTAAGATCTCTTCCGGAATCTCTCTCCCTACTGCATTAATCATATCACAAATCTCCTTTATACACGCCGGAGGCCTTAGCCAGCTCTATGGTCCTTTTGGCCCCGTCATAGAATGCAATGTCGATCATCTTGCCGTCTACGGTAAATACTCCGATTCCCTGTGCTTTCTTTTCTTCGATTTCCTTCACTACCTTTTCTGCAAAGGTGATGTCCTTCCGGCTTGGTGTAAAGATATCATGCACTACCGGAATCTGGCGGGGATTTACAATAGACTTTCCGTCAAAGCCCATTAAATGAATGGTTTCCACATCCTTCCGGAACCCTTCCATATCGTCAAGATCGGTAAATACCGTGTCAAAGCACTGGACCTTTGCCGCTCTGGCTGCGATAATCATGTTCTGCCGGGCCCCCATCAGCTCAATTCCGGTTCCTGTAATATAGGTCTGGAGATCCTTGGTGTAATCGCCGCCGGAAAGGGCAATTCCAAACATGCGCTCCGAGGATTCACAGATATCCAGGGCTTTCATCACGCCTCTTGCAGACTCAATGGCTGCCATAATGAGCGTTCTTCCATCCGGAATGCCAAAATCCTCTTCTGCTGTCCTGATCTCGTTTTCTACTGCGCGAATGTCCTCGGGTCTTTCTGTCTTTGGAATGCGGACAGCATCACAGCCGCCTGCAACCGCACAGCGGATATCCTCTTTCCAATAGGGGGTATCCAATCCGTTGATCCGGACCACCCGCTCGCAGCCCCTGTAATTGATCTCTTTAAGAGCATGGTACAGGGAAAACCTGGCTGCATCCTTCTGGTTTTCTGCAACTGCGTCCTCTAAATCCAGCATAATGGAATCCGGTTTGTAGATATACGGATCTTTAATAAGACCCGGTTTCTGGGCGTTTAAAAACATCATTGTTCTTCTGAGCCGTTTCTTATTGGGGTTCATCTCTTACACGCACCTCCCCAAAGAATATTTTCAAACTGGTCTGCGGAACGGGACAGGGCTCCCTCTACACGCGCCATAATCGTGCAGTCTAAGGCTCCCTTGTCGACAACCGTAATTTTTACGTCGTCAACTTCGAATTTCTTCAGAGTCTCCATAACCACTTCCCGGATTTTATTTCCAAACTGGTTGATGACTGCGCTTTCCAGCGTAAAATTGATTTTACCATCTCCAGGCTCAACAGTCACCTGGCAGTCGCTGGACTCTAATGTGCCGGCCATGGCCGGTTTTTTAATCTCCATTTTGCTTCACGCCTCCTCTTTTTATACTTTCTTATTTTACTCTAAGAATCTTAACCAAAGGAAAATGGAACCTTAAAATTCGTTAAGAAAGGAGGCTCTAAACCGCTGACCCAAGGTTATTTTCAAGCTAAAAAGCAGTTGAAAGTAGTTTTGCCTTCTTTCACCTGCTTTTTTTAATTAACCTTTTCTTTCATTTATGTGGGGCCTTAGCCCGCTCCACTATATATATCGGAGCAATGACCTTATTTAATAAATGTCCCGCTGCCTCACGGCACGAAATTTATTCAGAAAACCAGGCAATCACTCACCTGGTTTTCCGGCGCCCTCTTTTTTGAGCCATAAATATATCATACTCTCCACACAGCCGTAAAGCTCTTCCACCCCATGGTTCCGGCTGCGTCCGCACATTTTTGCATCCCTTTCGCAGATCAGGCATTTTCGGACAGGGGCCCCCACAGACCCTCTGCCGATTCCTTTTCCTTCTGCGTCATATACATCAATATCAAACAGCCGTCCCAGGGGATGGGTCTCCTCCGCCTGAACCATCATCTTTTTCACAAAGAGAGCATCCTGGCACGTTACTGAATAAAGCTTTAAATAACCCGCTTTCTCCTTGATCAGAACCTCTTCCGATACGCCAAGCCCCCTGTCTGCAAACAGCCGGGTGAGGGCTTTTTCCCCTTCTTCAAAAGCCAAAAGAATGAGGGGGGAGGTTTTCCTTGGCCCCGGAATGTTCATTCCAAGAGCCACTATGGTTTCCCCTTTATGGTTTTTTCTCAGTTCATCCTGGGCTCTTACCTTTTCTTCGCGGAAGCAGAGCATTTCTTCCAATGTTACGTATTCTTCCATCCTGCTTTTCTCCCTGGACTTCTTTCCGGGGCCAAATATCTCTCCAATTATACCGGATACGCCTTGTTTTCCTTATCCGCCACAGAGGAATCCACGCCGGTCTGCTGCGCAGCCCGGTACTCGAAGAATTCTTTTGCAACTGCCGGGAACAGGGCGTAAGAAAGCACATCCTCATCCTGCTGCTTCCACTGGGCACATTCTTTCTCAAACTGGGGAAGCTGGGGCGGAATCAAATCTGCCGGACGGCAGGTGATGGGCGTCTCGTCTCCGATGATCTTCTTTTGAACCTCCGGGTTAAAAGGCTTTACCGTGGCTCCGAACTCGCCCATGAAAATCTTCTTCGTTTCCTTTGTCACCATCTTATAGCGTTCTCCGCTGATCACATTCAACACAGCCTGACTTCCCACGATCTGGGAAGAAGGGGTAACCAGAGGCGGCTCGCCGAAATCTTTTCTCACCCTGGGAATCTCCTGAAGAACCTCCATATATTTGTCTTCCTGTCCGGCTTCCTTTAACTGGCTCACCAGGTTGGAAAGCATTCCGCCGGGCACCTGATACTGAAGAGTCTTGATATCCACGCCCAGCACCTTGGGATTTAATAGACCGCTCTTTAATGCCTCTTCCCTTATGGGCTGGAAAAATGCGCAGATTTCCGCCAGAAGATTCTGGTCAAAGCCCGTATCATAAGGGGTTCCCCGGAAAGTCTCTACCATGACCTCTGTGGCTGGCTGGCTGGTTCCCAGAGCCAGAGGCGACATTGCGGTATCGATGATATCGCAGCCCGCTTCCACGGCCTTTAAATAGGTCATGGAGGCAACGCCTGAGGTATAATGGGTGTGCAGCTCCACGGGGAGCTTTG
>JASGGP010000427.1:0-3101 GCA_047604985.1 Lacrimispora sp.
GCCGTCAAGGCGCTGTCCGGCATAAATTCCTGAGCCTGATTCTGCCCAAAGAGCTGCAGGATGGCCTTCATTCCCAGGCTCTCACACTCGTCAAGCACATGTCTCGTCTGGGTGAATATCCACTGATGGCTGTCTTTTGCAAGCCATGGATTGCATACCGGCCAGAGAGTAACCAAATTGAAGCCGCAGTCTTTCATACAGGTCAAGTCCCTGCGGATCTCCTCCTGTGTATAATCCTGCTCAATAATATAGACAGCCCCAAATAAAAATTGATCCATGATGTCCTCCTTAATCATTCATTTTCTTCATCGCTGCTTCCATTATAAAGACCGTATGAAAACTATAAACCTGATATTCTACATTAAGAGTTAATATTCTACACGATCATATTCCGGTATGAGGTAGGCGTATATCCGGTATATTTCTTGAAAATAAAAGCAAAGTATTTATAATCACTGAATCCGCATTCCTCTGCAATGGCGTAAATCTTTGTTTCCGGCTCCCTTTCCATCCGCTTTTTTGCTACCTCAATGCGGAACTTATTCAACCAGTCGGTGAAATTCTCTCCTGTTTCCTCCTTAAAAATCTTACTGAAATAATTGGGCGTCACATAGACGGCCTTTGCCACATCCGCCACCTGAAGGCTTTCTGAAAAATGATCCTGGGCATATGCGATTCCGTTTGTTACAATCCCCTTGTATTTGCTGCTGCGCCGTTCTTCCACTGCACGGAGTACGGAGCCGTAGATATCTTTCAGCCACATTTCCAAGTCCTCCGCAGTCTCGTATTTGGAAATTTCCTCATAATAATAGTAATTTTGCCCAAGAACCTGCTCCGGCGCCAGCTGAAAGCGCTGGACCTCCCGTATAGCAATCAAAACCAGGTACATGCAGAGCTGTTCCACGGCTTTCCGCCCCACCTTCTGCTCCATGACATATTTTTGAAAGATATCCTCCAGCACATCATAAACCTTTCGCCGGTCTAAAAGGGTAACGGCATTTTTCAATTCTGCTTCTTCCTCTGCGGTTATGAATATCTTTTCCCCCCGAAGGCTTCCCTGAGGCTCCTCCCTGGCGATGATCTGGCTGCTGCCCTGCTTCATCCGCTCTTCCAGGGCTTCATCCGCATTCTGGTAGGAAAGCTTTAAATCCCGCCATTCCGGCACCAGCTTTCCGATTCCCACGGAAACGGAAAACCCATAGTGCTTTCTTAAATAAAACTGAACCTCCCTGGCGCTCCTGGCCACTTCTTTGGTCTCTTCCCCGGAACACAGAAGAAGCATCAGCCTGGCTTCGCCTTCATCGCAGACACAGACATTTCCCAGCCGTCCCACAAGCTCTTCTGCCACATTGGACAAGGCGTACTTAAGTAAATGGCTTCCATTCATTGGCAAGGAGCTGAAAATAATAGTCAATACAAAAATGATGATAGGAGATTTTTCCCTCCAAGGGAATTCCCAGAAATCCGGCCCGTTCCAGAAACCGCCTTTCCTCTGTCTTTCCCCACATAAAATCATGGATGCAGCGGCTGCGCATGAGGGGCAGATTCTCTTTTAAGAGAACAGCCCTCTGGCTGCGGTTTTCAAACTCTCTGCGCTCTCTGCCGATCTCTTTAACCAGCCTTTCAATCAATCCGGTCAGCTCCTCTGTGTTAATGGGCTTCAAAAGGTAATCCGCCGCACCTACCCTCACGGCATGGCGGGTATATTCAAAGTCATTGTACCCTGTCAAAAACACGATCCGCGTCTTCGGAAACTTCTCATGCAATTCCTCAGAAAACTTAATTCCATCCACTACCGGCATCCGGATATCCGTGATTACAATATCCGGCTTTTCCACCATGGCTCTGGCCAGCCCATCCCGCCCATTTCCCACGGTACCTACTACCATAACGCCCAAACTCTCCCAATCAATGATGGTCATCATCCCTTCCCGGATGATGGGCTCATCATCCACTATCATCAATCGGATCATGTCACATCTCCCCTTTTTCGAAACGGCTGAATTACTTCCACCGTCAGTCCTTCTCCTTCTCTTTCCGGGAAATAAATTCCATAGCCGTCCCCAAAGCACAGCTTTACCCGCTCATGGACGTTGAACAAGGCCATTCCCCGAAGGCCTTCCACTTCTCCATCCAAAAGCCGCTTCAGTTCCTCCGCGTCGGCTCCTTTTCCCTCGTCCTCCACAGATAAAACCAGATTCTCCCCTCTTCTCTCCGCTCTGATACGGATCACGCCGGAAAGCTCCTGTTCCCCCATTCCATGGACAATGGCATTTTCCACAAGGGGCTGCAAGGCAAAGCGCACTGTCTCGCACTCCTCTGTTCCAGGCTCCATTAAAATCTGAAATTCAATGGTATCCGTATACCTGCATCCCTGAATCTTGATATAATTCCGTATATGCTCCATCTCTCCGGCCACGGTGGTGGTCTTGCTCGTGTCCTCCACAGAGGTGCGGAACAGCTTGGACAATGCCTCAATCAGGCCGCAGGTTTCAAATGCCTGCTCATCCGGCTCATCCAGCAGATCGTATCTAAGGTATTATAGAGAAAATGAGGGTTGATGTATGCCTGCATGGCACGGATCTGAGCATCTTTTTCCCTGATTTCCGCCCGGTATACCCGGTTTACCAGTTCATCCAGGCGGAGCGTCATCCGGTTAAAGGCCCTGGACAGGACGGATATCTCCCGGTAGCCATTTTCCGGCAGCTTCCTTTTAAAATCATCCTCTTCCAGATGCCGCATGGAGGACTCCAAATCTCCCAGAGGCTTTATCACAAACCGGGATAAGAAAAAGCCCATGATCCCGCAGAGCACTACTGCTAAAATACCGGTAGAAATCAGAAGCTGCCTCACCACTGCCGCGTCATCCTCCACCTGCAGTGGAGAAATCTTCTTTATCACATACCAGTTGGGATACTTCACTCTGGCATAGACCAGATGGCCATCGTGGTTTTCGTCGGATTCCAGCTTCAGACCCGGAAATTTTCCGGCGATCTCCTCTCCCTCTGCCTCCTGCTCCGTAGAAAGCCGGATCACTCCATCTTCTGTCACGTAATAAGCCTCTCCTTCCGAAAGGTGATCAGAAAGCAGCCGCTTAAGCA
>JASGGP010000428.1:0-3059 GCA_047604985.1 Lacrimispora sp.
TATCGCTCTCATCGCATGCCACCTGCCTTTATGATGTATTCTCCTGCGGCCAGCCCTCCGTCAGTATAATCCTCTGCGGTTGTCTCACCCGCAATCGCAGTGTTCTTACCAATTTTCACATTCTCCGGTATGACAGAATTCTCGCCCACCGTCACCAAATCAAACTGATACACCTTGGGATCATATTTGCTTGGGGCAAACTCTCCAAGCCCCAGCTCGGAATTAGCGCCGATCTTCACATTCTCAGCAATAACAGCCTTATGGATCACAGCGTTCTCCCCCACCACGCATTCCCGCATGATGATGGAATCCCTGACCACAGCTCCTTTCTTAATGACCACACCTGCACCAATGACGGAATTATGGACCTCTCCATAGATTTCCGTTCCCTCGCCGATGATGCTCCGGTCAATGACTGCCTCCTCCGACACATACTGAGGAGGAATAATGTCGCTCTTGGTATAGATCTTCCAGTATTCCTCGTAGAGATTAAATTCGGGAATAATGTCGATCAGCTCCATGTTGGCTTCCCAATAGGAGCCCAGAGTCCCTACATCCTTCCAGTAACCGTTATATTCGTAGGCGAATACCCGGCTTCCGGCTTCAAAGATGTGGGGGATGATATGCTTTCCGAAATCACAGCCCGGAACGTCGGACATCTTAATGAGGGCTTCCTTAAGCACTTTCCAGCTGAATATGTAAATACCCATGGATGCCAGATTGCTTCTCGGATTTTCCGGCTTCTCCTCAAACTCTGTGATCCTGTTGTTCTCATCGGTGATGAGAATCCCGAACCGGCTGGCCTCTTCGATAGGCACCGGCATAGCAGCAATGGTGATATCTGCATTATTTGCCTTATGATACTCAAGCATGACCTCATAATCCATCTTATAGATATGGTCCCCAGACAGGATCAGCACGTAATCCGGATTATAGGTTTCCATATACTCAAGATTTTGATAGATGGCATTAGCCGTTCCTGTGTACCAGTCACTGCCTTTACTCCTTTCATAAGGTGGCAGGATGGTAACGCCTCCAACATTGCGGTCTAAATCCCACGGGATGCCAATCCCGATATGGGTGTTCAAGCGCAATGGCTGATATCATAAGACTCCCACAGTATCCACTCCAGAATTGATGCAGTTGCTCGCGGGAAATCAATGATACGGTATTCCGCAAAAGATACTGCTGGCTTGGCCACCTTTTGCGTTAAAACGCCTAAACGGCTTCCCTGGCCGCCTGCCAAAAGCATGGCAATCATCTCTTTTTTAATCACGTTATCACCTCTTGCTGTTAAAATTTGATTGTATTAACATTATACCACACATTTCTAAAATAGTGAACAAACATTTTAAATTATCCTTATATTTTTTTGTGCATTTTCCGACATTTTTCAAGCTTTTTTCATTTATTTTACATTTTGGGCCACATCCAACTTTTTTCCCCCTTATCCCCTTGAATCAGGGTCGAAAATAAAGTATAATCTTAATAAGTATGCAAACATAAAGGAGAACCGTTATGGATTTAACAACAGTAAGAAAAATATATAAAAACAGGGATTCTTTCCTCAATACCCAGGTCACCATCGGCGGCTGGGTGAGAAGTTTAAGGGATTCCAAGTCCTTCGGCTTTATCGTTTTAAACGACGGAACCTATTTTGAAACGATTCAGGTGGTCTATCATGACACCATGGAGAACTTCTCTGATATCTCCCGGCTGAATGTAGGCGCCGCCATCATTGTTACCGGTACTCTGGTAGCCACACCGGAAGCAAAGCAGCCTTTTGAAATCCAGGCGACAAAAATCGTCGTGGAAGGCCCTTCTTCTTCCGATTATCCTCTTCAGAAAAAACGTCATTCCTTTGAATATTTAAGGACTATTTCCCATCTGCGTCCAAGGACCAATACCTTCCAGGCAGTATTCCGTGTACGTTCTCTCATTGCCTATGCCATCCATCAGTTTTTCCAGGAAAGGGATTTCGTCTATGTGCACACTCCCCTCATCACCGGAAGCGACTGTGAAGGGGCCGGCGAGATGTTCCAGGTCACCACTCTGGATTTAAAAGATATTCCGAAAACCCAGGACGGAGCCGTGGACTTTTCCCAGGATTTCTTCGGAAAGCCTACCAACTTAACCGTAAGCGGACAGTTAAACGGGGAAACCTATGCCATGGCTTTCCGCAATATATACACTTTCGGACCTACTTTCCGGGCGGAAAATTCCAACACCACCCGTCATGCGGCGGAATTCTGGATGATCGAACCTGAGATGGCCTTTGCGGATTTAAATGACGATATGGAGCTGGCAGAATCCATGCTCAAGTATGTTATCCGCTTCGTTTTAGAGCACGCACCGGAGGAGATGGAGTTCTTCAACCAGTTTGTGGACAAGGATCTCCTAAACCGTTTAAACCACGTATTAAATTCCGAATTCGCCCATGTGACCTATACCGAGGCAATTGAGCTTCTGGAAAAGCACAATGAGGAGTTCGACTACAAGGTATCCTGGGGCTGCGACCTTCAGACAGAGCATGAGCGCTACTTAACTGAGCAGCTCTTTAAAAAGCCTGTATTCGTAACAGATTATCCAAAGGAGATCAAGGCTTTCTATATGAAGATCAACCCGGACAATAAGACCGTGGCCGCAGTGGACTGTCTGGTTCCGGGCATCGGAGAAATCATCGGCGGAAGCCAGAGAGAGGATGATTACGACAAGCTGGTGGCCCGTATGGACGAACTTGAATTAAATAAAGAGGACTACGACTTCTATCTTGACTTAAGAAAGTACGGTTCCACCCGCCATGCAGGCTTTGGTCTGGGCTTTGAGCGCTGCGTCATGTATCTGACCGGAATGTCCAATATCCGCGACGTGGTTCCTTTCCCAAGAACCGTCAATAACTGCGAACTTTAATTCTGTGAGGGTGTCCCAAAGGTCAGCTTTCGTTACTATTTTGCCATGCCACGAATAGGAACCAATTTTCTGCTTTTGAGACACTCTCCTCTTTGTACAGAGGACCAGCGAGGTAACGATAATGAAATTCATACATATTGCAGATGTTC
>JASGGP010000429.1:0-2977 GCA_047604985.1 Lacrimispora sp.
AAAGGATGTAACCGGTGAGGACTTTACTCCGGATTATTTTATCCGGTATTTAAAGGAAAAGTACAGGAAGCTTTACGGTCTGTCATAGAAAAGGCGGTCACCCAAAGAATGGAGGATAATATGGAGAATATCAGAAAAAACGCATCGGAACTCATTGGCGGCACCCCGCTCGTGGAACTGTGTAACTATGAGAAAAAGTACCAGATACCGGCTTGCATCATCGCAAAGCTGGAGTATTTTAATCCTGCGGGAAGTGTAAAGGACAGGGCAGCGCTTTTCATGATTGAGGATGCGGAAAAAAGCGGAGCCTTAAAGCCTGGGGCAACCATCATAGAGCCCACCTCCGGTAATACCGGCATCGGAATTGCCAGCATCGCCGCCATGAAAGGCTACCGCGCTATCCTTACCATGCCGGAAACCATGAGCGTGGAAAGACGGAGTCTTTTAAAGGCCTATGGAGCAGAGGTGGTTCTCACAGAAGGTGCCAAGGGCATGAAGGGCGCCATTGCAAAAGCGGAGGAGCTTCAAAGCGAGATAGAAGGCTCTGTTATTTTAGGCCAGTTTGATAATCCGTCCAATTCCAAAGCCCACCGCGAAACAACCGGGCCGGAGATCTGGAAAGATACCGATGGAAAGGTTGATGTATTTATAGCCGGCATCGGTACAGGCGGAACAATAACAGGCGCAGGCGAATTCTTGAAGAGCAAAAATCCTGATATCAGGGTGATCGGGGTGGAGCCGGCTGGTTCTCCCATCCTTTCCGGCGGAAAGCCCGGACCTCACGGACTTCAGGGAATTGGGGCCGGCTTTGTGCCTTCCATATTAAATACGGAAATCTACGATGAAATCATTACGGTGGCAAATGAAGCTGCCTACGAGACGGGGAAAGAAATTGCAAAGACGGAAGGAATTCTGGTCGGAATATCTTCCTCTGCCGCCGTATGGGCTGCCAGAGAAGTGGCAAAGCGTCCGGAATTTGCAGGAAAGAAGATCGTTGTAATGCTTCCCGACACCGGAGACAGATATTTTTCCACGCCGCTGTTTTCTTAAATATCCAGATCCTTTCCTATGAAAATGAAAAGCCAGGAGAGCCCGCCAACCTTATTACGGTGACACGCTCCCTGGCTTTTGTGAAGAAAGAACCAGTACTTTTTAAAAACGGCTGTTTTCTTTCCAGTCGCCGGAATAATAATAATTGATTTCGGCTCCGAGGAAAAGGATGCAGATACATGCGTACAGCCACAGCATCAAAAGCACGATGGCGGCAAGGCTTCCGTACATGACCGAAAAATTGCTGAAATTATTGAAGTAAATGGAAAAGGCAAAGGAAAAGCCCATCCAGCCCACGGTTGAAAATATTGCCCCGGGCAGCTGCTTCATAAAGTGCTGCCTCTTTGCAGGAACATAAGTATAGAGGACCGTAAAACATACCGTTAATATGAAAATCAGCATTGTTCGGAATGTGACAACATATCCCGTGATTTCAGCCAGAAGCGGAAAATGATGGTTCATAAAGCTTTGGATAGAGCCCCCAAGAACCAGCAAGACCAATGTCAGGATGCAGATGACCATGAATACAACTGTATAGCCTGCGGCAATAACCCGGGTCATGATGTAGTTCCGTTTTTTCTGATGGCCATATACCCGGTTTAAGCCCCGTTCAATGCTCAGCATTCCCCGGGAAGAAGACCAGACGGCGGCAACTGCCGACAGGGAAATGACGGTCACAGGTGAATTGGTATAAAGATTGTCTATGACTGTTACTATGATGCTATCCATCTCCAGGGTGCTGGGAATGAGGGTGATCATGAGCTGGAGCAGGTTGGCTTTTGTGATGGATGGGATGAACTGGATTAAAGCCAGCAGCACCATTATGAACGGAAAAGCCGCAATAATGCTGAAGAACGAGGCCTGAGCCGCGTACACCGTCATTTCGTCTTTGCTGTATTTGTCATATATTTGCTTGCAGCGCAAGAGAAATCGAATCATAATGCCTCCCTTTTTTTCTTCTTATCATTAGCATATTATCATGGGACCACAAAAATATCAAGGGAGTACAGGATATAGAATATTGTGGATGGATAGGATTGACAAATTCCGACACAAATCTTAAAATTAATAGTGAGTTCAGTTGAAAGGAAGCATAGGCCATGGAATATGTCCCTGCTAAAACCATAGTGACAAAGACCAAGAGTTCTGAATGGTTTGGCATTGATTATAATATGAACATTTACAGGGGCTGCTGCCATGGCTGTATTTATTGCGACAGCCGGTCTGACTGCTACCGCATTGACCGGTTTGATACGGTAAGGGCAAAGGCGGATGCCCTTTCTATCATTCGGGATGATTTAAGGCGCAAGGTAAAGACAGGAATTGTAGGGACCGGCGCCATGAGTGATCCCTACAACCCTTTTGAAAAGGAACTTGAATTGACAAGGCATGCCCTGGAGCTGATTGATGCCTTTGGATTCGGGGCAGCGGTGGCTACAAAAAGCGATCTTCTTAAGCGGGACATAGATATACTCAAGGGGATCAAGGAACATTCTCCGGTTCTTTGTAAGGTGACTGTGACCACAACAGATGACGGTCTGGCAAAAAAGCTGGAGCCCTTTGCTCCCGGCCCTTCAAAACGGCTAGACTTAATCGAAGACTTAAGCACAAACGGAATCTTTGCCGGAATCTTGTTGATGCCGGTACTCCCTTTTCTGGAAGATCATGAAGAAAATGTGCTTGCCATTGTAAAGGCTGCCCATGAAACAGGCGCACGATTCATTTATCCGGCCTTTGGCGTGACTCTCAGAAACAATCAGCGGGAATGGTATTTTGACCGCCTCCGGGAGCAATTTCCCCAGGAAGACCTTGTTTCAAAATATATCAAATATTATGGAAACAATTATCAATGTACAAGTACCAGAGCGAAAATGCTCTGGCAGGTGTTTTCCGGAGAATGCGAGCGGTACGGGATACTTTACAGGAT
>JASGGP010000430.1:0-2959 GCA_047604985.1 Lacrimispora sp.
ATGAAACTGGATATAGGGTGCCGGATACGGGATTTAACCGATTGGTCCTCTACCTGGCGGTTTTGCCTTTAAGATCAGGCTCCGGACAGATGAATCACCAGAACTTTCCACCTCAGCTTCACGAACTGAAAGAATTTTCTGTGGCACAAAAAATCTTAGGGGAAAGCCCAAAGCCTGCAGAATACGATTACCTGGCAGTTTTTCTTTTGGCTAACCGGGAATTATTTGAAGACGGCGCAGTTGAAAGCTATGAGAAAATAGTGCCGGAAGGGCTTAATGCTTATCAAAGGGTCATGAGATTTTTAAAAGACAGAATATTTTTAGATTTCTCATCATATCAGGAGGTCAGCAGTTGTCTTCTCCTTTTCTTTTACAAATGGCAGCTGAGGAACCGGTTCGGAATTGTGGAATTGGAGTATCCCTACTCCATCAAATGCAGGGCGAACCGGATGATTTCCTCCCAGGCCCTGGCAAATTATATTTACAATGAGCTTCCGGGACAGAGAACGGATGAAATTCAGGATATGATGTATTATGAACTGATTATTTTAATCTACAATCTTGTATATCACATCAGGAATCAATATGAGCCCACCAATATCATCCTGATCAATGAAATGGGAAGGGCGGCGGATCCCACAGTCATAAAGAGGCTTGGATTAAACGCGGAGGAACTGAATGTTCATTTCCATTCCTATTATTTATACGAGACCGAAAAGCTGGATTATTCAAGGTATGATTACGTATTTTTGCCTGTTGGGATGAAATTCGCACCAGATGATTTTCCTATTCCCATCCATCAATATGATTTTTTTAATAAGGTCACCTATGATCTCTGGACAAAAATGATTGCAAAAAAGAGAAAAGTAGGCGCCGTTTTAAACTACATGAAATCCCCGGATATTATTCCGCTGGACTGTAGAAAAGAAAATCTGGCGGAAACCATTGCGGAATATTTCTGGTCGGAAAATCTTGCCCAGGGCTATACGAAGCTGGGGTTTTATAAATTGATGCACAGCGCCGTTTACCATACGGATTATATGGCGAAAGAAAAAAAGAAGTATATCAATATTTTTACAGGAACAGAGCCTGGCAGACAGTATTATATTTTCCGCTTGTCCCAGGAAATCCTGTTAAATGAATCGCCCGTAAAAGAAATCCATTTCATCCTTCTGGATTTAAGGAAAGGGCTTGTAGAGGTCAAGAACGGAGACTCAGAGCTTCGTCACTATTTAGGCAGCTGATCAGGGCTGCCTTTCCCTATTTTTCCGCGCGGTAAGGCGCAGATATCTCCTGCTAAATTTGTGCGTTTTCGATAATGAAAGAAGACGTTGAGGTGACAAATGTTTTGTGATATTTTTTAAATATCAAACTAAGGAGGTATACAATTATGGCAGTTTGGCAGGCGCTACTTATAGCGGTATGGGCCGGATACTGTTCGTTTGACGATCAGGGCCCCCAAATGCTCCGAAGGCCTTTGCTCGTAGGTCCGTTGGTGGGAATCATATTAGGGGATGTGAAGACAGGACTGATTATTTCTGCGACCTTGGAGCTGATGTGGATGGGACTTGGAAACATGGCCGGTTACAAAACACCGGATATGATTATCGGTACCATTGTGGGAACCACAATTTCCATCACAAGCACAGGCGCAACAGCGGAGGGGATCGCAGCAGGCGTGGCGGCAGCGACCACGGTGGCGGTTTTATCCCAGCAGCTGCTTCTGATCTTTGACTTCGTCCGCCAGTTTTTTGCGGTATGGGCTGACAGGCTGGCGCTGACCGGGAATTTTGACAGCATTTTACTGGTGAATTATGTAGCCATCGCCTTTCAGTTTCTGCTCCGTGCAGTACCGACGTTTCTGGTGGTTTATTTTTCATCAGGAATCGTGGATAAGGTTTTAAGTGTCATTCCAAGCGATGTTTTAAAGGGCTTAAGCACTGCTTCCGGAATATTGCCTGCAGTCGGTTTGTCCATTCTGATGACCATGATGATGAAAGGCTTCATGTGGCCTTTCCTGATTTTTGGCTTTGTCCTGTCCACCTATCTGGGACTTGGAATCCTGCCGGTAACTTTAATTTCTCTGGCATTTGCAATGCTGTATTCCGTCATGATGGAGATCAAGGACCGTCAGAATGAAAAGCCGGTGATTGCTTCGGTACGTGAAGATGATGAGGATGGAGGTTATGACTTATGAGTGCTGGAAAAGAAAATGCAGCCGGATTGGATAACCCCAATACCCAGGCAAAAGGATGTTACATAAAGATAACCCGTAAGGATTTGAATGCGGTCTACTGGCGTCTTCAGATTTTCGGCCTTGGAATCACCGTAACCTCAAGCAATGCCCAGGCCATCGGGTTTATTACCGCGCTGGCGCCGGTATTAAAAAAGATTTATAAGGATGCGGAGAAGAAAGACCGGGTAGAGGCAATGCAGAGGCATCTGGCCTATTTCCTTTCTCAGAACACGGCTACGGGCATGATCCTGGGAATTACCACAGCCATTGAGGAAACCACGGAGCTCAACGAAAAGGAAGCGGTGGTTGCCGTAAAAGCGGGAATGATGGGGCCTTTGGCCGGAATCGGCGACAGTGTATTTAAAATCACCATTCAGGCCATTGCAGGCAGCATCGGAGCGGCATACGCCCTGGAAGGGAATTTTATCGGCCCCATCCTGATGTTTCTGATTTATAACGGCATTAACATAGGGGTTAAATATTTTGGAACCATTATGGGATATGAAAAAGGAATTGAATTTGTTCAGAGCGGGGAGCAGGCAAAAGTAATCCAGAAAATCATAAATATTTCCACCATGGTAGGCGTGATTGTGCTGGGAGCACTCATAGGAAGCTATGTGAAAATCAATGTGGGTACGGAAATTACCATTAATGAGACCGTTGTAAATATTCAGTCCCTTTTAGACGGGATTCTGCCGAAGCTGCTTCCATTCCTGTTTACCA
>JASGGP010000431.1:0-2951 GCA_047604985.1 Lacrimispora sp.
GCCTATTTAAAAACCATAGCCAATGGAAGAGATGATTTATCCTCCTTAAGAGTCGTAAACGTTCCCAAAAGGGGCATTGGAGCAACCAGCATAGGCAAGGTACAGGCATTTGCATCGGAACGCGGTTTTTCCATGTATGACGCTTTTTGCCGGGCAAAGGCCGTACCTGGTCTTGGAAAAACGGCGGAGAAGATTCTCAAATTTACGGAACAGATTGAAGATTTCCGGGCAAGGCTTGAAGAAGAGACTTACTCCCTTCATGAGCTGATTGAGGATGTTCTGGATGAGACAGGATATCAGCAGGAGCTGGAAGCAGAAGGGGAAATCGAATATCAGACCCGTCTGGAAAATATCGAAGAACTGATTAATAAGGCGGTCAGCTTTGAGGGAGAGCATGAGCATCCGGATATCAACGAATTTCTGGAAGAGGTGGCCCTGGTGGCAGATGTGGACCGTATGGATGATTCGGAAAACAGGGTGACTCTTATGACTCTGCACAGCGCCAAGGGATTGGAATTCCCCCGGGTATATTTAAGCGGAATGGAGGATGGTCTGTTTCCCAGTATGATGTCCATTTCATCGGATGACAGGGAGGATGTGGAGGAAGAACGGCGTCTCTGCTACGTGGGAATCACCAGAGCACAGAAGTTTTTGATGATGACGGCGGCAAGGCAGCGCATGGTCAATGGGGAAACCAGATATTCCAAAACCAGCCGTTTCATAGATGAGATTCCGGAAAATCTTCTGGATTCCAGCAGGCTGGAGCAGAGATTATCGTTTCGTGGCGGCTCTTCTGACTTTGATGACAGCGCTCTTCCTTGGGGCGAAAACAGGACAAAACGGTCCGCAGCCTTAAGCAGCTTTGGTCCCGGATACAACGCTTATGCCTCGAAAACGGCGGAGCCCGCTTTAAAGCTTGGTTTTGGAAAAGCATTTACGGTAGAAAAATCATCTTCCTTAAATTATAAGGAAGGAGACCGTGTCAGCCATGTGAAATTCGGAGAAGGGCAAGTTATGGAAATCAAGGACGGCGGAAGAGATTTTGAGGTCACGGTCCAATTTGACAAGGCCGGCACAAAAAAAATGTTCGCGTCCTTTGCAAAGCTAAAGCTTGTAAGAGCTTAACTAAAGAATACATAAAGAATACATAAATAAAAAAATAGTGAAAATGATAGTAAAAAAATCAATATAATGGTATAATAATCACGATGGGCAGGGAGACTAAATCTTTGCCAGCAGGTATGAAAAATGCTTTACAGGCATACCTTTACGCCCTATAAAGGGGCGAACATTGCCCTGGAAAGCTGGGCAGAAAAAAGAAAGCAGGGCTCTCAGAAAGGACGTGGAAATATGAACAAATTTGATGCAATGAGCAAGGAAGCTATGAGCAGGCTGGAAGATCTTATGAACTCAAGCAGAATGAATGAATTGCTTCATAGAAGGGAACAGGAAGAGAAAAAGAAAAACTGCATCCTGTGGATACTGGCTATCATCGGTGCGGTTGCGGCAGTGGCAGGAATTGCGTATACTGTATACCGTTTCTTCACACCGGATTATTTAGAAGATTTCGAAGACGACTTTGACGATGATTTCGATGATGACTTCTTTGAAGATGATAAGCCGGGCGAAGTTTCTGAAGAATAAAAACCGGCATTATAAAAAAGAGCGTGCCTCATAAAGTGAGACACGCTCTTTTATCGATAGGAAACAAGGCCTGAAAGTAAACATTGGAAATAAATATAGAAAGTAAATGTAGAAAGTAAATGTAAAAAATAAATGGTAGAAAGTAAATGTAGAAAGTAAATATAGAACATAAATAATGAAAGAACAGGAGTCAGCGAAGTGAAAAAGGGTGAGATATACGAAGGCAGGATCGGAAAATTCGATTTTCCGGATAAAGGAGTGATTGAGGTTCCGGAAGGAAAGATCACAGTAAAGCACGGACTTCCCGGACAGACCGTCAGGGTGATGATAAATAAAAAAAGAGGGGGACGGTGTGAAGGACGTATCCTTGAGGTACTGGAGTCCTCGGAAATCGAGACAGCAAAAAATCCCTGTCCCCATTTCGGAAATTGCGGTGGCTGTATTTACCAGACCATTCCTTATGAGGAGCAGCTTAAAATCAAGGAGCGTCAGGTAAAAGAGCTTATAGACGGTGTTTGCGGGGACTATGTATTTGAAAGGATAAAGGCCAGTCCCGTGGAAACGGGATATCGGAATAAAATGGAGTTTTCCTTCGGCGACGAATACAAGGACGGGCCATTGGCTTTGGGGATGCACAAAAGGGGAAGCTTTTACGATGTGGTGACTACTACGGAATGCAGGATTGTTGATTCAGATTTTTGTGATATATTAAAAGCAGCGAAAGAATATTTTGAGGTCCGGGGAATCGGATTTTACAAGAAAATGCAGCATACGGGATATCTGCGCCACCTTTTGGTGCGGCGGGCAGTAAAGACCGGTGAAATCCTGGTGGATCTTGTCACCACGACTCAGGAAGATCTGGATTTGAAGCCATTTGCAGATGTGCTTTTGGGTCTTGCATTAAATGGAAAGATTGTGGGCATTCTCCATACGTTTAATGACAGTCTGGCGGATGTAGTGAAAAGCGACCGGACCGATATTTTATATGGACAGGATTATTTTTATGAGGAACTTTTAGGACTGAAATTTAAGATATCCCCGTTTTCCTTTTTCCAGACCAACTCTCTTGGAGCAGAGGTTCTTTATGAGACCGTAAGAGGGTATGTTGGGGAAACAAAGGACAAGGTGGTGTTTGATTTATACAGCGGAACCGGAACAATCGCCCAGATCATTGCGCCTGTAGCGGAGAAAGTGGTAGGAGTGGAGATTGTGGAAGAGGCCGTAGAGGCTGCCAGGGAAAATGCAAAGCTGAATGGACTGGATAATTGTGAGTTTATGGCAGGGGATGTTTTGAAAGTCATTGATGA
>JASGGP010000432.1:0-2949 GCA_047604985.1 Lacrimispora sp.
CTCTTTTTGTAGGGCTTCCTATGGGAGCTTTAATGGCTAGATATAAGTATAGGTGGTTCGACAAGGTGGCAACCTTATTTATCGTCTGTATTCAGGCGGTGCCGGCAGCGGTTTATTTTCTGTACATTCAGCTTTACGGGACAACCTTTCTTGGAGTAGGGCTTCTGTTTCAGATCGATGATCCTAAATACTGGGTTCTGCCCGTGGTTTCCATGTCTCTTGGAAATATTGCTTTTTACGGCATGTGGCTGCGGCGTTACATGGTGGATGAAAGCAACAAGGATTATGTGAAGCTGGCAAAAGCAAAGGGAATGTCAGAGGGCGGCGTGATGTTCAAGCACATTTTCCGCAATGCCTTTGTGCCCCTGGCTCAGTATATTCCCACGGCTTTTTTAAATACGGTAATCGGGTCTATTTACATAGAGTCCCTGTACAGCATTCCGGGCATGGGAGGGCTGCTGGTTACGGTGATTAAAAAGCATGATAATACCATGGTTCAGGGCATTGTTCTGCTTTATGCCTGCGTGGGTGTTTTAGGTCTTTTGCTGGGCGATGTGCTGATGGTGCTCTTAGATCCCAGAATCAGCCTTGGAAAGAAAGAAGGTGACAGATGATGAAGCAGTTTTCTTACCGCCATACAAAGGAAGCGGAGCTTATGGAAAATATGGAGGAGTCGGAGCTGTTTTCCTTTGCCGGATTTAATGAGGCAGAGGTAGAGAAAACGGGATACAGCAATTACTCCTACTGGAACAGTACGCTTCATGCATTTTTAAAGAACCGGGGGGCCTTTGTGCTTCTGGTGCTTCTGGCACTTTTACTGGTGTTTACCTTTATCCAGCCCTATTTGCCGGGACAGTATGATCCCAATGTGATTGTAAATGACGCGAGCGGAATGCAGTACCGCAACGTTCCTCCCGGAGCTGAATTTATTCTGGGAACCAATTCCATCGGTCAGGACTTATGGGCCAGAATATGGGCCGGCACCAGGACTTCCCTTATGATCGGGCTGTCCGTGGCCCTTGCGGAGGCGCTCATCGGCATTACCGTGGGCGTAATCTGGGGATATGTGAGGAAAGCGGATTTCTTTTTGACAGAGGTTTACAACATTATTGATAATATTCCCAATACAATTATCCTGATTTTAATTTCCTATATTTTAAAGCCCAGCGTACAGACCCTGGTGTTTGCCATGTGCTTAACGGGCTGGATTCAAATGGCCCGTTTTATCCGGAACCAGATTCTGATTATCCGGGACCGGGATTATAATGTGGCCAGCCGGTGTCTGGGGACGCCTGTGAGCCGGATTATTTTGAAAAACCTGCTGCCTTATCTGGTATCCGTGATTATGCTGCGCATGGCTCTTACCATTCCTGCTGCCATCGGCAATGAGGTGTTCATTACTTATATCGGGCTGGGACTTCCGGTGAATATTCCAAGCCTGGGCAATCTGATTAATGAAGGACGGGCTCTTATTACCAGTGCGGCCCTGCGGTATCAGCTGGTTTATCCGACCATTATTTTGTCTTTTGTCACCATTTCATTTTACATCATTGGAAACGCATTTTCGGATGCCGCTGATCCGAAGAATCACGTGTAAGGAGGGCCGGCATGAACAGGGAAAAGATTTTAGAGGTAAATGGGCTGGATATTAAATTCGATTTAAGAGGTAAAAGGCTTCATGCCATCCGGGAGATTTCCATGGATTTATATAAGGGAGAAATCCTGGCCATTGTGGGAGAGTCGGGAAGCGGTAAGTCTGTTTTTACTAAATCCTTTATGGGGCTTTTGGAGAAAAATGGGTCTGTGGAAAGCGGAAACGCTGTTTATTACGGGGCAGATGACGGGAAAGCCGTGGATTTAACTTCCATAAAAAGGGAAAGGGACTGGCTTAAGATACGTGGACATGAGATTGCAATGATCATGCAGGACCCGATGACTAGCTTAAGCCCTTTAAAGACCATTGGGGTCCAGATCATGGAGGCTGTTTTGATTCATCAGAAGGTTGGGAGGTCTGAGGCAAAGAGAAGGACCCTTAAGTATCTGGCGGATGTGGGAATACAGGACCCGGAAAAAAGGTTTGACCAGTATCCTCACGAATTTTCCGGCGGGATGCGCCAGAGGGTTGTCATCGCTATCGCCATTGCCTGCAATCCTCAGATTCTCATCTGCGACGAGCCCACAACAGCTCTTGATGTGACCATTCAGGCCCAGATCCTGGATCTGCTTAAAGAGCTTCGCCATAAATACAGCCTGTCTGTTATTCTGATTACCCATGATCTTGGGGTGGTGGCCAATATTGCGGACCGGGTGGCTGTCATGTATGCAGGAGATATTGTGGAGATCGGGACCTGCGAGGACATTTTTTATGATGCAAGGCATCCCTATACATGGGCTCTGCTTTCTTCCCTGCCCCAGGTTGGGGTAAAGGGGATGGACCTCTTTTCCATTCCGGGAACGCCGCCCAACCTTTATACAGAGGTGAAAGGAGACGCTTTTGCGCCGAGAAATCCTCAGGCCCTGAAGATTGATTTTGTAAAGAGGCCTCCTTATTTTGAGGTATCGCCTACCCATAAGGCTAAGACCTGGCTGCTGGACCCCAGGGCGCCTAAGGTAGATCCGCCGCCTGTGGTGGAGAAAATCAGAAATGGAGGTCTGTTCTGATGGAACGTGAAGTATTATTGGATGTAAGGAATCTGGAAGTGACCTTTGGAGAGCATAAGAAAAAGTATGAGGCGGTAAAGGGGGTCAACTTTCAGATATATAAAGGGGAAACCTTTGGACTGGTGGGGGAATCCGGGTCGGGAAAAACCACCATCGGCCGGGCCGTTATGAGAATCATCCCCAGCTGCGGAGGGGATATCCTTTATAAAGGAGAGAAGATCAACGGAAGGATTTCCCCGGAGCTGGACCGGAAAGTTATTAAGGAAATTCAGATGATCTTTCAGGATC
>JASGGP010000433.1:0-2944 GCA_047604985.1 Lacrimispora sp.
GTAAACAGGAGGTAGGATAAAGCTTTGCGTAGCTGCGGAATGCGGTCAGCTCGTCAGGAAAGCTCATGATCCAGCTGTGGGCGTGGGTTCCCTTTATGGGAACGTCAAACATTTTCCAGCCAGCACATTGGAGGTGCCGATGCAGCCGGCGATCATGGCGGCTCTTGCTCCGTAAACACCTGCATCCGGTCCCTGGGCCCGCCGCAGGCCGAATTCCATGACGCCGTCGCCTGCCGCTGCATAGATGACCCGGGCAGCCTTTGTGGCAATGAGGCTCTGATGGTTGATGATGTTTAACAGGGCGGTTTCGATAAGCTGGGCTTCCATAATAGGGGCGATGACCTTTACGATAGGCTCCCTGGGAAATATGACTGTACCCTCAGGTATGGCGTAAATGTTGCCGGAAAATTTAAAATGCAGAAGGTATTCCAGAAAGTCCTCTTCAAAAAGACCTGTGGACCTTAAATAATCCACATCCTCCGGTTCAAAGCGAAGCTCCTTGATGTATTCAATGACCTGTTCTAAGCCTGCGCAGATCGCGTACCCGTTACCACCGGGATTGCTGCGATAGAAGGCGTCGAATATTACGGTCTCGTTAGCATTTTTTTCCTTGAAATACCCCTGCATCATGGTCAATTCGTAGAGGTCAGTTAATAAAGTTAGATTGCGCTGGCTCATAGTTTTTCCCTTTCTTCTTTCGCGCCCATGCTTTTTGGGCAAATACTTTTCAGATATTATACCATAAGTTTACAAAAACAGAAAGGAATTGACAAAAAAATAACAATACTTAAACATCCCTTATCCGTCATCCATAACACACAAATAGTTGCAATTAATTAAATAGTCAAAATAGTAGCATACAATTTGAAAGTTAATAAATAATTTATAAAAAAATAGAAAAAAGACTTGCAAAACAAAATGAAATAGTATATAATAAAGCCATAAACAAAAGAAAACCATTTTCAAAAAACACAGAAGATGGCAGAAAAGAAAAGGAGGGCGATTCCACCGAAAACATAAGTTTCGCCTGATTTATCTAAATTAAGATCAGGCAATAGGAAACCCGTTTCGCTTTAGCAAAAAATGTACCAGGCGATGAATAAATGCGAAAGCATGGATGAAGCCGAAACGAAACACCTGCGGGTGTGCCTTTATCCCCAAAAAATATGGGCGGAAAAAATGAAAATCTATCAATCTCTTATATGCCTATAATTCGTTATAACTGCAAGAAAATATTCATCAGAAAGATTATTTGGAACATGATTTTCTATAATGCAGGCTTATAACAATATAGAAGAATGAAAACGAAGAAGCAGAGACTGCAGATGGTAGATAAGAAAGAGCTGAAGGAAACGGAAAAAAAGTTCATATAGAGCATCCAAAGAAATGCCGAAGTAAAAAACTAAAAGAGAGGTATTTAAGAACCAATGGATGAAAACGTGTAGAACGGGTATCGAAATTCATGAAAATGATTCGGTACCCGTTCTCGTTGTGTCCGGATTTTATAAAACCGGCCTGTTTCTTAATAAATTTTAAGGTTCTTTTTTTGAGAGATTAAGATTCTCCCTGTAAAATATTCCTGTACAAAGATAAAAGGGAGGATTGCAAAAATGACTCATTCAACACAAACATCGGCCAGAGACAGAATCCATGCTTTGCTTGATGGCAGCAGCTTTGTTGAAGTCGGCGGCCGCGTTACCGCAAGGAGCACTGATTTTAACATGACGGAAAAAGAAACTCCTGCAGACGGTGTTGTTACCGGTTACGGTACCATAGGGGGCTGCCTTGTTTATGTGTACAGCCAGGATCCATGGGTCCTGGGCGGTTCCATCGGTGAGATGCATGCAAAAAAAATAACAAAGCTTTACGCCATGGCAATGAAAATGGGAGCTCCTGTTATCGGTTTGGTTGACTGTGCCGGTTTAAGGCTTCAGGAGGCGACAGATGCCTTAAACGGCTTTGGCGAGATCTATATGAGCCAGACCCTGGCCTCCGGTGTAATTCCTCAGATAACGGCAGTATTCGGAACCTGCGGCGGCGGTATGGCTGTTTCCGCAGCAATGGCTGACTTCACCTTTATGGAAACAAAAGAAGGAAAAATGTTTGTCAATTCCCAATGCCATCCGGGAAAATAATATGGAAGCATGCAATACCGCTTCCGCGGATTTCCAGAGCAGGGAAACAGGTGGGGCGGATTTACGGTAAAGGGGAGATCTTAAATGGGATCAGAACCCTTATTTCCATTCTTCCTGCCAATCATGAAGATGACATGTCTTATACGGAATGCAAGGACGATTTGAACCGTCTCTGCCCGGAGCTGGCAAATTATGCCGGGGATACGGCTGCTGCGTTGACCCGGATTTCTGATAATCAGTTCTTCCTGGAGGCCAAAAAGGAATATGAACCTTCTATGGTAACCGGATTTATCCGTTTAAATGGCACCACAATAGGCTGTGTTGCCAACCGGACCGAAGCCTATGATGGGGACGGCATAAAAACCGGGGAATACGAAGCTCTTTTAAGCGCAAATGCCTGTGAAAAGGCCGGAGAGTTTGTCCGTTTCTGCGATGCTTTCAGCATTCCGGTTCTTACGCTTGTGAATGTAAAAGGATATGATGGGACGAAGCGCTCGGAGAAGAGGATTGGGAAAGCAGCGGCAAAGCTTACTTTCGCATTTGCCGACGCAACGGTTCCCAAGGTAACGGTGGTTGTGGGCCAGGCCCTTGGAACGGCATATTTATCCATGAACAGCAAGTCCATCGGAGCCGATGTGGTTTATGCATGGCCTCAAGCTTCCATCGGTATGATGGAACCAACGGAAGCCGTTAAAATTATGTATTCCGATGAGATTGGAAAAGCGGAGGACGCCAAGGCCCTGATCAGCCGTAAGGCGGAAGATTACAGCCTCCTTCAGTCCAGCGCCCTTTCTGCGGCCAGAAGAGGA
>JASGGP010000434.1:0-2917 GCA_047604985.1 Lacrimispora sp.
AGCTCTGTCACAACCACTTAATAACCCCCATTTTAAATTTTTGATAATTCCATCTTCACGGGCAAGGAAGCTTTTCAGAAACGCTCTAAATGGCCACATACGCTTGACAGCTGCTGACACTGACATGTGTTAAATTAGAACATTGATTCAAGAGCTCCTCCGACTGCCAAACATGGTCTTCCATGCTTGAATTAAAAACATTTACAAAATTAAATCTGTCGGATGAATATAGCCGGATATCCTTGTGTATACAGTCGCCAAACAATGTAGGAAATGGATTTTTTGCGGCAGTATCAAATTTGACCACATCCATGACCTTTTTATTTATCATAACAGCGGACGTGGGAAAGGTATCTACATAGCGATTTTCCATGTCGGGATTTATTATCCCAAGAATACCCTGACCCATGATATATGTGTAATAGCTGTACTTTCCCACGATCCCGGCATCTGTGTAATCAAACGCATTTACCATATCCCCAATAAAATTAGGGGCATAAAGATTCTTATCGTCAAAGAATGAAATAAACTCATACTTTACCTGGCTCACGGCGAAATTATAGCAGTCCCCCGGTGTTTTCTTTTCATCGATTTGGAATGCGCTTATCCTCTTATCGTTACTCATGATCTCGTTCCATTGCTCTAAATTTATATTGTTATTGTTTATGATAACAATCAATTCGGTGTTTATATAGTTTTGATTTTTGAAATTAGTTATTATGAGGTGCAGCGCATCAGTCCTGTTTGTTACGGCAATGATTGACACGCCCGGACACGCATTGTTTTCCTCCCTGAAGCCCACGTTGCTTAAGATGGTGTTAAAGCGATGCCGGTAGGTATGATTTTTGAAAACCTCTCTTTGACCAAGCAGAGACAATCTGTCCCTTAAATCCTTGTCCTTAAGTAGTATGGTTAAATACTTTTCTGTATCTTCTTCACACTCTGAGACCATTACGATTCCAGGAAACATTTTTTCCACGGCACTGGAGCGGTTACTGATGACATTGGTTCCGCACGCGAGCAGCTCCATAACTCTTCTTGACAGCATAGTGGGGCTGGTTTTCACTGTATTGACATTTAAAAATATATTGTATTTCTTGTAGTAATTGACCATATCTTCATAGGGCAGATAACCTTTGATATTGGGCTGATAGCATTCTGGATATATATAATTTCGGTTCGATGCAGAATTGTACATTCTGTCATAGATATGCAGTCCATATTTTAATGCAGGTTTTAACAATAAATTCATTTCATTTTGCCTTTCCGGACGCAGATTGTACCAGGTTCCCGCAAAGGCGATGTCTCCGATCTTATCCAAATCCTTATGAATGGGATTATGAATTTTAGTTTGGGCTGCGAAAGGAAGCAGATATACCCGGTTATGCTCCATGATTGCCTGGTATCTGGGGATACAGTCCAAATCTGTTGTAAAAATAAAATCAAACTTCTTCGCTATTTCTATAAAATGATCAAAATGAAAGGGATCCTCCTTATTCCAGAAAACCGTGGGGATGTTATGCTGTTTGCACCAGCAAACAGGGTCTCCCGCCGGCGTGTCCCCACAGGACTTTTTTCTAAAAAGCTTTTTAAAGGTTTCATTCCAGGCAGACTCTATAAACAGCATGTCTGGTTTTTCATCTTCCAGAGTTTCCTCCCAATTAGATGCCTCCAGCTGAAGAAAATTACCTTCATATTTAAAGCATGTATAAGTAAAATTATCTAAAATCGATGCAATTTTCAACCTGATCGACACTCCTTTTATTTCATATCCCCTATCGTATCCATAAGTTATCGTACTCGTAAAATTTGAAAATGTGTGTGCCCCTTTATGTATAACAGCGGTAGACCGAGCCTCTGTAACACATTGGTTTTCTTCAAATAATATAGACTATAGGGCTATATCAAATTTGAAGCACTTGCAACACGCGACCCGCCAGTCGCTTCAAATGCCCTATGGCTATATGCAAAGCACTTAGATTATAGGTGATAAATTTGAAGATAGTTACCATATTAGGTACCAGACCCGAAATTATCCGTTTGAGCTTAATCATTAAAAAGCTTGACAAGCTTGCTCAACACGTTCTTGTCCATACAGGACAGAACTATGAAGAAAGTCTGAATGATGTTTTTTTTAAAGAACTGGACATCAGAAACGCTGATTATTTCATGGGTGTAAGGTCAGCCTCCCTTGGAGAGCAAATAGCTAAAATTTTAGAGGGCACTGAACGGATCCTCAAGTTGGAAAATCCGGATAAGGTCCTGCTTTTGGGCGATACCAACAGCTGTTTAAGCGCAATTATTGCAGAAAGAATGAGAATTCCTGTTTACCATCTGGAGGCAGGAAATCGATGCTTTGACTTAAAGGTGCCTGAAGAAATCAATAGAAAAATTATCGATTCGGTATCCTCTCATGCCATACCGTATACACCCGGAAGCAGAGAAAATTTATTAAACGAGGGGATTCATCCATCGAGAATATTTGTGTCGGGCAATCCAATCTATGAGGTGTTATGCCACTGTGAAGGTAAGATCGAGCAAAGCGGTATATTGGAGCGGCTTAAATTAGAATCGGGAAAATACTTTCTTCTAACCGCTCATAGGGCAGAAAACGTAGATGTAAGGGAAAGACTGACGCAGATATTCGAGAGCCTAGATAAAATCAATAAAAAATATGGTTTGCCTGTTGTCTGCAGTGTCCATCCCAGAACAAAAAACAAATTGCAGCAGTTTAATATAGATATTGCCAATGAGCAAATCAGACTATACGAGCCCTTTGGGTTTTTTGATTTTGTAAAGCTTGAGAAGAACGCTCTATGCGTCTTGACCGACAGCGGAACGGTTCAGGAGGAATGCTGCATATTCAATGTTCCAACCGTTACTGTAAGGGACTCGACCGAGCGTCCCGAGACCGTAC
>JASGGP010000435.1:0-2904 GCA_047604985.1 Lacrimispora sp.
ATGAACCCCTTTGACAGCTCTGCCCGGCCTGCAAGGTCTTCCTGGGTAAGCCCCTTTAAGATGCGCAGCTCTTTTAACTTTTCACCGATATCCATTTGCTCCTCCTCTTTCACAGTAATGAGCCGAAAGTTTACTTATACTAACTGATGATAAATATAACTAAAAAGTTTAGTAATAATAAACAGGCAGCAAGATACATTATACTGGTTTTTTCCCATATGTCAATAGCTTTTACTCAAGTTTTTCCTTAACGTTTTTCCTTAACAAATACGCAGATTTATGGTATGATATTTTTAGTTTATACAAGGACGATGCGAGGAGGAAATGTAGAATGAAAGGCAAGTATATGGCATATGTAGGTTCCTATTCCTACAACGGACAAGCGAAAGGCATAACCGTGTATGATGTAGAGGCGGAAAAAGGCCGTTTTGTGAAACGGTGTGAGGTGGAGGTTGATAATTCTTCTTATCTCATTGCCTCCAGCGACAGGAAGACCCTTTATTCCATTGCAGATGAAGGGGTCGTTTCTTTCCGCATACATGAAAACGGGGCAATCACAAGGCTTAACACAGCCAACATAAAGGGAATGAGAGGCTGTCATTTATCCACGGACAAGGATGATAAATACATCTTCGTATCAGGCTATCACGACGGAAAGTCCACGGTACTTCGTTTGAATGAGGACGGTTCTGTGGGTGAGATCGTATCAAGCGTATTTCATAAGGGCCTTGGAAGCGTGGCTGAAAGAAATTTCCGCCCTCATGTGAGCTGCAGCAGAAGAACACCGGACAATAAGTTTATTATGGTGGCGGATCTGGGGATTGACCAGGTTAAAATCTACCGCTTTGATGAAAAGGATGAGGAAATGATTCTGGTGGACTCCCTGCGCAGTGAACTGGAGTCTGCACCCAAATGCTTCCGGTTCAGCTCCGACGGAAAGTTCTTCTATCTGCTTCATGAATTAAAGAATGTGATCGACGTCTTCACCTATGAGACGGGAGAGCGCCAGCCGAAGATCGAGAAGATACAGACCATTTCCACCACAGGACCCCAGCCCCTCACCCAGCTTACGGCTGCCAGCTCCATGCGGCTTTCCAATGATGAAACCCACATGTTCTGCGGAAATGCCGGAGATAATACGGTTACAGTCTATGACAGGGACCCCAAGACCGGACTTTTGGAGTATTTATGCTGCCTGCCCATCAGCGGAAGCTATCCCAAGGACATCTGCGTGTTCCCCGATGACCACCATATTGCCTCCATCAATCACGAAAACGGCAGCATTACGTTTTTCACAGTGGATTATGAGAAAAAGCTTCTTATTATGAATGGAAAAGAAATCAGGGTCAATGAACCCAACAGCTGCGTGATTGTAAAGGTTGGGAAATAATATTTTTAGAGCATACCTTAATGCCCGGTAAAACGGAACAGGCCTGCCTGAAAAATGAAGACGGGTAAGAAAAGATACCCTGGCAGCGTACTGTGATGCCTGATAAGGCAGGGCGGGCCAGAAAAATGCGGGCGGCAAGACGAAAGGAGAAACATACATGGCAGGATCAACACTGGGTACAGCATGGAAGATAACCACCTGGGGAGAATCCCACGGAAAGGCCATCGGCGTGGTGGTGGACGGTTGTCCGGCAGGGCTTAAAATAGAAGAAAAGGATATCCAGGAGTATCTTGACCGGAGAAAACCGGGGCAGAGCAAATTCACCACAAAGCGCCAGGAGTCTGATGAGGTGGAAATATTGTCCGGCGTTTTTGAGGGCAAAACCACGGGAACTCCCATTTCCCTGATGGTCTGGAATAAGGACCAGCGCTCCAAGGATTACGGCAACATCATGGAGGTTTACCGGCCGGGCCATGCAGATTTCACCTTTGATGAGAAATACGGCATCCGGGATTACCGGGGAGGCGGACGCTCTTCCGCAAGAGAGACCATCGGACGGGTGGCAGCCGGAGCCATTGCGGCCTGTTTTTTAAAGAGCCTGGGAATCACCGTAACCGCTTATGCAAAAGCCGTAGGCCCCTTTGAGGTAAAGCCGGAGCAGTTCTGCCTGGAAGAACGGGACAAAAACCGCCTTTACATGCCGGATAAGGAGACAGCGGTCCTTGCGGAAGGCTATCTGGAAGAGATGATGGGAAAGCTGGACTCCGTAGGCGGTGTGGTGGAATGCCTTATCGACGGCGTGCCTGCCGGCATTGGAGAGCCTGTATTTGAAAAATACGACGGAGCCCTGGCTAAGGCCGTCATGTCCATCGGGGCGGTGAAAGGCTTTGAAATCGGAGACGGATTCGGCGCCTCAAAGGCCCTGGGCTCTCATAATAACGACGGATTCTGCAAGGGAGAAGACGGGAGTGTGAAAAAGATCACAAACCATGCGGGAGGAATTCTGGGCGGCATCAGCGACGGCTCCCAGGTGGTTTTCCGGGCCGCATTTAAGCCGACCCCGTCCATCGCACAGCCCCAAAGAACCATGACCCGCCAGGGTGAGGAAACGGAAATAGAGATTAAGGGGCGCCATGATCCCATCGTTGTGCCCCGGGCCGTAGTGGTGGTGGAGGCCATGGCTGCCCTGACCACAGCGGACCTGCTTCTGGTGAATATGGGGGCCAGACTTGACCGGATAGCTTCGTTCTACGGACGGTCCCTTGATTAAATTCTGCATTTATGATATGTTAATGCGGGATTTATATAAGAGCATTATACATTAATTATACATTATATAAGAACATTAATAAGAACAGGAAAATAAAGAGGAATCATGCAGAGGAAAGAGGAGATTATGAAAATTGCAATGGGAAATGACCATACGGCCATAGATATGAAAAATATTATTAAAGAATTTGTTGAGAGCAAGGGATACCAGGTCATAGACTTTGGTACTAATTCCACGGAAAGCT
>JASGGP010000436.1:0-2904 GCA_047604985.1 Lacrimispora sp.
GTGCACAAGATCAATCTGATTATGAGTTTCTTTCGACGACTGTTTCAAATCCTCAGAATATCTCTGTAATATCTTAAGAACGGTATCGCCTGAATATAAATAATCATTTAATTTTTTCATTATAGTTTTCCGCATCTGTTCATTTTTTCACAGAAGCACTTTCCTTTCCTTAGTGTTTAAATATCTATTTATTAAAATATAATCAATATTTCCAACTCCGTCAACATCCAATCTGACCACTCACCGGACTATGACATCTAAATCGCACAAAATCCCTTTCTTACACCTTTGTCATCAATACCACACTTTCAGCATCTTTGAGTGATCAAAAAAGATTCCGTTTGAGGCTGGTGAGAACTTGACGACGGTGTATAAATACAGGTCGTGTATCGGTTACACTTAACCCTTGTTCTTTATTATTAAAGAATGCCGTCATATTAATGAGTGAAAAAGCCGGTGACCAATACGGAATATCTGTAAACGCGATTGACGTGTATACCTTCAGGTATCAAGGCACCCCGCAGCCAATCAAAAAGAAAATTGACGCCACAATATATGCCGGAATCTTTTGCCAACGGGAGCCCTCAACTAATATTGGCGCTCCAGCCGCTGATAGTGCAGTGAGTGGCATATAACTCATCCAACGTACCGCATGAATTCTTGGAAATACACAAGTGAAAAATGTCAGAACATTAACCGTAGTTAATATGATTTCAATAAATCTCATAATGAGGGTGAGATTCCCTTGGTTTACCCGACAAAGGGGCCTGCCTTGTAAAAGGTAAGTCTATTCGACCTACTAATCCTCTGAACGCTTTTAAGGGAAATATCCCACGGCTTTCAAACCTTTTTTCTGATATATCGGCAATTTTTTATTGTTTTCTCATCCGATATAGGTTATCATAAATATACGGAATGATTAAAAATTGCCGGGGAGAATAAATAAAGGTTTAGAACAAAAATAAAAGGAAAAGGAGATGTCATTATGCCAAGTTTTGCAAACCCATTTACAGCAAATGTAAACAGAAAAATTAGTAACGAAGAGTTAATACAGGCAATACGCTTGGATATTGCTGGGGAATTGGAAGCTATTTACCTCTATGATGCCCATGTTCAGGCGACAGATAATGAATTTGCCAAAAAGGTTATCAGTGATATAAGAGATGAAGAAAAAGCTCATGTAGGAGAGCTTATGACACTTTTACGCCACTTAGACCCCAAAGAAGCGGATTTTTTTGCCGACGGTGAATCAGAAGTAAAAGAAATGATGGAGGATTTGGGAATTAAAGAGGCTCCTGCTCCCGATAGTACTGTGGGAAGCCTGTTAAAATAATTATTTATAAGAAAGGAATAAAGGAGGGCTTTATATGGATTTTTTAGCACGTGATACCGTATCTTTTTCAGACGAATTTTGGTCAAATTTAGATAAAACAATTGTTTCGACAGTACGTAACAATCTTGTGGGCCGCAGGTTTCTTGAGTTATATGGACCCCTTGGCGCAGGAACTTTAAGTGTCCAGGTTGATGAACTGGCCGCAGATGAAGAAATCGGCGAAGGCGTTATTAAGACCACCGGCAGGCATTTTACGGAGCTGCCCCAGGTTTTTGAAGATTTTACTCTTTTTTGGAGGGATATAGAAAGCAGTGAAAAAAACGGCTATCCCCTGGATCTGTCCAAGGCATTGCTGGCTGCCCAGTCCATAGCCCAAAAGGAAGACAAGCTGATTTTCTTTGGAAATGATTTTCTGGGCACCGAAGGAATATTAACTGCCTCCGGCACATCCTCCCTGTCAAAAAGTGATTGGAGTACAAATGAAAATGCATTTTTGGATGTAGCTGCAGGCATTGCCGAATTCAGAAGCAAGGGACTTATCGGAAGGTATTCCCTGATTGTAAGTCCGGACCTTTATGCAAAGCTTCATAGAATTCAGCCTTCCCTGGGCATGATGGAGGTGGACAGAATAAGCAAAATGCTGGATGGCCGTCTGTATAATGCCACAGTACTTGGCAAAGATAAAGCAGTTTTAGTCTGCGGGGAACCCCAGTACATGGATTTGGCCATTGGCAAGGATGTGGAAGCGGGTTATCTGGAAACAAAAGATTTTAATCACGTTTTCCGCATTATTGAGACAATCGCCCTAAGAATAAAATGCAAGGATGCCATTATTGTATTTGAATAAAGTTAACAAAACCGCCAGAACCTGTAAAATCAAAGGTCTGGAGAGGGGGGTGCGGAAGTATGGTTAGGGCAATCAGTTAGTCCAACTTTTTGTCCGCACCCCCGCCTCAAAGTCTCTTCTTTCTTTTGCAATTAAAGATGGATTAGTTGTCACTTCTGGCCATAATAAGCGTTTGCACCGTGTTTTCGGTAATAATGTTTATCCTGCAATTCTTGGGGTGCCGGCTCGACCACTTTATTAATCATCTCACAGCGGGCCGCCATTTTTGCGACTTCTTCCAGAACAACCGCATTATGTACTGCTTCCTCTCCATTTTTTCCCCATGTAAACGGTCCGTGGTTTTTGCATAATACAGCAGGAACTGCTTTATAATCCTTTTCTTTAAAAAAATCTACAATTAATACCCCTGTGTTTTTCTCATATTCACCATCTATTTCCTCTTTCGTCAGGCACCTTAAACATGGTACCTCTCCATAAATGTAATCTGCATGAGTTGTTCCATAACACGGAATACTTCTGCCGGACTGAGCCCAGCTCGTTGCCCAGGGTGAATGTGTATGTACAATGCCTCCAATATCTGTAAAACCATTATAAAGTTCTACATGAGTATCTGTATCTGAGGAAGGATTATATTTTCCTTCCACCTTATTTCCTTGCAAATCTACAACAACCATATCCTCAGGTGTCAGCTTATCATAGTCCACGCCACTTGGTTTGATTACAA
>JASGGP010000437.1:0-2902 GCA_047604985.1 Lacrimispora sp.
AACAAAGGCGGGGACCTTCATATGTGCTACAAAGAATCCATTCATGGCACCAAACAGGCCGCAAGCCAGCAACGCTGCGAGTATGGCCACTATCACCCCATTAGGATTAGCGACCAGAATACTTCCTGCCACAACACCAGATACGGCAATTAAAGACCCTACTGTCAAGTCAATACCTCCGGTCATAATCACAAAGGTCATGCCGATAGCTATTATTCCGTTTACAGATACCTGCCTCAGAATATTTACTGCATTATCCATTGTTCTAAATGTTGGAGAAACACACAGTAAAATCAACCACATGATTAGCAGCACTAACAGAATTCCATATTTTTGAGCAAAATCTATGTTAGATAGTTTCTGTTCCTTTTTCAATTTTCCATCCTCCTATACTTCCTGTAATGCGCTGCTTAACAAATTTTTCTGCGTGATTTTCCCCGAATCAACGTCTTCTTTTGAAAAGCAGCCGGTAACCTTACCGTTAGAAACTACCAGTATACGGTCACTCATTCCCATTACCTCCGGCAACTCTGAAGAGATCATAATAATAGCGATTCCTCTTTTTGCCAGCTCTACCATTATTTTATAAATTTCAAATTTTGCTCCGACATCAATGCCCCTTGTGGGTTCGTCTAAAATTAATACTTTAGGATCTGATAGCAGCCACTTTGCCAGAACTACCTTTTGTTGATTGCCTCCGCTCAGTGTTCCTACGTTAACGTTGATATCAGCACACTTTATGGCAAGTGACTGTTCGTATTCCTTCACGGTATCCTTCTCTCTTTTTTCATTAATAAAAGGAGCCTTATACTGGGTATCCAGATTCGGAAGGGAAACATTTTCCTTTATGGAACGACATAATACTAATCCATAAAGCTTTCTATCCTCACTGACCATAGCAATTTTATTATTGATGGCATCTTTAGGCGATTTAATCTTAAGACTTTTACCTTCTAGAATGATTTCACCGCTGTCATACCTGTCAATACCGAAGATAGCATTCATGATTTCACTGCGCCCTGCACCCATTAATCCTGATATCCCTAAAATTTCTCCGGAACGCACCTCAAAACTAACGTTTTCAAATACACCTTTTGATGTAAGGTTTTTTACTTGAAACAACACATCTCCCATTTTTACATCTTCCTTGGGATAAATCTTATCCAGTGTCCTGCCGACCATCATTTCCACTAATTCATCTTTGGTTACACCTTCTGCGGACACTGTTTTGATATATTCCCCATCGCGAAGAACCGTGATTTTGTCTGAAAGCCTTAATATTTCATCCAAACGGTGAGAGATATAAATAATAGCAACATTTTTCTTTTTTAAATCTTCGATAATCTGAAATAATTTTAGAGATTCTTCATCAGATAACGACGATGTAGGCTCATCCATAATTATAATATCCGCATTCTTCCTGACGGATTTTATTATCTCCAGCATTTGTATTTGAGCTACGCTCAATTTGCCGACCTTCGTTTTAGGGTCATAAAGCATGCCATATTCTTTTAATATTTCTGCCGCTTCTTTATTCATTAATTTGTCATTTAAGAACCGGCCTTTCATTTTTTCCTGCCCCAAAAAAATGTTTTGTGCTATACTCATATCCGGTAACGGAGCGAGCTCCTGATGAATCATAGCTATTCCTTCTTTTTGGGAGTCTGACATAGATCGATTCTTCAGCAGTTTCCCATTATGATAGACTTCTCCTTCATCGGGAATATATTCTCCAGTTATCATTTTCATAAGCGTGGACTTCCCGGCACCATTTTCACCGACAAGAGCATGTACTTCGCCGGGTTTTATTTGAAAGCTTACACCTTTTACCGCGTATACTCCCGGAAATCTTTTGTGTAAATTTTTCACTTCCAAACGATATTGCTCCATCATTTTTCTCCTTCCTTATACAAATATGCCGCCGATAATATGGCCTGGTCTCACTGCATAGTTATAATCCTCAATCAGCATCTTTATATTATCCTTTGCCAGTTCGCGTGCCTTCATAGGGAGTTTTTTATCTCTGACCTTTATATATTGCAGCGGCATATACTGCTGCAGCAAACTAAGAGGTATCTCGGCACTATCAAGGTTATCAAATAACTTTTCCATACTTTTTATAATTTCAGGCTGAGCAAAATAGTACCGGCATCTATCAGAAAAGCTATACTTTCTTTTTATTTGCAGTTCCTTCTCCGATCCATGATAGTGCTTCTTCCAATTTTCCGGATTACTCACCATCACGTCTTCCAATACATCAATAAAATTGGCCCGTTTTTCTTTCGTTATTAATTCTTCTTCTATACGGCTTAAAGCAAACAACCCTTCTCTGAGTGCAAAAGTAAGTGCCGGCCCAACTTTTAATATAGCGATACCGTCTTCTACCATCATGCGCAAGTTCTGAGGAGACTGATAATCCGTAGAGTGTCCTTCCAATACGATACCTTCGTATTTTTTAACAGAATCACAGAGTTCTTTGGCATTGTACCTGTCATAGTGAAAAATTTCCGCATCCCCGAATTCCACACCCGGCTGGACAACAATCCCAATCACATTTTCAAACGCTTTGTCAAACCCGGCTTTTTCAAACTCTTTCCTATAAACTTTCAGAGTATTTTCCACGTCCTGAGGTTTGGTGACGGTGATGCTTTCTTCCTCGTCCTGTGCTCCTCCCGGTATCGGAACCTCACTGCCAATGATATAAACAGGCCTGGTCTCTGAAGGATTTTCTTTCAGCAACTCCTGATATGCTTCTTCGCATACCTTATACAGTTCGGCACCTCTGCGGGCGATCACTTCATCGGACAGTTTCTCATCAATAGAATCACTGGCCAGACGCATGCTTGTATCCAGATGTATCTTTTTATAACCTGCTTTCACAAACTGTCTGACAAGCTCTTTT
>JASGGP010000438.1:0-2890 GCA_047604985.1 Lacrimispora sp.
ACCTGGGCATTCATACGCCGGATCAGCTTTTCATACCTCACACAGACCGCTTCCCCGTAAAAATCTAGATATTCCCTTTTGTTTTTGTATTTAATCTTTGCCATTGACTTAGCGGCGTGTTCCTCATAATTAACAAGAGCCCTGCCGTATTCAAATGTCCGCCTGTGGCGCACACAGTCAAGGCAGAATTCTGCAATATCGCTGATCACCTCTTTTCCGCATTTTTTGCAGACAGGATTTTTTACAAAGGAAAGCTTTTTTAAGCATTCCGGGCAGATCAGCCTGCCCCTTGGCATGACGATTCCGCCGCAGACCGGACAGCGCCTGGGAAATAAAAGATCAATGAAAACAGAAAAAGACATGGGAAAGTTTCTCCTTAAAAGATAATAAGATGATAAGATAATAAGATGAGATATTATAATGAAGTATTATATGAAGTATTATATGAAGTATTATAATGAGATAAGATAATAAGATGAGACGGTAAAACTGCCTGGCAGGCAGGGCGAAAATGAATTCCGCCTGCCCGAAAAATTTATAACAGCCTTATGACAGCTGATTGATTTCGCAGATTCTCTCTTTCAGTCCTGAATATCTGCGCTGTTCCATTTCATTGGCTGCCATTTCCCGGAATACCTCCGGCATCCCTACCAGGCAGACGCAGGATTTTGCTCTGGTGACGGCAGTATAGATTAAATTCTTAGTCATGAGCATCCGGGGGCCGGAGAATATGGGGATGACTACAGCCGGATATTCACTTCCCTGAGATTTGTGAATGGTAATGGAATAGGCCAGCTCCAGCTCCTCTAACTGCTTAAAGCTGTAATCCACCATCCGCCTTTCGTCAAATTCCACCGTCACCTGCTCTGCAAAGCTGTTGATCTCCTTTATAATACCGATATCCCCGTTGTAAATCCCTGTTCCCTTGTCCGTCGGGATCCCGTACCGGTTCCGGACCTCCCATTCGATATTATAATTGTTCTTGATCTGCATGACCTTATCGCCCACCCGATAGACGACTCCGCCCACTTCCTTTTCCGCCTTTCCCTCTGCCGGGGGATTTAAATATTCCTGCAAAATAGTATTGAGGCGTTCCACACCCATGACCCCTTTTCTCATGGGAGTCATGATCTGGATCTCATAAGTGTCCGCATGGACATAGCCCGGAAGCTTGTCCTGAACCAGGGTAATCATGGCATTGATGATGGCGTTGGGGTCTTCTCTCTTGATAAAGAGAAAGTCATTGCTCTTCTTTCCCAGAGGAACCTCCTCCCCTGCATTAATTCTGTGGGCGTTGACCACGATGTCGCTCTGGGTGGCCTGGCGGAAGATTTTAGTTAACATAACTACATTAAAACAGCCGGAATCAATCATATCCCGCAGCACGTTTCCAGGCCCTACGCTGGGACGCTGGTTCACATCCCCCACCAAAATCAGCCTGGTTCCGGGATTGACGGCTTTTAAAAGGGACTGCATCAAGTGAATATCCACCATGGAGGTTTCATCTATAATCACCGCGTCGGCATCCAGGGGATTTTCCTCATTCCGTTCAAAATGCATGCCCAAATCCCGCTCATCTCCGGGAACGCCGGTCAGCTCCAAAAGCCGGTGGATGGTCCTGGCTTCATAGCCTGTGGCCTCTGTCATCCGTTTTGCCGCACGGCCTGTGGGGGCCGCCAGGAGAATTTCCATTTCCTCACTTTCAAAATACCGGAGAATGGTGTTAATGGTGGTGGTCTTTCCGGTTCCCGGCCCTCCGGTGATGATCAGCAGTCCGCTGTTGACCGCCTCCGCAACGGCAAGGACCTGCTTTTCATCCAGCTGGATCTGCTCCTGCGCCTGGATCTTTAAAAGCTTGGCCTTAATCTCCTCCTCCGGTACCTGGCCCTTGATATTTAAATCGTGAAGCATTTTCGCCACATTCAATTCCATGTAATAGTACTGGGACGCATAGACAATTCGCTTTCCCTCGGTCTCCCTGATGACCAGCCGCTTATCCAGCTGCATATCCATTAAGTGTTTTTCTATGAACTGGCTCTCCACCTTAAGAAGCTCCGAAGCCTGGGCAAGAAGATTTTCTTCCGGCAAATAAGTATGGCCGTTTGCTGTGGCCTGCAAAAGGGTATAAAGAACCCCGCATTTAATCCGGAAGTCCGAATCCGTGAAAATGCCAACCTTTCTGGCAATTTCATCAGCCATCTTAAAGCCCACTCCCGGAATGTCGTCTGCCAGCTGATAGGGATTTTCTTTCAGTACGCTGTAAAGCCTGGGGCCGTATTCCTGATAGATCTTCACCGCCAGGTTCATGGAAATGCCGTATTCCTGAAGAAACATCATGGCCTGGCGCATTTCCTTTTTTTCCTCTACCTGCTCGGAAATGGACATCGCCATCTTTTCACTGATCCCTTTTACCTCGGAAAGCCGCTCCGGCTCCTCTTCCATAATGCGGAAGGTGTCGGCCTTAAAGCGCCGGACGATCCTGGCGGCCAGGGCTGCTCCAACCCCTTTTATGGCACCTGACCCCAAATACCGCTCCATGGCTGCAGTATCCTCCGGGGCCTTGATCTCATAGCTTTCCACGGTCATCTGCTCCCCGTAAACCGGATGCTCAGTCATGGCGCCTACGGCCTCGATGAGCTCCCCTTCGCTGATATAGTGGAAATTCCCCACAAGGGTATACTCCTCCCCCTCCTGGGCAAGGCTTAGGACCGTGTAGCCATTGTCTTCGTTCCTGTATTTAATTTTCTCTACAAATCCGCAGACCGTCGCCATGGCTCCTCCTGTAAATGCAGACAGACCGCCACAAAACAGCCCTGCCGGAAATCTCCGCCAGGGAGTTTTTGTTGTGAAATTCCTTTGGTGTCACTACGGATGTGGCCGTGGGGAGTGC
>JASGGP010000439.1:0-2889 GCA_047604985.1 Lacrimispora sp.
TGTGGCAGACCCGCCTGTCATGATTTTAGATGAGGCCACATCCTCCATTGATACCAGAACCGAGGCCATTGTGCAGAAAGGAATGGATGCGCTCATGAAGGGAAGAACGGTGTTTGTTATCGCCCACCGGCTTTCCACAGTCCAGAATTCTGACGTGATTATGGTGCTGGAGCATGGACGGATTATTGAACGGGGAAGACATGACCAGCTGATCGAGGAGAAAGGCAAGTATTATCAGCTCTATACAGGAGCTGTGGAACTGGAATAAAGGCTTAAATGAAATACCGGAATAAATCCGTAAAACAGGATTTATTCCGGTATTTTTGTATATTTTCTATTTTTTTCCATGAAATCAATATAATTGCTGAATTTATGAATCATCTATGATATATTCATATAAGATTATCAAGATTTTCCAGACAGACAATTTACATATGATAGGTGGGAGATACCGGCTTATGAAAAATTATATAGAAAGCTTTTTCGGAAAAAGGTCAAGCATACAAAGGAAAGTCATCATCATATATCTGCTGATTGCGGTACTGCCTCTCATCATCATAACCTTATCCGCCAGCGCTATTTATTACAAGAGTTTTTTAAAGAGCGCCTACGGACTGGTGGAACAGAACGCCCGCCTGCATGAGACAGTGGTTCAGGAGCGCATGGATGCCTATGAAAATGTTCTCTATGAGCTGATCACAAAAAAGGAATACATCCAGCTGTCAAAAGATATTAATACTGGAGATGAAAGTTCATTTCTGGTGGATTCCGCTCATATGGAGGACCTTCTCCGAAGCGCTGTTTATACCTATGATGGAATTCGGAGCATTACCTTTCTGGCGGACAGCGGCAGATATGCAGCCTATTCCAAATGGTACGGAAACTATACCGATAATATCTGGTCAAACCAGAACCAGAGGAATGAGATTCATGATGAAATTGAAAAGGGACAGGGGCTGACCTTTATTGCAACGGTGAACTTAAGCAATTCCTCCCAGACCGATGATTACGTGATTCTTATGGGATATCCGGTAAAGAATTTAAGGACAAAGGAGCAGAGCGGAGTCCTTGTGGTTGCGCTGGAAAATACGGTGCTTCTCTTTGACGACGGCCATAAAAAACAGACGGAAAAGGACGGCAGCGTCATTACGGTGATTGCGGACAGCAATGACAAGCTCCTTGCAGGAGTCGATTCCGCCTACATAAATGAGGGATATAAGGATTATTTAAAAAAGGAATTCGGGGGCTCGAAACGGATTTCAGAAAACAGGAGAAGCATTGAGGACACGGACTGGACCATTATAAATATTATTGACACCGCTGTTTACCAAAAGGAGATCTATCATTTTATCTATACGGTATTTATACTGATGGTGGCTGTTACAATCCTCTTTTTTATTATTTTATTTTTCATATCAAAACGATATATCGGGTCCATTCAGAGGATTGCCCAGAACATCCATGATTTTAAGGGAACGGAGAGAGATCAGATGATAACGGACATCCATGAAAATGATGAGCTGTATGTGATTGTGCGGCAGTTTAACACCATGACAGCCCGTGTCAACTCTCTGGTGGAAACCTTAAGGCAGAGAAATGAAGAAATAAAGGCCGCAGCCATCAGCCAGAAGCATGCGGAGTTAAGGCCCGGAAGCTCAGATCAATCCTCATTTTCTTTATAATGTTCTGGATTCCATCAACTGGAGAGCCATTGAACACGATGAAGAGGAAATCAGCAATATGCTTGGCACTCTGGGGAGCCTGCTGCGGTACAGCGTATCAAACATCGACATGAAGGTGGTTTTGGAAGCGGAGATCAGCTGGCTGGAAAAATACATCTTCCTTCAAAGGGACCGCTATCAGAATTCCTTTGACTGCCGGTATGATATCACCGGGGACGCCATGCAGTTTCCCGTCTACAAAATGCTTTTGCAGCCTCTCATAGAAAACGCCATTTTACACGCTTTTGAAGAGGTAAAATCAGGAGGGATCATTTATGTAAAAGCATTTATCCGCCCGGATGGCAGGCTGGAGATCCGCATAAAGGACAACGGCTGCGGCATGTCAGGAAATACCCTTTCAGAAATACGGAAAGAAATATCAAAAAAGGGCGCCTTAAACAGTGAAAGCATCGGTATCAGCAATTGTCTGCACAGGCTCCGCCTTTACTATCAGGATGAAGCGGAGATTATTGTAAAAAGCAGACTGGGTGAGGGGACGGAGTTCATTTTGATTATACCGGATATGCAGGAGAAAAAGCTTTACCAGTAGGGAAAGGATATGAAGGGGAAGATGAAAACAATCATTATCGTAGAGGATGAATTCCGTATCAGACAGGGGCTTGCAAACCTGATCAATAAGGTGGATATGGGCTGCAGGGTGACAGGCGAAGCGGAAAACGGATATGAAGGCCTGAAGATGATCCAGGATATGGGGTGTGACATTGTAATAACGGATATTAAGATGCCGAAGCTGGACGGGCTGGATATGATTGAAAAGGCGAAGAAAATGGGAGTGGAGTCCACTTTCGTCATTTTAAGCGGCTATGCTGACTTTGAATACGCCAGACGGGGAATTGGGCTTGGTGTCAGGGAATATCTCTTAAAGCCGGTTATGATCGCCGATGTGAAGAACTTACTTTTAAAGCTGACGGCCGGAGACGGGGAGAAGCTCTCGGCAAATCCGGAGAAAGAGCGGTACTCTCCGGCTGTGCGGGAAATGGTGGGCGCCATTGAAGAGAGTTATGGAATACGCATAGGGCTTGATACTTTTTCCGAAAAATTCCGCCTGACTCCGGAGTACTTAAGCAATTTGTTCGCTAAGGAAACCGGCATGACCTTTTCCAATTATTTAAAGAAGATGAGAATCGAAAAGGCAAAGGAGCTGATT
>JASGGP010000440.1:0-2874 GCA_047604985.1 Lacrimispora sp.
AGAACGGCTGTCTGCAATGATGCGCTTTAAAAGGGGAGAGTACCGCTATTTGATAGCTACAGATGTAGCGGCAAGGGGAATAGATATAGAGAACATTTCCCTGGTCATTAACTATGATATTCCCTTGGATAAGGAAAACTATGTCCATCGCACGGGAAGAACAGGTCGTGCGGGGAGAAAAGGGAAAGCCCTTTCCTTTGTGGTTCCGGTACAAACCAGATATCTGCATGACATCGAAGAACTGATCGGTTTTAAAATTCAGGAAATACCGAAGCCTGACAAAGAGGAGGTGTCCATTCAAAAACCGTCCTTTGACGAAAAAATCAATATGTCTCCCCGGATTAAAAAAATGAAAGGGGATCAATTAAATAAGGAGATAATGAAGTTAAGATTTGGCGGCGGTAAAAAAAAGAAGCTCAGAGCGACCAATTTCGTTGGAGTCATATCCAATCTGGACGGTGTCGAGGCAGAGGATATTGGAATAATAACCATACAAGATACCCTTACCTATATAGAGATATTAAACGGTAAAGGCCCATTGGTACTGGATGCAATGAAAAATACAATGATTTGCGGTAAGCGATTGAAGGTAACGAAAGCAGTGGATAAGTTTTAAAAGTGCTGTATTACGAAGAGAAGTACAACGTAATCATGCGTAATTATAAGGAAAATGAGAATACGGAGTTTTCATTTATTATTATCAGTATATAATGTAATTACAATTAACGTAACTTGAAGCTTAAAACTAACCGTGATATAATTGAAAAAGTATGAAAGAATGACAATTAAAGGTCAGGTCTTAAGATGATCTTTTTATAAAGCCTTAAAAAGCATCCTGGAAATATTCTGGCTTTGAAAGCTGATTTATAAAAAGCATCTCTTTACAGGTGTTCTAAACACAAATGTCCTTGGAGAGGGACATTAAAAACTACTACTATGCAATACGAGTGGTGATGAATTGGATAAGATTCCGTTAGATAAAGAAATAATCCTCAATGCAACAGAAGAAGTTATCCGGCGTTTCGGACCGGAAAAAGCGAATATTTCTGATGTGGCAAAATCATTAAAAGTCAGTCATGCTGCCATTTATAGATACTATAATGGGAAAGCTGCTCTTTGGAATGCCGTTACGGAACGTTGGCTTACAAATTTGCATGCTGCTTCAAATGATATTTTAAAAGAAGAAAGACCTGCCGATATTAAACTTTTTCGTTTACTGGAAGAGTTTGCGGAAGCTAAACGTCATAGTGCTGTTAATGATCCGGAAATGTTCGCAAATTACATTAAACTAGCACAAAGCTCAATGGAAGTAATAGAAAAAAGTAAAGAAGACGGGATTAAGTGTATTGAGGAGATTATAGCACAAGGAATTACGGAAGGTATATTTTTTACACAATTTCCTCATCAGGAGGCAAGGGCTGTATATCTTGCAACCAGTGCTTTTATCCACCCCAATTCATTCGAAGATCCTGACCGAAAACAAAACATAGAATCTGTTGTAAATCTTCTGATACGAGGACTTAAAAATCCTAAAAAATAAATCAGGAATTGAGCGGGAGAGGACGGCTGAATTTCGTCCTCCTGCAACACCCGGCATAAAGACCCGCGCCGTGTGTACGATAATGTAAACCTTTAAGCCTTTGACGTTCCTAATAGGAATTGTTGAGGGCGTTATTTGTATTCCGAGACTTTTCCATACATTTCTAAAACATGATCAAAGGCAAAGTGATGAACATTTATAACACGCTTTTCCGTCACAGCAGTCATCAAGTATATTATTCCTTTATCTCTGAAAATATCTTTGAAATTAATAAAAATTATGACAAGTTACATATTTTGTATATTGTAATTAGGAGTGAAATATGGTAGAATTGTTTTGTGAGTTACAAATAATTAATAATGTAATTTGTAATCGGGCCAAGCCATTGCAAAAAGATTGTTTAATGTTCTGAATCTGCCAGAGAATATGCAGGTTACAGGTGGGCTAACGGTTGATTATCTGAGGCATACATATCACTGTCCGATAGATAGAAAATTCACTGTAAGCCCCTTGGCAATAAGATTGGACTTGACTGACCCGTGAAAATTAATTACATTTTACAATCTGTGAATCAGCTAGTGTTTACCATTCTACTTTTATGGAGGATTTTACTATGCGTATTTTTGTAACAGGAGCAACAGGTTATATTGGTTCTGCGGTTATCCGCGAGCTCATCGATGCCGGGCATAAAGTCATTGGACTGACTCACTCAGATAAAGGCACTGCAAAACTAAAGGAAGCCGGAGCCGAGATACACCAGGGATCACTTGATGACCTGGATAGCCTTCGCAGTGGCGCCGCCATTGCGGATGGCGTCATTCACCTGGCATTTATCCACGATTTCTCGAATTTTACCGGTTCGCTCGCCACGGATTTACAAGTAATAGAGGCCATAGGAGAAGTGCTTGAGGGCTCCGGCAAGCCGTTTGTGACTACCGCTCATGCAAATGGAAAGGCTTCCGATAACGCGGCCATGGAATTGGCGACGCGTGGTGTTAGGACATCTGTTGTATCGCTTGCACCATCCGTACACGGTGAGGGTGATAAGGGGTTCATTCCAAGAATAATCAACATTGCCCGTGAAAAAGGCTTCTCCGCTTACATAGGTGACGGATCCAACCGCTGGCCGGCGGTACATCGTCTCGACGCGGCGCGCCTTTTCCGTTTGGCGCTGGAAGCCGCTCCGGCAGGATCAAAACTGGACGGGGTTGGAGATGAGGGTATACCGTTTGGTGACATCGCCAATGTAATCGGCCGCCATTTAAACCTTCCTGCAGTCAGCATTTCACGCGAGGAGGCGGAGGCCCACTTCGGCTTTCTCGGCACCCTTGCAG
>JASGGP010000441.1:0-2836 GCA_047604985.1 Lacrimispora sp.
CCTTTCAGCCGGCATAGAAAATGCCGCCGTTGATAATACACAACAGCGGCATTTACTATCAGCTTAATTCCTTGGCCAGATTTCTAATCCTTGTTTCAATGATACGGATTGTTTCTATAAATTCCTGATCGCTCTTGCCGGTGGGATCGTTTAGTCCCCAATCCTCACGGCGTTTGCAGGGCAGAAGCGGGCATTGGACGTTACAGCCCATTGTTACCACAATGTCCACGGGTGGGATTTCTGACAGGAGTTTGCTGTATTGTGCCGCCTCCATATCAATATTGTAAAGCTGTTTCATCAGGCGCACGGCATCCTGATTAATTTGTGGTCTGGTTTCTGTTCCTGCCGAATAGCACTCCATAACACCGCCCGCAAGATGACGGCCCAGCGCTTCCGCAATCTGACTGCGGCAGGAATTGTGAACGCAGATAAATGCGATTTTTACCATATCTCCTCCTAAAGTGCCGGCAGATGGTCACTTTCGATTTCCTCGACTTTCCATGTAATGATGTAAATTTACCGCCAGCTCGTTCACCGGCTCGCCAAAATCAGGTAGGGCAGCACATAGCAGGTTTAAAATTTGCAGTGTTTTCATAGAAATCCCCTTTTTTATTTCTCTGGGAACCATCCCTTTGTTTTATTGATGAATCTTACGAGCAGCAGCATAACAGGGACTTCCGTAAGAACCCCTACCGTGCAGGCAAGCACCACCGGAGAATTGGGGCCAAAGAGAGCAATGGCAACTGCAACTGACAGTTCAAAGAAATCCGAAGCGGCAATAAGGGAGGCCGGGGCCGCTATGCTGTGGGGCTGTTTCGTCCACCTGCATAATAAATAAGTGAAATTAGCGGAAATCACGTTTTGTAAAATCAGCGGAACCGCAATCAGCAAAACGTACAAAGGCTGCTTTAAAATAATGTCACCCTGGAAAGAGAAGATTATAACCAAGGTAAGAAGCAGCCCTAATGTGGTTATACCGTCAAATTTGGGAACAAATTTCTCGTTAAAATACTGTTCGCCTTTTTTCCTGATCATAAGAGCGCGTGTCAGAGCACCGCCGGCCAGCGGCACAACTACAAATAGGATGATGGAAAAAACAAGTGTATTCCAGGGAATATGAACATCGTTCACGCCGAGCAGTAATTGTACCAGAGGCACAAACAGCACCAGGATCAGCAGGTCATTAACGGAAACCTGAACAAGGGTATGAGCAGGGTCGCCTTTTGTGAGATTGCTCCATACGAATACCATAGCGGTGCAGGGTGCAGTTCCAAGCAATACAGCGCCTGTCACAAAATCCCGAGCCAAATCTGCCGGGATAAGAAATTGAAAAATGATTCTGAAAAACAATGTGGCCAGCCCGAACATAAGGAAAGGCTTAATAATCCAGCTGCTGCCGCTGGATATAAGAATACCCAAGGGTTCTTCCCTACATTCTTATGGACTGAAAGTCAATTTTCATCATCATTGGATAAATCATAATCCAAATAAGAACAGCAATCGGAAGATTCTGTCCCGCATATTGAAATTTCTCCAAAACTGCGGGAATACCCGGAAGAAGTTTTCCAGTCAAAATCCCAGCTGCCATACAAAGAAGAACCCAGACAGTCAGATACTTTTCAAAAAAATCCAATTTCCTGTTGTTTTTCTGTTTCCATATAAGCTTGCTCCTGTCATATTGAAATTTTTCTATATTTCGCCGGTGCTTTTGCCGGTGTCTGCTCCCCTAAGGAACGTGGCACCGGCAGCGGCGGCAGCATATTTATTCGTCATTGCCTTTCCTGTGGCAGATACAATCGGATTTCGAAGTGAATATCTTTCCTAACTGCTGGTAGAAAGCTTGCAGGTTCTCACCGTTCAATGAGTAATAGATCCACTTGCCCTCCGGCCTTGCGTTTACCAAACCGGCGTCCATCAACACTTTCATATCATGGGACAGGGGCGGCTGGGTAATATGAAATTCCTCTAAAATCATACAGGCACACAGCTCACCGCAAGAAAGCATATCGACAATCCGCAGCCGCTTCGGGTCGGACAGGGCCTTTAGGATTTTGGCGTTCTGAATGTATTTTTGTTCCATAGGATAACCTCACATAGAAAATTTTCTATATATAAGTATATGCTTCAAATAAAAAGTTGTCAATATAATTTTCTGTTTATTCTGAAGCGGGATAATCTATTTATTTCGAAAGTTTAAAAAAGTAAATATGGAACATGCGGAAAAAGGCGGAAGATTGAAAAATACATGGATAATAGTTCCCCTTTCGTACTTTGCGGTTTAAGATAATGGACAGAAACTTTGGACTTTTACTTGACGAACAAATATTACAGGTGTAATATATAAAAATGAAATATAAAAAACTAATAAACGATCAGAGAGCCGTATAAGGGGCGTGATGGCTCTTTTCTTTTAATAAATAGATGAGGAAAAATTAAGTATAGATATTTCGTATGCAGTTACTATAGAGAAGAAACGGCAGAAAGTTGACGGTTTTTTGCAGACCTTTTTTAGATTAATGGGAGATTTCCAATAAGAAGACAGGAAATTAACAAGAGCAAATTTCAGAACGCCTGGGAAGGAGTAATTATGATGGGAAATGGCAGCAGGAAAGCCAGAAAAAGAGCAAATTCGAAAAAACTGGGCACAGCATTAATTTTTCTGGTATTGATTCTTCTAGTGGTCATTCTTACGGCAGGATTTTTCTATTGGAAGATACAGAATGGCCGAAGATTAACAGCAGAAGATATCTTGAATCAATATGTGAGCAGCTTAAATTCCGGAAAATATGATGAAATGTATAACCTTTTGGAGATCGCGGGCGAACAGTATCGGTCG
>JASGGP010000442.1:0-2820 GCA_047604985.1 Lacrimispora sp.
TCCCAGGGCTTACTTAAATTTTGAGGGAGTAGATTCCTGTTTTTATGTGTGGCTTAACGGAAGCTATGTGGGCTACAGCCAGGTGTCTCATTCCACCAGTGAATTTGATGTGACGGAGCATATCCGGGAAGGGCAAAATACCCTTGCGGTTCTCGTTCTGAAATGGTGTGACGGAAGCTATATGGAGGATCAGGATAAATTCCGCATGACCGGAATTTTCCGGGATGTATATTTGTTGAAAAGGCCGGAGGAAGGTGTTTTTGACTATTTTTTAACAACCGCCTTGAAAGATAATAAGGCTCATGTTCAGGCAGCCGTCACTTATTTTGGAAAAGAAGTTCCGTTGAAAGTGAGGATTTATGATGGGAAAGAAGAGTTGGCCGCAGACTGGGAAGGAACCGCCCGGGACGGAAAGATTCTTTTGACCATAGAAAATCCCCTGCTCTGGAATGCAGAACAGCCTTATCTTTATACGGTGGTTTGGGAAAGTGAAAATGAAGTGATCGTCGACCGCCTGGGAATCCGGGAAATTTATGTCAAGGACGGCGTGCTTTATTTTAACGGAGAGAAAATAAAGTTTCATGGGGTCAACCGCCACGACAGCGATCCGGTGACCGGTTTTGTAATCACCATGGAACAGATGAAAAGGGATTTAAAGCTCATGAAGGAGCACAATGTCAATGCCATCCGCACCAGCCATTATCCCAATGCCCCGCAGTTTTATCATCTGTATGACGAGTACGGCTTCTATGTCATTGACGAGGCGGACAATGAAAGCCATGGCACAGAAGATGTCTATAGGAAGGACCGTTCTGCAAAATCCAGGGCGGAACGCTGGAACGAGGCCATTGCCGACAACCCCGAATTCACCGAAGCCACGGTTGACAGGGCCAGACGGCTGGTGGAGCGGGATAAGAACCGTCCATCCGTAGTCATCTGGTCCATGGGAAATGAATGCTCCTTTGGATGTACCTTTGAGGCGGCCCTTGCCTGGACAAAGGAATTTGATCCATCCAGGCTCACCCATTATGAGGCGGCCCGTTACCGTGCGTCGAACAAGACCTATCATTTTGACAATCTGGATTTATACAGCCGCATGTATCCAAAACTGGAAGAAATTCACGAATATGTGGGGAGAAATGCAGGAAAGCCCTTTATTCTTTGTGAATACAGCCATGCAATGGGCAATGGGCCTGGGGATCTGGAAGATTATTTTCAGGTATTTCAGCAGTATGATACGGTCTGCGGCGGTTTTGTGTGGGAATGGTGCGACCACGCCATTTACCAGGGAAGAACTCTGGACGGGAAGCCCATGTACCTCTACGGCGGAGATCACGGGGAATATCCTCATGACGGCAATTTCTGCATGGACGGGCTGGTTTATCCGGACCGAAGGCCTCATACAGGATTAAAGGAATTTAAAAACGTGTACCGCCCGGTGAGAGCGGTGTCCTTTGACCAGGAGAAAAAAGAGCTGGTGCTTCACAACTATATGGATTTTGTCAGCCTTAAGGATTATGGGGTACTCGCCTTTGAAGTGAACGCTGATGGGAAAGTGACTGCAAAGGGCGTTCTTGATAATGCTTCTTTACCGGATATCGGTCCTCATGGCGAGGGGAAAATCTCCCTGGACTTTGATGTTCCGGCAGCAGGAAAATGTTATTTAAAGCTCAGCTTTTTCTTGAAAGAAAAGACAGCGCTTTTGGAAGCGGGGGATCTCTTAGGCTTTGAGGAAATTCTTCTTGAAAATGAAGACAGCAGAAACCAGACAGCAGTTTCTCTGTTAAGAATGTCAGAGTCAGGAGCAGGAGAAAATGCTGGTTTTGAGATCCGGGAAGATGATCGCCACCTTTTTGTAAATGGGGAGCATTTTACCTATACCTATAATAAGCTGACCGGATGCTTTGCAGATATGGTCTTTGAAAATGCAGCCATTATTGAAAGGCCCATGGAATATAACATCTGGAGAGCTCCTACGGATAATGACAGATATATAAAGAGCGAGTGGAAAGAGGCCGGCTATGACCGGACTGTATCCAGGGCTTACGAAACATCCTGTGAGGTAAAGGATGGCCGGGTGGAAATAAAGACAGTACTGTCTGTTACTGCGGCAGTTATCCAAAGAATTCTGACAGTGAAGGCCTTGTGGACCATCGGAAAAGACGGCGCTGTGAAGGGAAAGCTGGATGTGAAAAAGGACGGGGAATTCCCGGAGCTCCCAAGATTTGGTCTTCGCCTCTTCCTCCCAGAAGTCATGGACACGGTTACCTATTACGGTCTGGGACCGGTGGAAAACTATATGGATAAGAGAAGGGCCAGCTATCACGGGCTGTTTACTGCCGGGGTGAAAGAGCTGCACGAGGATTATTTAAGACCCCAGGAAAACGGAAGCCGGAGCGATTGTGACTTTGTGACGGTAAAAGGCGGAAGAACTTCTCTTTCGGCGGTTTCAGGGAAAACATTCTCTTTCCAGGCATCGGTTTATACTCAGGAGGAATTGACAGAAAAGGCCCATAACTATGAGCTGACGCCATCCGGGTTTACGGTTCTTTGCCTGGATTACCGCCAGGACGGGATCGGCTCTGCAAGCTGCGGTCCGGAGCTTTTGAAAAAATACCGGTTTGATGAGGAGGAATTTACTTTTGAAGTGAAACTGGTTCCTGAGGAAGCGGAGATTTGAATGTATCATCGTGAGCGGAAATAAACAGAAGTTTGTCGTTGCCATACCAGGCAGGACCGTTGATGGAATTCGGCGGTTCTGCCTGTTTTTTATCGTATAGGAAAGTTCATCCTATACGATAAAAACCCTCCGGGGGATCG
>JASGGP010000443.1:0-2816 GCA_047604985.1 Lacrimispora sp.
TTCCATATCTGATTCTCTTCTTTCTAAAAATAAGTAAACCCTAAAAGCTTTCCAGCTGGAAAGCCAGCACAGACAATATGGCAAGTCCTGCCGTCTCGGTCCTTAAAATCCGCTTTCCCAGGGTGATCTGCTTTGCTCCCAGGCTTTGTGCGAGCTCCACCTCGGAGTCTTCAAAGCCGCCTTCCGGTCCGATAAAAATTCCTACGTCCATTCCAGGCTTTATTCCCGACAAAATTTCTCTTGTTTCCGCCATGTCCTTTGCATGCTCAAAGGGAATGAGGGTTAAATCAAAGGTTCCTGCAAACTCCTGGGCTTTCTGAAAGCTCATGACAGGCCTTACTTCCGGTATAATGAGCCGCTTGGACTGCTTGGCCGCACTTTCCGAAACCGCAGACCAGCGGCGAAGCTTTGACTCTTCTTTCTTTTTATCCAGCTTTACCACTGCCCTTTTGGTTTCCACAGGGATGATCTGGTATACGCCAAGCTCCACGGCTTTCTGGATGATGAGCTCCATCTTATCTCCCTTGGGAAGCCCCTGGAATAACCAGAGCCTTGCGGGAAGCTCGCTTCCCCCCTCTTCTGCGGAGAGAATTTTTGCGGTTACCTCTGCGGCCGTCACCGAATCCAGTTCACATAGGTAATCCTTATCCACACCGTTGCTTATTAAAACCTGCTCTCCCGGACCCATACGAAGAACGTTTTTAATGTGATTCACATCCGGGCCGGTGATGCGGATGCTTTCCGGCCCCACCTGCTCTTCATTGACAAAAAAGTGATACATCCTCGGCCTCTTCCTATTTTTTTCTCACTGTCACAGAAACCCATTCTCCCTGATAAGTGGTTTCCAACAGCTCAAAGGCTTCATTTTCCGCAAATGCTTTTTTTACCGCTTCTTCTTTCATATTTATAATGCCGGAGGTAATGAAAATCCCACCCTTTTTCATGTGGACGGGAATTTCCTTTTGAAGCAGGATGATGATGTCCGCCAGAATGTTGGCAACCACCACATCGTATTTTTCAAAGCCTGCAGTTTCCTGTACGGCCTTATCATTAATAATATTTCCCTGGAGAACCTTAAATTTATCACCGGAGATTCCATTGGCCTCCAGATTTTCCCCAACCGCCGTAATGGCGTTTTCATCAAGATCTGTTCCGAATGCCTCTTTTGCTCCCAGCTTTAATGCGGTTATCCCTAAGATTCCGCTTCCGGTTCCAACATCCAGAAGAACCGTTTCCGGGGTCACATATTTTTTCAACTGGCGGATGCAAAGCTGGGTTGTCTCATGCTGCCCGGTGCCAAAGGCCGTTCCGGGATCGATTTCAATCAGCAGCTTGTCCTCATGCTCCCTGGGAACTTCCTCCCAGGTAGGCTTTATCAGAATGTCATCCACAGTAAACGGCTTAAAATACTGCTTCCAGTTGTTGATCCAGTCCTTGTCCTCTGTTTCGCCGGTTTCTATGGCACGGGCTCCTAAGTCCGTGAACATGGAAAGCTCGTCAAGGCCTGCCTCCACCTTTTTTAACATCTCCTTGATGTCGGAATCCGGGTCTAAGTAAAAGCTGACCTTTGCCACTCCCTCATCCGGAGGAAGCTCCGGTAAGATATCAATAAACATCCCCTTGGTCTCTGCCTCTGTAAGAGGAATGTTATCCTCGATTTCAATTCCTTCTATTCCAATTTCATCAAACATGCTGCTGATTAAATCCACCGCTTCCGTTGTGGTGGTCAGCGTAAATTTCTTCCATCTCATGACAATCCCCTAACCTTTTATGATCTTTATAAATAAACAGATAAGTACCACCAGCACTACCGGACGCACCACTTTTAAGCCGTTTTTCACCACAAGGCCGGAGCCTAAGTAATGGCCTGCAATGCAGAAAAGCCCGGAGGCTAAGCCCAGCGGAATTAAAACCTTTCCGTTAAGTAAAAATGTGGCCAAAGCCGCAATATTCGACGCTAAATTTATTACCTTGGTCGTACCGGAGGCAGACCTGACATCCATTTTGGCGATTCCTGTCAGCACCAGCAGCAGAAAAGTTCCTGTACCGGGGCCGTAAAACCCGTCGTAGCAGCCAATGATGAGAGCCGCTCCTATGGTGATAAGAAGCATCTTTCTCGTTGGAACACTGTCGATCTCTCCGCTGTCTCCTAAATTCTTGTTCTTGAGAACGTAGAAAGCCACCACAGGTAAAACTACCAGCAGCATCCCCTTTAACAGCCGTTCACTGGAGAGCATGGATAAATGAGCGCCCACTGTAGAACCGATGATCGCAAAAAGTGCTGCCAGAAGAGAAAGCTTCATCTTAATATATCCGTTTCTGGCATAACGGGCCGTAGAAATCACAGTTCCCATGGTGGAGCTCATCTTATTGGTTGCGATGGCAAAATGGGCCGGTATTCCTGCTGCCAAATAGGCCGGCAGGGAAATAAGCCCGCCTCCTCCGGCAATGGAATCCACAAAGCCTGCCAGAAAAACCAGGGGGCATACGATTAAATACTGGTACATGGACTGTTCCTCTCCGCAGATCTCTCTTACTTAAAATTTTCTTTATATGAAACCACATGATATCATAACATACAATGATATTGGTTGCAAGCGTATAAAACCAACCAACTTTTCAGCCTGCCCCTAAGGGATTTTTAATTTATTTTTAAAAAAATAATTTTTTTTGAAAAAGAATGCAATAAAAAACAAAGCTGGTGCATTAACTAATTGAACGGATGAAAATAACTTCTGTTCCGCACCGAAAGCAAGGGCAAAAAAAAATATCAAGTAAACGAAATTCCTTGATGCATTACACCCCATCACACCCGC
>JASGGP010000444.1:0-2802 GCA_047604985.1 Lacrimispora sp.
CGTTCTGGTGCCGTCCATAAATGGAGACCACATCGGGGACATTGCCAGAGCGGTTAAGGAGGCAGGTGCCTCCATCTATAATATCATCCCGCTGATTCCCCAATCCGATTTATCCGGTGAACAGGCCCCGGACTGCCGGGAAATCGACGAAGCCAGGGAAGAAGCGGGAAAGCACATCGACGTATTCCGTCACTGCCGCCACTGCCGGGCGGATGCGGCAGGCCTTCTGGGAGGAAAGGACATCGGAGACATGCTTTATGAGAGAAGGATAGCGGGAAGCGACACCTTCTCCCACGGATGAGGGAATACATATGGAATACAGGATTGCAGTTGCCTCCACCGACGGAAAGGTGGTAAACCAGCATTTCGGCAGGGCGGAGCAGTTCCACATCCTGTCAGCCGATGGTGAAACCATGGGCTGCCGTTATGAAGAAAGCCGGAGGACCACCCCCCTGTGCGGCGGCGGAGACCACGATTTGGGGGAACTGAAAAAAGCCGCAGAGCTGTTAGCGGATTGCGACTATCTGCTGGTAAGCCGCATCGGCCCCGGGGCCAGGCAGGCCTTGATGGAGCGTGGTATTGAAGTGTTTGAGCTTCCGGGCCTCATTGAGGATTCCCTCCGGCGTCTTCTTTCCTATTTAGAAGTGCAGAAGCTTCTCGACGGCGGAACCGGGCCTTTTGGGGAATGAAAGGCAGGGGAAAAAGAGAGGAGGAAACTATGTCATACAGAATTGGGGCTGTATCCCCGGACGGAGTGCATATCGGAGGAAGCTTCGGCTCTGCCGGAGAGCTTCTCATTTATGACGTGGGAGAGGACGGAGCATACAGATTGCTGGAGAAAAGAAAGGCAGTGCTTCCACCTGCTCCAGGGCAGAAAGATGGATGTGGACAGAGCTCTGAAGGGAGCTGCCAGGGCGGGAACCCGGGACACGCCAATACAGGGCTTGTCCGGGACTGCTGCTGCGTAGTCTGCGGGAAAATCGGCCATCCCGCCCGCAGGGAGCTGGAGAGTAAGGCCATTGCCGTCTTTGACGTGGAGGGGGAAATCGGGGACGTTCTGGAAAAGATTATCCGGTATTATTCACGAACCAACCGCCCCCGGTAATTCCCCCGCAAAAGGTTGTCTTGCCCATACTCCCCGGTATTTTTTTCTTGACAGTAAAAATATAATATGCTATATTTCATCGTAATATAATAAACGGAGGCAGCTGTAATGAATCAGTATCGACAATTTGAAATGCTGAATAGGGACGACGATTTATAGCGCTTGTAACTGTGATGAATCATAGGTGCAAGCGCTGTAAGTGTTGCGCCTATGTGGAAAGAATATAGGGAAAGCCACATTGGTAAATGAAATTACCTGTGTGGCTTTTTTTGACCATACGGGTGACTGAAAGGTTGTGATCGTATGGGATGTACAGATTATGTCCTCATGGATTTGTAAAAAGTAATTTTTTTGAAAATAAAAATCCAGGAGGAATCGTAAGATGATGAAAATAACAGGAAATTTGGAAAAGACAGCAGTGGAAGCAGACGAACTAAGAAGCCATATAGGGGAAAGTGTACAAATACACGGCAGCATTTATAAAATCAGAAAGATGAGTGATTTTGCCTTTGTGCTGTTAAGAACGAAAAGAGAAATCGTCCAGTGCGTATATTTAAAAGAAATGTCTGAATTTCCGCTGGAAGAGCTGGCGGAAGAAAGCTGTGTTATAGTAACAGCCCGTGTTAAGGAAGAAAGCAGGTCTAAGACGGGATATGATCTTCAGGTGCAAAATATTGAAGTATTGTCAAAGCCGGAAGAACCCAGTCCGATTGTAATCAATAATAAATATGTTGATACATCCATGGAAAAGCTGCTTGATTTCAGACCGGTTACCCTGAGAAATGAAAGGGAGAGGGCCATATTTAAAATTCAGGAAGGAATCGTAGATGGAATCCGTGAGTTTCTGAAAAAAGAACGGTTTACGGAAATCCGCACTCCCAAAATCGTCTATGCCGGCGCCGAGGGTGGGGCCAATATATTTCACCTTGACTATTTTGGAAAAGAGGCATATCTGGCTCAGAGTCCCCAGTTTTATAAACAAATGATGGTCGGAGTATATGAAAGAGTCTTTGAAATCGCACCGGTGTACAGGGCGGAAAAGCACGATACTTCCAGGCACTTGAATGAGTATACAAGCGTAGACTTTGAAATGGGATATATCAATAGCTTTGAAGATATTATGCAGACGGAAACCATGATGCTGGGACACATTTTCCAATATCTGGATAGGAATTATGAGCCTGAGATAAATTTATTAAAAATAAATCTGCCGGCCGTTCATGAGATTCCGGCAGTTAAATTCATAGAGGCAAAGGAATTAATTGCAAAGGAATACCATAGAGAAATAAATGATTATGATGATTTTGAACCAGAAGAAGAAAAATTGCTCTGCAAATGGATGAAAGAAAAAACAGGAAGTGATTTTGTCTTTGTGATCTGTTATCCAAGCAAAAAACGTCCTTTCTATGCAATGGAATGCAAAGAAAACAGGGAAGAAACATTAAGCTTTGATCTTTTGTTCAGAGGGCTGGAGATCACTACGGGGGGCCAGAGAATACATTCCTATCAGGAGCAGGTTGAAAAGATGAAAAGGCGGGGAATGGATATGGGACAATTTGAAAGCTATCTCATGATTCATAAATATGGGATGCCGCCTCATGGAGGGCTTGGACTGGGATTGGAACGGTTTACCAGTAAATTGCTGGAGCAGGAAAATGTACGGTTTTCAACATTATTTCCAAGAGATATTAACAGGC
>JASGGP010000445.1:0-2775 GCA_047604985.1 Lacrimispora sp.
TTGCCTTTCTCCGCCAGCTCATTGATCTGACAGGTAATCAGCAAAAAGTCCGGTGTTACCAGAAGAATGATCGCGGATATGGCGGTAATGCTCCGTACAAAAGCCGTTACCAGACCGCTGAAAAATGAATCCTTAATCAAGGGAAGCGTCACCGTTGTAAATACCCTGGCCGAATTGGCTCCCATGTCGTAGGCAGATTCCTCAATGGACTTATCAATCTGGCGCAGGGCGGATATACCGCTTCTGGTGCCGGTGGGCAGGCTTCTTACTATGAATACGATAATAAGAATCAGTCCTGTTCCATATAATCCGCTCATAAAGCCGCTTCGAAACAGTCCGTTGGCATATCCGCGAATATATCCGATACCGAGAACCGTTCCCGGCACAGCCATGGCCAGCATGGAAACAAACTCAATGAAACCTTTGGCCTTAAACCGTTTCTTAACCACCAGATAAGAGATGACCATGGAGAGAAAGGCCGTCAGAGGCGCAGCAATCAGCGACAATACAAAGGAATCACTAAAAGCCTTTAAGCCGCTGGTCTTAAACATGTATTGGAACCATTTAAGACTTAAGCTGTAGTCCCGTCCCCACAGGGTAAATAAAGCTCCAAAAGGAACCATTATGTACATGAGGAGAACAAATGCAGCTACCAGAGTGCAGAAAATAGTAAGGGGAACGGTCACACTCTTATCCTCAATCAGCATCCGCATGCGGGAAGCTTTTCCCGTCAAGGTAGCCGCCGTCTTCTTTTCCAAATAATATTTCTGAATCAGGAACAATACCACGGTCAAGAACAGCAGGACCACAGACATTGCCGCAGCGCCGGTGGAGTCATATGCGCCTGTCACCTGCAAATATATAGTAGTTGCCAGGGTATCATAAGAACCGCCGATCAGCATGGGATTTGCAAAATCCGCCACGGATTCAATAAAAGTCACCAGAAATGCGTTGCCAAGTCCCGGAAGCAAAAGAGGGAAAGTGACGCTGGTAAATACTTTCCACCGGCTCGCCCCCATATCTCTGGTAGCCTCCTCCAGAGATGGATCAATATTTTTCAGAAGTCCCTTTAACATCAGATAGCACACCGGGAAAAAGGTAAGGGTCTGAACAATGGCAATCCCCCGGAGCCCATAGACATTGGAATCATATATATGCAGCAGAGACCGGCTGATTAAACCGCTCCGTCCAAAGAGCATGATCATGGACAAAGAGAGAACGAAAGGCGGGGACACCACAGGAAGCATGGAAACAAGCCCGAAAAGCTTCTCCATCACCTTTGTACGCAGCTTTACGTACACCTCAACATAAGCAAAAAGCAGTCCAATCGCTGTGGACGCAATACCTGTAATAAATCCCAGAACAAGCGTGTTCCGAAAGGCACCTTGGAACCTTTCCATATTCAGCACTCTTTGAAACACAGAAAGAGTGACGGTTCCCTCCGTATAAAAACTGTCTACCAGAAGCATCAGCAGAGGGTATAAAATAAACAAAGCAAGAAAAATCAGCAGAACCGTTATCATACTGATCAGAATCGGATCCGAAAAAAACTTTTTGCGCTCCAAGCGGGCGCTTTGTGAACCGGCCACAAAAACCCCTCCTTCCTTTATTCTGAACAGAAGCCATAGCTTTCTGTATCATAACTGAAAAATGCTGCGTAATCTTTTTCCTTTGCATTACGCAGCATTATGGCAGGGCTGTTACAAAAAGATAAACAAATATCTTCTATTCTTTTTTGCCACAGCCCCGTACTCTTTATTCTGTCAGGAAGCGGCTGGAATCGGCCTTATCGGAAGAACTTCCCATAGACTCAAAGAAATCTTCCACATATTTTGCACTGTTTTCCTTTGCATCTTCAAAATCATAATCAATGGTATTGTTCATGTCCAATCCAAACCGGGTAGCTTCCTCCGGCTGTGTAGCATTTTTTAATACCAGGAACTGATAGGAGCCGTTATCCTTGGCAATATCCACACATTCCGGTGATAAGGCATATTCAATCCATAATTTCGCAGCGTTTGTATGGGTGGAGCCGTTAAAAATTGCGGTGGCTCCCACTTCGAAAGAGGTTCCATCCTCAGGAACAATGAGCTGAATGTTATCATAGCCCTGAAGGATCTGGTAGATGCCGTCATGGAGGAATCCGATACCGATGACACACTCTCCAGGTCCAACCATCTTGGATGGTCCGGAACCTGATTTTGTATACTGGGCAATGTTCTTATCCAGCTTTTTAAAATATTCCATTGCCTCATCATGTCCTTTCATCTGGATCATGGTGTTGATAACCAGCTTTGCAGTACCTGCCGTATTGGGGTTCGACAGCATGATGAGTCCTTTATATTCTTCCTTGGTCAAATCATCCCAGTCTTCGGAGCTTCCAGACCAAGTCTCTTTAACTCCTCTGTATTTACCATGAATCCAAGGATTCCTTTATAAATGCCGTACCAGCAATCCGTGGAATCCTTATACTGGTCACCAATGAGATTTTTCGCATTGACTGCTTGATAGGGCATCAGAAGCCCCGCCGCCACTGCTTCATTATAGGGATCAGTAGTGCCTCCAAACCAGACATCTGCCGATGGCTTTCCCCCTTCTTCTGAAATCTTGGTATAGACTTCAGAGGTAGAAAGTCTCTGATATTTTGTCTTGATGCCATATATCTTTTCAAAATTCTGGCATACTGCAGATAAATATTCCTCTTCACAGGAACCATATACGGTCAGCTCCCCCTCTGCTTTTGCCGCCTCAATGAGAGCAGATAAATCTTCGTCC
>JASGGP010000446.1:0-2744 GCA_047604985.1 Lacrimispora sp.
CTGCGCTTTAAGCTGCTGCAAAACAAATTTGTTAAACCAATCTGCGCAAATAAATGAATATAAAACAGGAAAATGCGCTTTGAAACGGGCTCTTAAAGCCCAGACCAAAGCGCATCTTTCATGCAGTATTTTTCATAGCAAAGGTCCTGCAGCAACCTACTTTTCTACTTATTCTATCTTCAAGCTTTCTTCCGCTTTCAGACTTTCTACCAGCGAAGGACCGTGCCTCCCACCTTCTCCTTCTCCGTATCAAACACAATGACTGTTCCAAGCCCTTTCACCCCTCCTGCTCCAAGCAGGTCGCAGGCGTCTCCGATATCCCGGTGAGCAAAAATAGCCACAAATTTCTTTCCCTTCCAGCCGATGGACAAGGCCTCCGCATCAGAGGAATCCAGGGGAACGGCAGGGTTTTCGCCGAATACCGGGAGAAGAGAGAGCTCCGGGGCTTTATATTTCTCCCTTTCCCCTCCGGAAATGACGGTAATAATAGAAGAAAAGCCTTCTGCTTCCTTTTCCGCCAGAAGCTGTTTTCCCGTTTCCATCTGGTTATAATTTCTGGAAATCCAGCCATCCGTCAGCGTTAAGCCGCACCCTTCGGACAGAACCATCAATTCCCCATCGGTCCTGCTGCCGCAGTAGCGGACAGTGCTTCCGGAGCAAGAGACCTCCCCCCGGTTATTAAAGTGGAAGAGCTGCTGATAGGTATGCTTTTCTCCGGAGAAAAACTCATCCATGATCACATAAAGGTCCGTATCAATTGCCAGCACCTTTCTGGTAATCCATACATTTCTCTTTTCCGTTTAAATAGCCTCCATGGCTTCCCTGGACATAACGGTATCCCTCTTTTTTGGTGAAGCCTCCGAAATACGCCGGGGACATCCCGTCCACTCCCCAGGCATCCCGGCATTTTAAGTAGTCCCGGCCATCCACCAAGGGCACATTGTGGCCATGAGCACTTTTAAACCAGGTTCTCTTTTCTCCGGGCACATAATGGTAGCGGCCTGTGTCCATGAGTATGTCCTCTCCGTTGATCACTAGATCCACGTGGAGCTTATCGGAGTGACCGTGGCCGCCGCCCAGGAATCCGCAGCGGAAATGGAAATAATCCGCATTTTCATCCCATCCGGACCGGATGAATAAATTTCCGCTGTTTTCCATCACCTTGTCCAGGAAATCCGGTTCCTCTGCTTCCAGCTCTCCGTAGCCCTCGATTCCCTCTCGTAAAAAATCCCAGGCCCCGTCATAATCCATTCTGTCATAGGCACAGAATTTCAGCACCGGATCAGCAAAAAGCCAGGCGCTTTGAGCCAGTAAGTCCCTGAGATCGGTTTCATCGCTGTCTCCCTGCATGGGCTGGCAGTGGTTGGGTTTCTTCCATGCAATATTTGCATAAGCCATCTGCCGGACCTTCTCTCTCATTTTCTCCGGAAGTGTAATGGCGTAGCGCCGTGCCAGCCGCATCACCTCCAGATAACAGTGAAACACTTCATTATGATACATGGGAGACTGCTCCCAGTGCACCCCGTCATCGGGAAGCTGTACGTTAATTTCTTCATTCAGCCGCATAAGCGCGGCATCCAGATATTCTTTCGTCCGTTCACTGGGAGGAAGTGCCAGGGCAATCTCCAGCAGCCCCCGGTTTTCAATCACGCCCCAGTTGCTTTTGATCTGGAAACGCTTATAAGTCGTCATAAGGTATTCCCCGTGAACAGTAAGGCAATCCATGTATGCCCTCAGAAGTCCGTCATCCACAGACGGGCTGTCCTTAAAATAGCCCATGGCCTTTACCCAGGTTTCCGCCCGTATTCCGGCCTCAATGCTTCTCCAGGTAGTGTTTCTGGTTTCTTCCGTCAGGGGATTGTTCTTTATCCAGGAATTTAAAAGCTCTGCGAAAGATTCTGCGTATTTCTCGTCGCCGGTTATGGCATATGCCTGTCCCAGACAAAGAAAGAACTGGTGACGGTTGAACTGAAAGATGAATTCAGGGTCATCCCCCGGCATATAGTTCCAAACCACTTCCCCGTCAAAATGAACAGGCACATAGGTGCGTTCCATATCCCACCGCAGATCAAAGAGAAAGGTGTGCTCCGCCGCATCATCTGCAATGCGGAGAATATGGCTTACTTCCTTTGGCCAGTTCTTTCGACAGTAATCCGCCACCCAGGCCTTATCTCCGCCGGCAATATAATTGTTCCTGTTTTCAAAATACTGTTCCTTTGACATCATCCTCCACCTCTTCCATGACCGATTATTTCATTAGCTCTATTATAAAGGAAGGGAAAGCGGAATAAAATAAAAGATTTTCAGGATTCTTATTCTATTTTAAGTTTGCAGTGTTTTAGAAAAACTTTCTTATTCTGACGTAAAAAGACCTCCCGGCTGGCTGTAAGTATCCGACTTTCCAAATCCCAGGGAAAGGATCCCCAAGTCAATACAACTCTGATTTCATCCGTATCACGAGCCATACAATAAGTCACTTTATGTAACCATTTATTTTCCAATAAAGAAAGACTGGATATGAAAGCTCCAAAACATGCTGCTACTTCTTAACGTATATCTTTATCTCGTTTTTATAAAAGCAAAAGACTAAGAGGATGATAAAAAGAAAATAAGCCAGAAACCCTAAAATGTCATTCATTGAATTCGTTATGACAAAAAAAGCAATTATGTAAAAAACAAGATATCCAACATCTTTGATTTTTAATTTTAAGAACTTAAATTGCCGAAAGCCTATAATAAACCAG
>JASGGP010000447.1:0-2730 GCA_047604985.1 Lacrimispora sp.
TGACCAGAATGTATTTATAAAGGACCTTTTGACACCCTAATCCTAAAATAGATGTAAGCAGCATAGGTATCAGCAGGGCAAGGTCAGAACTGCTTCACAACCTCCTGACGGAAGATTTTTGAATTCCACAGTTCCTTCATGAACTTTGATTATCTGCCGGACAATCGTGAGTCCAAGTCCATGACGTGGTACCCCGGCCGGAATTTCCTTCTGATTTAGCTGCTTCAAAGCTTCTTTTGAAAAACCGCTTCCATTATCGGAAACAGAGAGTATGCAGTGAGAGAACTGCCTGTACAGCATAATCTTAATGTCACAGCCCTGAGGGTTGTGCTGTACGCTATTATCGATCAAGTTGAAGACCGCTCGTTTCAGCAGTTTTTCATCCCCTGAAATTTTGATGTTTCCGACGGAAGGCTCGAGCTGTACATCTATGGAATATACTTCGGGAAGTCCTCCATTCAAGAAATCAGCCAATACCTTCCGTACCAGAGGCGCAAGGAACATCTCTGATTTGTCCAGAGGCTGCATATCATACTCAAGCTTTGAAGCAAGATTTAAGTCTTCTACCAGTGTTTTGATTCTTTCGCTTTGTTTGCGGATAATAGAGGCCTGTTCTCTGCCGGATGGGGATAACTCTATATTTTCTTCCAACTGGCTGGCATATCCCATTACCATTGACAGAGGCGTACGGATGTCATGGGATATACCGGCAATCCATGAGGTCCGGGCATAATCTCTTTTTTGCAGGGCGGACTCCTGCCTTTGCAGTTGGAGCGAGGTCTGGTTCAAAAGGATGGCAAGATCCCCTAAAATGCCATTGGTCGGCAGTTCCACCGCCTGCTTTTTGGCCATTTTCTCTATTCCGTCGGCAAGCAGGCGAAAAGACCGGAATAAACGCAATCCAAACATCAAAGCGAGCAGCACAGCCGCAAGTCCGTTTAACGAAAGCATCATCGGTATCCAAACAAGAGTTTTATCCATTACTTTTTGCGGCATCTGCAAATCTGTTTTCCAGACGCTCCCCTTGGGACATCCCATTACAAGAAGCCCGTCATTATGCCGCCAGACATAAACAGGATAGTCCTCAAGATACCATTTGGTAAATCCGGCGACCTCGGGTACCGTATAGTTTTTGAAAAGTTCCTTTGGCAAGTTCATGCTCCAAAGTATTCCGCCCTGCTCATTAAGCAGCATTCCCCATTCATAACGAGTATTCATTGCCTCCTTTGCGGTTTCTGAGAGTGTATATTGATTTCCCTGTTTTTGGAGTCCTTTTGCGACTTCGGAAACCCGGTATGCATATCCATTTTCCTGCTGAAATGCCATTAGCCAGGAGAAAAGCAAGGCGATATTCAGGGTCAGCAGGATCAATGCGATACCTGCGGCACTCCCTATATAGCGTGCCAAGATTTTTATCATACTTTTCATATTGTGCTTACTCCGATCAATTTGTACCCCAATCCCCGCACAGTAAGAAGATAACAGGGAGAGGAGGGCTCAGGTTCTATTTTCTCCCGTAAACGCCGGATATGCACCATCAGTGTATTTTCGTATCCGTACAAATCGTCTCCCCATGCCGCCCTGCAAAGACTGTCTCCGGTCACAATGCTGTCTCTGTTTTCATATAATTTTTCTATCAAAACAAACTCTTTTGCTGTCAATGTCATCAATTTGCCTTTATGATTTACCGTGGCACTGTTCAGATTCACTTCAGTCTCGCCGAGGCGAAAAACCGGTTTTTCAATTTGCCGTACCGACACGGGAAAATACGTGCGGTTCAGCACTCCTTTTAATCTAAGAAGCAGTTCTCTGGGCAGAAAAGGCTTCGTAATATAATCATCCGCACCAAGTCCCAGACCGAGCAGGCGGTTTTCATCCTCATCTCTGGCCGACAGAAACAATACGGGAGCGGGCGATATACTTCTAAAATCCCGCATCAGGGAAAACCCGTCACCATCAGGCAGGGAAACATCCAGAATCACCCCGTCCGGTTTTGCTGTTTGAAATAATTCCATTGCCTGCTTACAATCAGACGCCGTTAATATTTTCTTAAATCCCTCTTTTTGAAGGATGTCCTTCAGCATCTTTAGTAGTTCAGGCTCATCGTCCACTAACAGAAGCCTGCATTCAAAAATATTATTCATATTCATCACCTGCACTTATTATAAAGTATCTAAAAAAAATTTCATATCTGTTATTTCATATTTAAGGTAAACGTAAGGTTGCTTACAAGTCTATGTAAGCCGGCTATGCTATGCTGTTTTTTGTATTCCAACTGATAACTATGAAAGGCGGTATTAAAATGGCTGATATCATTAAAACAAACGGCTTGTGTAAGCAATATGGTAAATACTTGCGCGTAAAGGATCTGGATCTGTCTGTTCCTGAGGGAGCCGTATATGGTTTTCTCGGTCCCAACGGGGCAGGCAAATCAACTACATTGAAAATGATACTCGGACTGGTAAAGTCCACTTCAGGAAGTATTACAGTTTTTGGGAAAACGGTTAGCGCTAAAAACCGGATACCGATATTAAAAGATATCGGATCTCTTATAGAGTCTCCCAGTTATTACGGACATTTAAACGGTTATGAAAATCTTCAGATCATTTGTACATTGAAAGGTCTGCCCGAAAAAGAAATCGACCGGGTTCTGCATATTGTCCGTCTTGAAAAGCAGAAGGATAAGAAAGCGGACCAATATTCTCTTGGTATGAAACAGCGCCTCGGACT
>JASGGP010000448.1:0-2628 GCA_047604985.1 Lacrimispora sp.
GGTTTCGGAATTACTGCTTGCTTTTGATCATTCCCACCTTTATCGTGTTTCTGATCTCCTTTGTGGTGGTCAATGAACAGATCAATAAGGAGCTGGATTCCAGGGCCAGGAACACCTTAAGCAACATCAATACCAACCTGGATTTTGTAGTCAGCAGCGTGGTGTTTCAGAATGACCAGCTGACCAACAATTCCTATATGGTGCTGGCTTTGAAAAAACTGTTCAAGCGGGAGCCCAACATCCAGTACAGCGACGCCATTTACTTAAGAAACATCAAGACCATGATGCAGAGCATCATACAGTCTTATCCTTATATACAATCTGTTTATCTCTATCTGGACGGCTATGACAGCTTCTTTTCCTCCCAGGACGGGGTCATGCAGTTTTCAAATGAAGAGGATCAGGCCTGGAGACAGATTTACTTCGGCATGGACAAGGAGACAAAAAACCGGATTGAATCCCGGTACATCACCTATAACGGGAAGCAAAAGCAGGTCCTTACGATTTACCAGAGGATGCTGCTTTTAGACGGAACCGTTGTCATGAACCTGGATGTGGAGAAATACCGGGAGCTTTTGGACAATATTTTGTTAAACGAGGACGAGACTGTCCTTTTTTATAATCAGGAGGGAGATCTTCTGTTTTCCTGGCCCGGCGGGGGAGAGGTTCCCGGAGATTTCAGACTGTCTGATTATCAAATAGAAAAGAAGCAGAATAAGTGGATTGAGGCGGACGGAAAGCGGTATCTGCTGCATACGGAGTTTAACAGCCGCTACAGCTTAAATCTGGTATCTCTCATATCCTTTGAGGCGAAAACCGTCCGCATCGTTCAGATGTTAAGGCTTTTCGGCTTTATTTTCTTTGTCAACAGCGCGGCAATGCTTCTTTTGGCCTATTTTACGACGAAAAGGACTTTCCGGCAGCTCCACTATATGATACAGGTTTTCCACGATGCGGAAAGCGGGGTCTATCCTACGGAGCCGAGAAAGGAAATGAGGGATGAGTATGATGTCATCATGAATAACATCATTTACTTATTTCTGCAGACCTTAAGGCTTAATGCCAGCCTTGTGCAGAAGCAGCACGAGCAGGAGGTGGCGGAGCTGACCGCTCTTCAGCTTCAGATTAACCCTCATTTTCTTTTCAACACCTTACAGAACGTCCAGATGGAAATACGGAAGCTGGAACAGGATACGGGGGAGGCCAACCGGATTCTGGACTATTTATCGGACATCTTAAAATACGCCCTTGCGGACCCCATGGAAAAGATCTCCTTAAAGGAGGAGGTCCAGTATTTGAAAAAATATGTGGCCATACAGAACTTCCGCTTTGGGGAGCGGTTTATCGCTTATTATGAGATTGAGGAAGGGCTGATGGACTTACGGGTATTCCGGCTCATGCTTCAGCCTCTTGTGGAAAACAGCATTCTCCATGGGATACGCCATAAGGAGGGGACCGGGTATGTGAAGGTCCAGATATTTAAGAGAAAGGGCAGGATTCATTTCCGGGTGGTGGACAACGGAGCGGGAATGACAAAGGAAGAGCTTTTAAGTCTTAAGGAATCCATGAAAGAGATCAATGTATATCACATCGGTCTTGCCAATGTCAACAGCCGGCTGAAGCTTCATTTCGGGGAAGAAGCAGGAATCGCCATAAGGAGCAAGAAAGACTGGGGCTGCGTCATGGAATTTATTCTTTCCGAGGCGGACGTACCGCAAGAAATGAAGAATAATCACAAGGAATGATACTGTTTTATGAAAATTCAGCAATCAATGAAGAAAAATAGAAAGGAATCTGCCTTTTGTCTGCCAGTATTTTCAAGTACAATGAGGCTATCAAAGAAAGAGGGGGTACCTTTTATGAAAAAAAGAACTTTAGCTTTGTTTCTGACAGCGGCTCTGGCAGCAGGCTCTATGGCCGGCTGCTCAGGAAGCGGAGGAAATGACGGAAAAGAAAATGCAACCACTGCTGCGGAGACCACAAAGAGCGGGGAGGAAGCAAAGGCTTCCGAGGCGCCGAAGGCCGACGGAAATGAGCCTATCACTCTGCGGTTTGCCTGGTGGGGCGGCGACGAGAGAAATCAGGCAACTATTGATGTTATCGATCAGTTTGAAAAGCTTCATCCCAACGTGACCATTGAGGCGGAATACGGCGGAAATGACGGCTATCACGATAAGCTGGCAACCCAGCTGGCTTCCGGTACGGCAGCCGATATTGTACAGGTTGATCCGGAAATCTTCCCCACATATGTGGCGGCAGGCGATTATTTCATCGACTTTAACCAATATGGAATGGATATGTCCAACTTTGAAGAATCCTATGTGTCTCTTCCCATTAACGGACGGTATGACGGCAAGCAGTTAGGGCTTCCCAGCGGAATTTCAGGAGCGGGCATTCTGGTGAACAAGGATCTGGCAGATGCCATTGGCCTGGATTTTACCAAGCAGTACACCTGGGATGATCTTCTGGAGATGGGCAAAAAGGTCCATGAATATGACAGCAGCATGTATCTTTTATGCGCCAATAAGGAATATATCACTAACCTGGTGGTGTTCAACTACGCAAAGCAGCTCATTGGCAAGACCTTATTTAACCCGGATACAAAGACCTTGAACATAACTCAGGACC
>JASGGP010000449.1:0-2593 GCA_047604985.1 Lacrimispora sp.
ATGCTGAATATGCCAGCGCAATACAACCTGTGAAGCACTTCTTTGGCAGGCCTTTGCAATATTCGTTATCAGGCTATCGGACAGCATATTATTTCCTCTTCCCAGAGGGGTCCATGCTTCTGTAATAATACCATGCTCTTTGTGCCATTCTATTTGTTCCATCTGATTAAAGTAAGGATGAAGCTCGATCTGATTGACGCTTGGCAAGATGCCTGTCTCTTTTTCCAGCCGCTCCAGATGTTCCGGGAGAAAATTACATACCCCGATGGAACGTATGTATCCACGTTTCCTGGCTTCGATTAATGCCTGCCATGCATCAATATATTGATCTTCAAGTGGGTTCGGCCAATGGATCAGATACAAATCATAGTGGGAAAGGCCTGAACGAAATAAGGACTCTTCGATGGTATAAAGTGCGCGGCTATACTTATGATGTCTTCCTGGCAATTTAGAAGTTATGAACAGATCTTTTCTTGGAACGGAAGTACGCCGGATTGCTTCGCCGACAGCGCCTTCATTTTCATAATTAAAGGCTGAGTCGATGAGGCGGTATCCCAACTCTATAGCATTTTTTATGCTTTCTGCGCCTGCCGCACCATTTAATAAATAAGTGCCAAAACCTATTGTGGGAATTGTGAGTCCATCATTTAACTGCACTGTCTCAAGAGATTGCATAGTAATCATTTCCTTTCTGTAATTAATAGACGAAAAACGGATTGTTTCTCATATTATACTTCGGAAAGGGGGAAAAATCTATTCTTGTCTTATAAAATTATTTTTGCACATAAAAGTACGGTCTGACTGTGATTCATAGGATAAAAATATTTTAAAACTATTAATATACGGAAATACGCAAAACGGCAATTTTCTTTACAAGAATATTCATCTTGCATTATAATAAATAAAAAAGGAGATTTATTATGATTATAAAAAACAAAAAAACATCTGTAAAATGGGCTGGAATAACTATGCTAAGCCTTGTTTTATTAACAGGCTGTTCCAGTTCGCCCGGTCCTGCCGCCGGCACGAATGCACAAAATACAACTGTAACGGAAAACAGTTCGGAGAGCAGTCAGGATTCTGCCACACAGGCTCCCCTTGTTGTCGATTCCCAGGATGAGTCAGTGACTCTTTCCCCAGAGCCGTCTTCTGATAGTGAAGCTGACTCTTTTCAATCATATTTAGATTTACTGGGTATGAGTAAACAGGATTTGATAAACAACATCAACGAGAAACCTGCTTCAATTGACAAGGCGGTCTGGAATTTAAAGAAAACGGAATCCGAGTCTGGTTTAATTGGGATACAGATACTGTTAATCAGGTATATTTGAGAGAAAAGATCTGGATTTTAACGGTGCTAAAATCGGTGATAAAATAGGAAACTTTAAAACAGCCTTTGGGGAGCCAATCAGTGATCAAAATGGGGATATGCATTTTAAATATGAAAATAGTTACTTATCAGTGAATTATGATACCCAGACGGGAATCACCTTTGCCGTCTATCTTTTGAGTGAAGATTTTAGGAGCATGCTCTCTTTTACATATAGCAGTCTGAAATGAAAATTTTGCAAAAATAAAAAGCCGTGTAATTCCTTATAATAAGGATTTTCACGACTTTCGTTGAGTGGAGCAGACCAATGAACCCGTGTCCAAAAACCAATTCCCTGTTCTTCTACTATCATATTCAGTTCTTTGACATTCCCTCTACTGCCCGGGAACTAACACCCTGACAGCTTCAGTAGCTTCATATTACGTCCGCGTACTCAAAGTTTGTACACATCGTTTTTCACATAGTCGATGCCGGATCTTAAAGTGTGAGTGCTCTAAGGCCGACAAGCTGCATTAAGCAGCTAATGCTAATTCGTTATTGTTAGCGTTTATATTTAGGTTTGCCATTTAACGCATCGCATGCGGATAGCTTCACCAGCTGCATGACCCCTGTCGAAACCAGTACTGCCCCTGACTGGTACTCTTCTAAAGAGCATTTTCATACTAGCACGAAAAAAAACAATTGTCAAGCCCTGTCTTTAGCTGCCTATAGATCATCCACCAGGGCGCTGCTTTTGGCATAAGCCGTGCTTCTGGCTTCAAAAAAATCAGTTTTTATTAAATTGGCATTGCTGTACTGGCTGACCCAGGCCATGGTTTCCGGTTCTTTGTCGTGGCCTTCATAAATCGGCTCCCAGCCAAGGCTTGTACACCGTAGGTTTCCCAGATATTTTATATAATCCGTAACCATTTCCTCAGTAAGTCCCGGCACATCATCGCCGATGGCATAGCAGCCCCAGGCGATCTCCTGTTCACAGCCTTCCCGTACCATGCTCCGGTAAATATCCACATATTCTCTGGTGAAGAGCTGAGGCTCTTCCTTTTCCAGCTCCAGAATGATGTTCCGGAACAGCCACAGATGGGTGTTTTCATCCCGGTTGATATAGCGGATCTCCTGAGAGGAGCCTGTCATCTTATGATTGCGGCCAAGATTATAGAAAAACATGAAGCCGCTGTAGAAATAAACACCTTCCAGGATGAAATTAGCCACAACTGTTTTCATAAATGCAAATGCGCTTTTATCCGTTTGGAATTCATTATACAG
>JASGGP010000450.1:0-2560 GCA_047604985.1 Lacrimispora sp.
CTGTTTATTAATGAAAAGACAGCAGAAAGGCGTCTGGAGCAGTTTGTTACTCTGATAAAGAGCTGGGAGCAGAATGGATATGATGCGGGCAGGTGTTCTTCCATATTTGAAGATTACAAGATTCTGGATGGTATGCACAGAATAGCGGTGGCGAGTTATTTTAATCATGGGTTTGTTATGTGTAATATTTATCCCAATAACAAAGATATTTTTGAAATACATAATCAAGCGGCAGTTTTTACGAAACAAAGCGCGTTAAATGCTGGATTTGAGCCGGAGATTATTGCTTTGCTGGATGAAATCAACCAAAGGATTGAGGAGCAGTATCAATGAAGATCAGTGTGATTGTGCCGGTATATAATGTTTATAATTGGCTGGATGCCTGTATGGAATCCATTGTGAACCAGAGCCTTCAGGACTTTGAGGTCATTCTGATTGAAGATGGATCGACAGACGGCTCTGACTTAAAATGTGAGGAATGGGGAAAAAAAGACCGTCGGATTAAGATTCTGAAACAAAAAAATTCAGGGCCGTCAATAGCCAGAAATAAAGGTATAAGAGAAGCAAAGGGAGAATACTTATCCTTTATTGATTCTGACGATTGGGTGGATCGTGATTTTTTAAAGAAATTATATGATGCGGCCTCTCAGAACGATGCAGATATGGCAGAGTGCGATGTATACAGGGTGGATGACAGGACTGGAGAGAGAACATACCGTGTATGCTCGGGGAGCTTGGGGAAGCTTTATACTGTTAAAGAGCACATGAAATATGGATATACTCCTATCTGGAAATGCCTGGTCAGAAAGGAACTTTTTATAAAAAATGAAATCGAGTTTCCAGACTGCCATAGTGAAGCAAAAGCAATTTATCCATTGCTTCTGGCGCTGAGTAACAAAATCACTAATATAAACGAAGGCCTTTATTTTTACAGGCGTTTCAGGAAAGATTCGCTCACTGCCAAGCCAAGACAAAATAATGGCGATGAGTCTGCAATAGGTCTTCGCGCCTTTGACGCTTTGCTTCAGGGATTTATTAAGAATGGAATTTATCAGAAATACGGTTCTGTGCTTGAAGAAATTGTGAAGTATAAGTTGTCTGATATGTTGTCTGCAATATTTTATAGGAGGGAAAAGGACGAGTATAAGCGGCTTGCAGAGAGTTACCGGGCTTATATTGCACAAAAATTTCCCGATTCGCAGGATTGTACCTATGCTGTAATGGGAGGGTATAATTTAAACAGAATTTTGTGGAATATGAATATGCTTCACAATCCATATTACAGATTCAATTTTTCCAGTCTCATTGGAATCATGCATCCGCTTAAGGAAGAAGTGGAATTTTATCATAAGAATCTATATAGAAATATGATGATTGAGAGAGATATGTATTCCGCATTTTGGGATATTCTGAAAGAGAGCGTGCCGCGATATCTTTGCATGGACTTTATAGAAGAAAGATTTGATGTGATTCGATGCGGAGATTCCTGTATTACCAGGAGTGATGCTTTTGACGAGGCTGAGGTCCCTTTAGAGGGAACGCAGGTTTTGTCCCGCAGAAGCAAAGAATGTATGGATTTATGGAAAACAAGCTGTCTTGATTTTATTTCTAAGGTCCAGGCAGAGTATCCGTCTACGAGGATTGTTCTTGTGAAAAACTTTTTATGCGAGCAATTTGGAAGCGATGCAGGCAGAGAAAATTATCCAAATTATTTGGAAATCAGAGAGATGAACCGGATACTGGAGGGGTATTATCAGTTTTTTGCGGAAAGCTGTCCCAGCGCATCTGTTATTGAAGTGGCAGAGAGTGAACAATATTTTACAGATAAGGACTACGAGTACGGTAAATTGCCGTCTCACTTAAATGATCTGGTAAACAGAGAAATTGCCGTCAAAATAGAGGCGGAAATCAGAGGAGGAATCAGTTAATGGAACTTTCAGGTTTACAGCAGGTATACGGCAAGTTAGGTGATGATTTGTCCAAGGAAATCTATAAGTATCGGGTCATGTTTTCTGTTTCACAGGAAGAGCAGTGGAATACAAAGCTTGCCCGTACAAATGAAGTGTTCATGCAGTTTATTTCTTTGCTGCAAAAGTATCCCGGACAGGTTGTGGTTATGGGGGCGGGTTACAGAGGAAAGCAATTGGTTCATTTAAATCAAGATATTCAATGGAAGTGCTTTATTGATAAGGAACCGAAAACAGATGCCTATGAAGGTATTCCAGTGCAGAAAACGGTGGATTTTCTAAAAAATTACGGGGGGGAGATAATCGTAATTGCTTCCAGAATATACGAGTCCGAGATGCATAACCAACTGAGAGAATCTGGAATAAGTGAGAATCATATTATCAGCTATGGGAATATTTTAGAAAAATTAAGGCATGATCAGTATTTTGATTTACCTGCAATGGTAAACTATGCGTACATCCTCCTGTTCCGGAAGGCTATAAACCTTATCAAAAAAGAAATTTTTACCGCTGGGATACCTGACAGGCAGCTTGTTTGTGTTGTACCCGCTTGCTTCTCCGGCAGGTGCATTAATACTGTAATCTCTTGCCAG
>JASGGP010000451.1:0-2542 GCA_047604985.1 Lacrimispora sp.
CCATATCATCCAGGCGTTCCCTGGTCTTAGCTGCCGCGGTTCCAACAAAGTAATCCTCATGCTCGTATGCATTAGCCGAATAGAGCAGCCAGCCGCCGCCATCCCGGAATACGGGACATGCGCCTTCAATGGTGTACCAGTCCCTGCCGTCACCGAAGCGGTTTTCTTTATAAATCTCTTTCCGCAGGCTGGGAAGAACCACCGGGTGGGGCTTACCTGCAAATTCTTCCGGAGAAAGCATTTCATCCATCAGAATACATGTGCCCGCTATTTTTTCTTCTGTTCCCAGCCAGTCATTGACTGAATAGAACATATACATTTTCCCGTTCCATATGGCAGGATGGGAGTCAATGGAAAAGTGGCCGAAGAACGTTTTCTCCCAGACAAAAGGTCCCAGAGGACTTACTGCTTTTGCCAGCTTTAAATGCTGCTGGTGACAGTCATCTGTTTCAGACGGGATGTTGGAGTAATACATATAAAATACTCCGTTTAAATAAATAACCGAGGGCGCCCAGTAGCAATGATACCCACTGTCGGTGATTGCATATCCCTTATCTTCCCACTGCACCATATCCTTGGAAATACTCACCTTTACCCCGCGTTCGTCCGTGGCATAACAATAATACCGGCCGCACCAGCGCAGGATAAAAGGATCCGGATTTGTGTGGATCCTTCCATCGGAAAACGGTACCGGATTACAGTATGTATCACCGCTTAAAACAGGTAATTTCTGGCTCATGCTTTATCCTCCATGATTCTCATTTATAAAAGTACGGTCTGACCGCCATATCCTGTCTACCCTTTCACAGAGCCGCTGGTAATCCCTCCCACCAGAAATTTCTGGCTGAAAAGATACACAATGATGGAGGGAAAGGTCAGAAGCATCATGACCGCGTATATCCTTGCTACATCTGCCGGACTCTGATATGTGCTTGACACAAAATACTGGGCCGCCAAAGTAACTGTATAATTTTCTTCGCTTCTCATGACTAAAAGAGGAACCAGGTAATCATTCCATGAATATATGAACGTCAATACCAGAACATTGGCAATGATCGGAATACTTAAAGGGATCATGAATTCATACCATATGCGGAAGCTGTTTGCCCCGTCAATCCTGGCACTTTCCAAGAGTTCATCCGGAATCGTATCAAAATAATTCTTTATCATCAGAAGCATCATAGGGGCGTTAAAAGCAACCAAAGGAACAATAACTCCCAGGTGCTTATCAAGAAGCCCGAAATTTTTAATAGTTGCAAAAAGAGGGCTGGTTACCGCCGCCACCGGCACTGCCAGACACGCAAGAACAGCTCCGTACAGCACCTTTCCGCCGGAAAATTTCATCTTTGAAAAAGCGAAAGCTGCCAATGTGGTAATGATCGTCACTATAACAGCACTGCTTACTGCAATCAGCATACTGTTAAATACTACCCTGAAATAGCTTATCTTTTCATATGTAAGCACATACTTATAGTTGCCCAGTCCATTAATCTGGAATGACTTTACGAATGCGGTGAATATAGGCAGCAGCCAGATCAGAGCACATAGAGTAAATATCCCATAGCTGGGGACTGCCATTTTCCATCTGTTTTTCTTCATGGCCTAATCCTCCTTACCAAATCTTATCTGTAAAAATGACATGATGACTGCAATAATCAGAATTGCCACACCAATGGATGCGGCTCCGCCTGCATTAAAATCCTTAAATGCCTTTTCGTACAGATATGTATTCATCACCGTGCTGGAACGGCCCGGGCCTCCTCCTGTTAAGAGCTTAACAATGTCAAAGGTTTTTAAAGAGCCTACAATACCCAGAATAACCAAAACATTGGTTGTTCCTTTCAGCATCGGCAGGGTAACTGACAAAGTCGTCTTCCAGAAGCCGGCCCCGTCAATTTTGGCCGCCTCATATACATCATCCGGAAGGCTCATAAGACTGGCATAATAGATAATCATGGAAAATCCCATCCATTGGAAGATATTTACAATAATAACCGAGAGAAGTGCAAATCTCTGGTCCCCCAGCCAGCTGACCGCAAATATCTTCAAGCCCGCCGCCCTTAAAAATGCGTTAAGCGTTCCGTTGGTAGGATCCATAATAATTTTGAAAATAGCAGTGATGATAGACGTTGCCATTGCTATGGGCATAAAATAAATGGCTTTAAATATATTGCTCCCGGGCAGACGGTTTTTCAAAAGAACTGCCAGCAGGAATCCGACTGCTGCCTGTACAAAAACGGTACCAAAGAAAAAGATAATATTATTGACGACTGCTGTCCAGAATGTTTTATCATGAACCATCTTCGTATAATTTTTCAGGCCTACAAAATTCATTTCCTTGGACATGCCGTTCCAATCCGTAAAGCTGGTTCCTATGGTACAGATGATACAGTAATAGATCAATGCAAAAGAAAAAATCATTAACGGTAAAATATAAAGATATGCGGTCCAGTTGTTTTTTTTCCCTAATTTATTCATTATGGCCACCTCCTGCTATCAATTATAGAGGGTGGCAGCCATAAAAAGGATACTAAGTTTTTGG
>JASGGP010000452.1:0-2531 GCA_047604985.1 Lacrimispora sp.
CCATTGTCTGGCTGGCAGAGGGAAAACGCCATCAGGAGGTGGTGGATATGATTACCGCCCTTTCTTCTTTCCTGCGGATGGGACTTAATAACGGGCGGGATTTTATCACCATAAGGGGAGAGGCGGAGCACGTGAACAGCTACCTTCAGATCCAGCATTTCCGGTATGAGGATATTCTGGATTATGAGATTGACTTTGAGGAGGGAATTATGGAGTTTTCCGTTATGAAGCTGACTCTTCAGCCCATCGTGGAAAATGCCCTTTATCACGGCATCAAGAATTGCAGGAAAAAAGGATTTTTAAAGATCAGCGGCTGGCAGGAAGAAAGGGACATCTTTTTAAGGGTGGAGGACAACGGAATCGGCATGAAGCCGGAGGCCCTCTTAAAAATGCAGAAGCTGGTGAATCGGGGAGGAGAGGACGTGGACTTAAGGGAAGGCTTTGGCATTGCCAATGTGGCGGAACGGATCAGGCTTAACTTCGGACCGGATTACGGGATTTCCGTGGAAAGTGAATACGGGGTGGGGACCTCTGTTACGGTGCGGATTCCGGCGGTCCAGAGATCTGCCTAAAAAAATCAACTTTTTTCCGAAAAAATCCAACCTTTTGAAGGAATAGGCTTTAAGGGCGTAAGAAACTTAACTGTTTGCCGAAGATTTTGCATTGAGAAAAATGCGGGTAAAAGCTATGATACAGGCAGATACAAAAACAGCAAACACTATTTAATTAAAAACGGAGGGAAAGTTATGAAGAAAAGATTACTCAGCATCATGACGGCTGCAACCATGACCGCGGCCATGATTTTATCCGGCTGCAGCGGCGCTCAGACAGCGGCCACCACGGCAGCGGCAGGGGCGGAAACTACAGCGGCGGCAGGGGAAACAAAAGCGGCGGAAACAAAGGCAGCGGAAACTACAAAGGCGGCAGCAGGGGAAACCACAGGAAAACAGATCGTGGTGGGCTTTTCCCAGGTAGGTGCTGAGTCTGACTGGAGAACGGCTAATACCGAATCCATGAAATCCACCTTCACGGAAGCCAACGGCTATAAGCTGATTTTTGACGATGCCCAGCAGAAGCAGGAGAACCAGTTAAAGGCAGTCAGAAACTTTATCCAGCAGGATGTAGATTATATCGTGATCGCTCCGGTTACGGAAACCGGATGGGACACTGTTTTACAGGAAGCAAAGGATGCCGGAATCCCGGTCATTATCGTTGACCGTATGATCGACGTATCCGACGATTCCTTATATACCGCATGGGTTGGCTCCAACTTCCTTCAGGAAGGCTATGACGCAGTTGCATGGCTTGACGATTACTTAAAGAAGAACAACCGTGCAGACGAGGACATCAATATTGTGACTCTTCAGGGAACCATCGGCTCCTCCGCACAGATCGGACGTACCGACGGCGTGGAAGAGAAGATGAAGGATCATCCCAACTGGAAGATGTTAGAGCGCCAGACCGGTGAATTCACCCAGGCAAAGGGCCAGGAGGTTATGGAATCTTTCTTAAAGACCTATAATGACATCGATGTTGTAATCGCAGAGAATGACAACATGGCATTCGGAGCCATTGACGCCATCAAGGCAGCCGGAAAGACATGCGGGCCTAAGGGAGACATTACCATCATTTCCTTTGATGCGGTTGCTGCAGCGTTTGACGCCATGATTGCCGGAGACATGAACGTATCCGTAGAGTGCAACCCGCTTCACGGCCCCCGGGTAGCTGAGATCATTCAGAAGCTGGAAAAGGGCGAAAGCGTTGACAAGATCGCATACGTACAGGAAGGCGTATATCCGGCAGATACTGCAGCGGCAGAGAAGCCAAAGCGCGCATATTAATCCCCGGGGCCGTCTGCGGCAGAAAGAGGATGAAAGCAGAATAAACAGGTGCAGGGGCAGGGAGGTTTTAAGTTCTCCTCCCCGCACCTTTTTTAATCCCAGAAGCTGTCTGTAAGGCGGAAAGCGGGAGGAAAGGAAGAGGCTTTAATGGCGAGAGAAATCGTATTAACCATGCGCAATATATCGAAAACATTTCCCGGCGTCCAGGCCCTGGACCAAGTGGATTTCACCTTAAGAAGCGGGGAGATCCATGCGCTTATGGGGGAAAACGGGGCGGGAAAGTCCACCCTCATCAAGGTTCTTACAGGGGTGGAAGAGTTTGAATCAGGAGAGATAACCATTGCTGGAACGAAAGGGAGCATCATAAACCACTCGCCCCAGGAGGCCCAGGCCCATGGGATCAGTACCGTGTACCAGGAGGTGAACCTCTGTCCCAATTTATCTGTGGCCGAGAACTTATTTATCGGCAGGGAGCCCAGGCGGGCGGGTTTGATTGACTGGAAGACCATGAACAAGAAGGCAAAGGAGCTTTTGGAAAGCCTGGATATCCAGATCGACGTTACCAGGGCCCTGGAAAATTACTCCATTGCCCTGCAGCAGATGTTTGCCATTGCTAGGGCGGTGGATATGTCGGCTAAAGTTCTGATTTTAGATGAACCCACCTCCTCTCTTGACGACAATGAGGTGGAG
>JASGGP010000453.1:0-2511 GCA_047604985.1 Lacrimispora sp.
TACACATCGAGAGGTGCGCCTCCTACCATAATATCCGACACCCGGTAGGCACCGGTAACCTTTATAAAGTTGCCCTTTTCATCAAGCTGAACACTTGGTGTTACGGAAGTATTAATGGTATAGGTAAGCCCTGATACCTGGAGGAAACCGCCGTTTTCTGCGGGGCAGTTTCTGGAAGCCATCTCCAGGGCATCCTTGATCTGCTGTCCGGTAGCTTCTACTACACAGCCCATATTTCCGAATGGGAATACGGTAAGGGTATCGTTGTAGGTAATGTTTCCGGCTTTAATGCTGGCCCTGACGCCGCCGCCGTTGGATAAGCCGATATCAGCTCCCAGCACATAGCGGTAGGCATCTGCGCAAAGATCGCCTAAATTGGTTTCTGCGCTTCTGACCGCACGGTTTCCGGTTGCCGGATCATTGACGGTCAGCTCCACATCCGTATGGCCGATGACGGTCTTTAAGGATTCATTATACTGGGCCTGGATATTCTTTATAAATTTGTCTGTATCATAATCAATGGCTTTCCCATCTGATGTAACAGTGCTCTTTCCGGGAACTGCCAGCTGCAGACCTACGGTAAGAACATTGGGATCCTTGATCTTGTCCTTATTTGCATCGTAGATTTCTCTCCAGCGGTCATAGGAGCCTAATTCTCTCTTTGCGATCCTGCTTAAGGTATCCCCCTTCTTCACCTCATAGGCGCCGGAGCTTTCCCCTGCGGGAACCTGGGAAACCAGTTCATCGGCAATAGTACCGTCGGTGCGGATGGTCAGCTTTCCGATGTTTTCCAGCTTCGTTCCGGTCTGGGTGAGAAGAACGTCTTTTCCATCCTTGTCCTTTACATATTTGCTGTATTGTTCATGAGAATGGCCGTCAATGAATGCATCAATGCCAGTCGTGTTCTTGATGACGCTGTCTGAAGTCCAGCGGTCTGTAGAACCATTTTCCCCCAAATGGCCTACTACAACCACATAAGTAGCGCCTTCTGCCCTGGCACTGTCAATGGCTGACTGGGTCTGGGTGTAAAGCTTCTGTCCGCTTTCATCCTCGCAGAAGCCATAGATATAGTTTCCGTTTCCATCCTGGAAATAAGCGGGTGTGGATTTTGTAAAGCTCTCCGGCGTGGTAACGCCCACAAATGCAATTTTTGTATCGCCGTATGTAAAGATCTTATACGGAGCGAATACAGAGGAGCCTGTCCTTAAATCCATGAAATTGCTGGAATAATAGCCGCAGCTTAGCTTTCCTGCCAGCTCCAGAAAACGGGGCATTCCATAATCATATTCATGATTGCCCGGCACAGCGAAATCAAAGCCGACCTTATTCATGATGTCGATGATATATCCGCCGTCTGACAAGGTTCCGATAGGTGCTCCCTGAATGGCATCTCCTGCGTCAATCAGAGTCACATATGGGGTCTGGGCCTGCATCTCTTTCTTATAGAGCGCCAGACCCGCATACCCGATGTTCTCGTCTATGCCGCAGTGGACATCATTGACGTAAAGAACCACAATATCCTTATCTGCCGCCAGAGAGGTGAAGGACATGCCTGTGGTAAGGGAAAGGACCATGAGCAGGGCCAGCCACAGTGACAGAAACCTTCTTTTCTTACTTCCTTTCATTGTTTGAAACCTCCTTTTGCATACTGCATTTTTCTCTATTATACCAGATTAATGTAAAGATGGTATATTATATTTTTAAAATTTGTAAGTTTTCTGAATCTTTTTTTCGAGCTTTTTCGACAAATAGGTATAAAAAAACAGGGCTTAAAGCCTGTCCCGGAGTTTTCAGCCCTGATTCCTGTTTCAATAAGCGGGGCGCCCTTCAACGTCTGTGAAGCATATGCTTTGAGGCATCCTGTGAAGACTTCTTACGCACATTTTATATAGAAGAAAACGTGTATTTATTGGGCAGAAGCCTGGCTTTTACTTTCTTTCCTTTCATAATTGAATGAGACTCAGCAGTCGGTATACAGAAGCTCTGCATCGATTTCACATCCCGCGTCCCACTTCCCCCTGCCAATAGGGGCGATAAACAGCCCGTTCCACCGGTCTGCCGCATCCGCAAATCGGACCTCCATGGGCATAGGAGCGGCGTTGAAGCCGTTCTGCCCATCTTTCTGCAAGACCAGCCTCACGTACATTTCGTGGAGTTCCGGCTTTTGGATTGGCTTAGTCAATACGGCCTTCACCTTTTTCCGCTCCTGCATGGGCAGGCCGTACCAATGGGAAACCAGAGCTTTCACGCACCAGTCCAGGGCACAAAAGGCCGCATAGGGAGGGCCCGGCAGGTTGATGACGGGCTTTCCGTCCACAATGGCGGCAGCCACCGGAATGCCGGGGATACAGCGCACTCCATGCTGGAAATGGCTGGCTCTTTTTTGAAGCAGAGTGGAGGTGTAATCCTCCGTTCCCATGGAGGTTCCGCCGTTTAAAAGAAGAATATCGGCTGTTTTTAAGGCGCTGTCAAAGGCGGCCTCCAGCTGGGCTTTCTGATCAGCCACAATAG